>JAGCDP010000017.1 GCA_017651065.1 Treponema sp.
CCACGAACTTCGTGAATAGCATGAATCTTGTTACAGTAGAACAAGATACGTTCTGAAGTTGTTGTTTTACCTGAGTCAATGTGGGCACTGATACCGATATTTCTTACTTTTGAAATATCCCAAGCCATATTAATACCTCTTATAATAAAAAATTTCCAATATAAAATTAGGGTCTTTCTATTTTAATGAAAAAAATGTTCTATGTAAATAGTTACCGCGGTCCCTGAGCAACACGGGGTCCCTGAGCCTGTCGAAGGGTCATTGGATTATATAAAAAAAAGACACGTACTTTTACATACGTGCCTTTTTTCATCATCGAGTTAGACCCGATAATTTTTTATGATAGAGCCATTTTAGAACCAGAAACGAAGTCCGAAGTTTACCGGAATCTGATCATATACCGGGTGAACGCCGTCGTGAATAACAATACCTGGCTGCCATGCGAGCTGCAGATACAGTTCGATGAAATTGTCGAGCAGGTATACATTAGTTCCAACTAATGCACGGCCTCCCACAAAAACAGCACCATTGTTTTCTCCTACAACCATGCTGCCTGCAAGACCAACACCATAGAAATAGTGCCATGGACCTGTGATTACAGGGTTAGCAAGCCACCAGTCTGCTGTCAAACCAATTGATGTAACTTTACCAATGTCTGCATTTACAGCAAAAACACAAGGAAGTGAATCTACTTTGAAAGTAATTGCTCCACTTGGAGTTCCATTAACAGTGTATCCGGCCTGTGGTCCGATACCAAGTGCAAAAACGTCTACTGTTCCAAGAACAAAAAGAACAGCCAATACAGAAAAAAGTTTTTTCATAAGAAAACCTCTTAAAATAAAAATGTTTAATAAACTCTCCAAGAAACATTTTTTATTATTTTGATTTTAGCAGAAAGGTTTGAATATTTCAACAATTTCTATTCTCCCTTGAATTACAGTCTTGACATGTTTTTATAAAATCAATAAAATAGTAAAACATTCGTTTGAATGGATGGGCTACTAGCTCAGTAGGTAGAGCAACGCCCTTTTAAGGCGTGGGTCACTGGTTCGAATCCAGTGTAGCTCAGTACTACGCGGGGGTGGTGGAATTGGTAGACACGCAAGCTTGAGGTGCTTGTGGCGTAAGTCGTGGCCGTTCAAGTCGGCTCCTCCGCATCAACAGGGAATTGCATAAAAGCAGTTCCCTTTTTTTTTGAGGTAAAAAATATGTTAGCTGTTTTAGTAAACTGTGGTACAGTTATTCTTGGGTCTATTATCGGACTTCTTTTTTCTAAAAAATTCACTGATGAACTTCTTGAAATGATTCAGACAGCTTGTGGTGTTATTACAGTCATCATTGGACTTCAGATGGCATTCAAATATGAAAGCATTGTTTATCTTGCGCTGTCACTTATAATCGGCGGCGTAATTGGTTATGCAATAGATATAGATGGAGCAATTCTTCGTCTAGGAGGATGGCTTCAGAAAATTACAACTCCTAAAAAGAAGACTGCTGTAGAAGGCGACCTTCTTGCATCAGATATCACTTTAGATGAACAGAAAAAACACAACTTTGCATTTGCATTCTTAAACGCTTCTGTTTTGTTTTGTGTTGGAGCAATGACAATCATTGGTTCGTTCAAAGCCGGTGTAGAGCACGACTATACAATCATTTTTACAAAGTCAATCCTCGACGGTTTTATGGCAATTTCTTTTGCGGCAGCCATGGGTGTTGGTACAGCCTTTTCTGTTATTCTGATTCTTATTTATCAGGGCGGGCTTACACTTCTTTCTGGAGTACTTCAGCCGTTTGTAACAGATTCAATGCTCAACGAAATTTCTGCCTGTGGTGGCGCAGTCATTATTATGATTGGTTTGAACCTGCTGGGCCTCAAAAAAATCAAAACTGCAAACTTCTTGCCGGGGCTTTTGATTGAAGTTGTGTTTGTAATCTGCGTGCCGCTGGTTAAGGGTTTGTTTATCAATTAATATGTCATCCTCGGGCTTGACCCGGGGATCTATTTATGATTGAGATTGTCGGGTCAAGCCCGACAATGACATGGCCTTTTAGCCCGACAATGACATATCAGACTTGAAAGACATTATCTCACCGGAAACCGGGTGCTTAAATTCCAATTCAAACGCATGTAACATCAACCGCTCTCCCGGTTCACAATGCCCGTACAGTGTATCTCCCACAATAGGAATCCCAAACCCATGAGGATCACTAGCCGCAAGTCTGAGCTGATGTGTTCGGCCTGTCTTTGGTGTGAAAATTATTTTTGTGGTGCGGCGCTTTGTTCCGTCCGGTGCGGTGTAAAGTTCTGTTCCTTCTTTCTTCCATTGAGTAATTCCAAGCTTACCGTTTACTTCGTCGTAAATCTGATGCGGACGGTTGTCTACATCAAGACGGAACTTTAACTGTAGTTCACCTTCGTATTCATTGTGATCAAAAACTCCATCAATCAGGGCAACATATTTTTTATGAACAGTGCCTGCTTCAAACTGCATGCTCAAATTGCGGTGAGCTTCTTCTGTAAATGCAAGCACAAGAAGTCCCGAAGTTTCCATATCAAGTCTGTGAACAGAAGGCTGAGTAATGCAATGCGGAAAAAGTTTTTTCACACGGTTTACTACACAATCCTGCTTGTCTTCTGTGCGGCCCGGTACAGAAAGAAGTCCGCCTGGCTTATTTACAACAATTATCTGAGAATCGCGGTAAAGGATTTCTAAACCCAGAATGTACGGCAGAATATAACCGCAGCGTTCGTCACAAGGAGGGTAGGAGGTTCCGTTTGTTTTATTTTTTGTATCGCGGCCGTAGAAAACTTCGTCCATGCTTATTGGCGTAAGGTTATGTTCAAATGCATAAGACAAAAGCTTTGGTGCGCAGCAGTCGCCGGTGCCTGTCGGTGGAAGCTTTCCGCCATGCGCCTGTATTATTTCATTCAGAGTGATTTTTTTACCGTCAAAGCGGGTGAAAGTGTAAAGACTGAATACATTGAGCAGGGATTCGGTTGTAAGTTTTGTACGTTCTTCTTTGATGTGTGGTTCGACTGGCTCACCAACCCCACGACCCTCTAAGGCGTCAGTCAACTCATGTATTTTCTTGTCATTCTTGGCAAGCGCTTGTTCAATTTCTTCGGGTGATATTATTGGAGGAACGATAATTTTTGTTGGCCCTTCGACAAGCTCAGGGACCACATTCTGCTCAGGGACCACATTCTGCTCAGGAACCACGGAAATACCGCTCACTGCATGAAGAACAACCCTTTCCCCTGCTGAATTCACGCACACAAGGGCTCCAATCATAACTCCATGACCTTTGCGTTCTTCGCTTTCTTGAGAAATCTGTTTTAAAATAACAGACCCGTCTTCTATGCCGGAAATTAATTCCATGCAGTAGTGACGGGCTAGTTCTTGCGGAAACGGCGGGAACATAAAAAAAATCCTAGTGCCAGTTGTGGGTTTCTACCTTGTCGTCTGCGGTGCCAACAAAAACAATCGGCTTGTTCTTAGAAAATAATCCGTTTTCTACAACGCCGACAATTCCGTTTATTTTATCTTCCATTTCTGCAACATCAATTGGGTTTTCCCAGGTGCAGTCAAGAATCTGGTTTCCGTTATCTGTAATTACAGGACCAGCTTTGCGAACTCCTTCACGAAGCACGCATTTTGCGCCAAGCTTGTTCAATGCATTGGTAACAGGAACTCGTGCACTTTCAATAATTTCTACAGGAACAGGAAACTTTGTACCAATTGTTTCTACGGCCTTTGTAGAATCTGCAACAACAACGAAAATATCAGAATTGTATTCAACTAACTTTTCGCGAACATGAGCAGCACCGCCTCCTTTAATACAGAAGCAGTCTGGAGTAACTTCATCGGCACCGTCAATAGAAAGATCAAGATGGCCGCCTATAATTCTGTCATTCATTGAATAAACAGGAATACCTAAATCCTGGCAGGCATTCTGTGTCTGAAAGCTTGTTACAACAGCCTTAATATCTTTGAGCTCGCCGCTTTTAATATGTTCAGCAAGACGGTATACAGCTGGAATTGCAGTTGAGCCTGTTCCAAGACCAATTTTCATTCCGCTGAAAATTTTTCCTTTTTCAATTAAAGTATCAATTGCAGTATTTGCAACAAGTGTTTTCTGTTCGCTCTGTGTCATATAATATCTCCTGTTATTTCTGAATCAACTTCAAAATCCTGGCCGGTGAAAAGCTTATACTGTGCATATGCCTGATACTCAAGCATCTTGTAGCCGTTGCTTACACGACAACCTGCAAGTGAAGCACGCTTCATTACCGGAGTAATTGCGGGGCGGTAAAGAATATCAAAAAGAATTTCGTTGCCGCGGAAGTTGTAAAAATATATAGGGTCGTTAGGTTCCTGTTGATTTTGTGTTCCAGGTTTAATTTCTTTTGTTGCACCAACCGAAGTTGTCTGAATAATAAGATTTGAATAATCATCAAGAATTGGAGCACAATCTGGTTCGAGCTGGCAGTATTCAAAGCCGTATCGTTCTGCAATCTGTTTAGCGTGACTTATTGTTCTGTTAAAAATACATACGCGGGCGCCCATCTGTTTAAGAACATATGCAACTGCTTTTGCAGTTCCACCGGCTCCAATAAGAGCAACCTTTTTTCGTTTAATGCGGATTGGTCCTAAAAATTCTTCAAGCGCGCGGCGGAAGCCGTATGCATTTGTGTTATAGCCAATCCATTTTTTATTTTTATAAATTGCTGTGTTGCAGGCTCCAATCTGAACAACTTCAGGAGTCTGTTCATTCAGGTAATACATTATTGATTCTTTATGAGGATTTGTTACAGCAAGTCCTTTAACCCCAACCTGTTCTGCAAAAACAAGAGCTTCGGATGCAAGCTGAGAACGTATAGGAATAAAAACTGCATCAATGCCTGCACGCTTAAAGCCCGAATTGTGAATTTCAGGGCCCGAAACCTTATAAAGAGGCCAGCCTGTTATTCCAAAAAGTTTTGTATCTTTTGTAATGGAACGGAAATTATAAAGAGTTGTGAGCGTAACAGGATCTATGTGACCTATGTTCGAAGTATTTGACATAAGTTCTTCCGGTGAAACATAGGTAAGGTAAGAGTTTGTATACGAAGAAAGAATTCTCGAAGGAAGTCCTTCTGGTCCCATGGCGCAGAGAATATGCTCGTACTGAGTCATCTGGCTTCCTTCGCGGAAGAGGTTTGCTACATCAGAAAGTTTTTTTGGTTTAAAAGCAATCTTTGGAATTTCATAACCGGTCTTACGCATTTCGTCGCAGCGTTCACGAAGGTTATAAATAGGTTCATCCATGCTGTGCACGCTTCTGATGATTTTTACACCAAAAGCCATTGCCGCATCCTGAATGCTTGGAATATGAAAATCTTCTTCAAAATCTACGTATGCAAAGTTTTTTGTTTTATCCTGATTTGCAAAAGCAAGAGCACGGCTGAAAAGACATGTTCTTGAAAATTCGCTTCCGTTAAATAATCCACCGTCTATGTCTCGTCGTATTGTAAGTACGCATGGAAAATGAATCATAGAAGGAAAACGTCTGGCATAAAGCTGATCTTCTTCTGTAAGATGATCAACTCTAAGCTCAGCAATATCAATAAGCTTGGAATATTTATTAACAAGCTGTCTGTTTTCTTCCAGAGTCTTTCCTGTTAATGTAAGACATACTAACGGGGCATTCATCAGTTAACGACTTTCCTTGCCTCAACCTTATCGGCAACTGTAAGAACTAATTCTGTTCCTGCTGGTACTTCATATGGAATTGTAAGGTTTCCACCAGGATGACTGAAGCTTACGATTGTGTATGAGGTTCCCTCTGGTGTAAATGCGTCGAGCTTCATAGGAACAGGGAAAGGATAATCAGAAAGCTTAACCTGGAAAATTCCATAAGCGTTATCGTCGTTCGAACCAGAAGGCATTGCCATTTCTACAGTTACTCTTGTGTAGTTAGGAACATATTCGTCTTCAATAGTCTGCTGACCAACTACAGTTCCCGGTTTTTCACCTTCTGTTGCTGCATGCGAAGTTATATCAAATACAATTTTTGTTCGCGCAATAGTCTGCAAAAGGTCGTTTATGCTCTGACCAATTACGTATGGGCGGCGTGTGTTTTCATAGTTAGGACCACGGCTTACAACAAGATTAACAACTACAGGTTCTGAAATCTTTGAACCTTCAGGTGGATCCTGCTCAAGAATTGTTCCTGCTTCTGAAGCATCTGGAATATAAGTTGGAGTTGCAAGAGTAATAAGAGGTTTTGTCTGACCTGCAAAAAGTGTCTGAAGCGACATTTGAACTTCTGTAAGATTTTTTCCTACATAGTTACCAACAGAGTCAATTACAACACCACGGCTTATTACAAGGTCTACGCGGCTGTAGCCTTTTACAATTGCACCAGGCTGAGGATTCTGTTCAAGAACCTGTCCTTCATCACCCGGAACATTTGAATAACGCAGGTTGATTCTTGGATAAAGCTCTTTTATCTGCATTTCAATTAATGCTTCATCCCAGTTCTTGCCAATAACATTTGGAACAAGAACTTTTTCTGCTCCTTTTATATTTGTAAAGAAAACAGCACAGCAGGTAACTATCATCAAAATGGCTGCTGCAACACAAGTTACAATGAGGGCCGGAATGTTTGACTGAAGTTTATCAAAGCCTTCACTAAAACTAAAGCGGAGGTTCTTTGGGTTGAAGGGTTTTCGTTCTCGTTTCATTTTTTGCCTCTATTATTTTAATACGGAGCCAATAAAATCTTTGGCACCGTTCATAAAGTCTTTATAGTTCATCATGTTTTTTCCCTGACGCTGAAGCTTTTGAATGCTTAAAACTCCATTGCCGGTTTTTACATAAATGCCGCCTGTACTTTTATTATATGCTAAAACTGTTCCGCACGCAAACGCCTGATACTCGTCCATAGGAACTACGGCTTCTGCAGCGGCAGCAATTTTCAACGGAAAATTATTTTCTTCTAAGCACCAGCAGCATGGGTCAGGATAATAGGCACGAATCTTACGGCAAATCATTTCGGCACTTTCGTTAAAATCAATTTTTGCCATTTCTTTTGTAATTGTGTAAGTGTAAGTTGCGCCTTCTTTATTCTGAGGCTTTCCCTTTATGAGTGCGCCTGCTGCTGAACTTTCTTTTATAATCTGGCAGATTAATTCTGCTCCTTTTTTTGCACTGTAGTTTAAAAGACTTTCTGTTGTGTCTGATTCTTTTATGTTTACAAAATCCTGTTTTAATATGTCGCCGGCATCCATTTTGAGCGAAAGTGTTTGAATTGAAATACCAAGATATTCTTCACCGTCTAAAATTGCCTGCTGAACAGGAGTGCAGCCTCTGTATTTTGGTAAGAATGAAGGATGAAGGTTTATTCCGCCCATTGGAAAAAGCGCCAGGAACTTTGGACCAAAAATGTGGCCGTATGCAAAGCAGACAAGAAGATCTGCTCCAAGTGGTGCAATTGCTTCACGGGCAGCGCTGTCCAGGTGTTCCGGTGTAAATACAGGAAGACCTTTTTCTAATGCAAAAGCTGCAACAGGAGTTGGAGTAGGGGTTTTATGACGACCCTTTGCTGTTGGAGGATTAGAAAGTACACCCGCAATTTCAAAGCCAAAGGCCTTCTGCTGGTCAAAGAGATATTCAAGTGTTATTCTTGCCGCATCCGGGCTTCCTGCAAAAACGATTTTCATTTATTCTTTTTAGCTTCCTTTGCAGCAATTTTTGCCGCTATTTTTGCAGCCTTGGCCGCTTTTGCTTTTTCCTTTTCTTTGGCACGTTCGGCACGGCGTTTAAACTGAAGCTCTGTTTTTTCGGCAAAAGCCTTGTCTCCACGGTCTATGTACAAAATACCATCAAGGTGATCATATTCATGCTGAATAATTCTTGCTAAAAGTCCGTCGGCTTCAAGAGTAAACGGGCGGCCCTTTTCATTAAGAGCCTGCACCGTTACTGCTACAGGGCGCGAAATTGTTTCATAAACTTGAGGAATACTTAAACAACCTTCATCGTAATCGCTCACTTCTTCCGAAGTTTTGATTATCTGAGGATTTATAAATACGCGGCGAACATCATCATCTGCAATTAAAACAAACATGCGGATATTTTTGCCAATCTGAGGGGCGGCAAGACCTACGCCTTCGTATTCAATCATTGTTTCAAACATGTCTTCGGTTAACTTGCGGATTTCGTCATTTACTTCGTCTACAGGAACCGATTTTTGTCTGAGGCTTTCTTCTCCAAGTTTTACAACATCAAGCACCATATTATTTTCCTATTCTAAGTCTGGCAGCGCGTGCGTGTCCGGCAAGTCCTTCTGCATCGCCAAGGTATCCTGCAGCGGCACCACTTTTTACTGTTCCAACTTTCTTTTCCTGAACGCGCAGTGTTGTAACTGTCTTAAGGAACATTCTTACGCTTAGTCCACCGGTAAAGCGTGCGCTTCCAGAAGTTGGGAGTGTGTGGTTCAAACCTGCTGCATAGTCTCCGTAAACTTCTGCGGCATAGTGTCCAATAAAGAGTGAACCGTAATTAAATAAATTCTTTTCTATTTTATCACGCAATTTTCCGTCTGCCATTGCAAGTTCAAGGTGTTCCGGAGCTTTGCGGTTTGCAACTTCTACTGCATCTTCAAGCTTTTCAACAAGGATTATCTTTCCGCAGTTATCAATACTCTGGCGGGCAGTTGTTTTTGTTGTAAGTGTTTCAAGCTGACTTTCAATTTCGGAGCTAACCTTGTGAGCAAAATCTTCGTTGTCTGTAACAAGAATAGGCTGAGCAACTACATCGTGTTCTGCCTGTGCAAGAAGGTCTGCTGCAACCCAAGCCGGATTAGCAGAATCGTCTGCAATTACCATTACTTCTGTAGGACCTGCAATAAAGTCAATTCCAACCTGTCCGTAAAGTGATTTTTTTGCAATCTGAACAAACTTGTTTCCAGGACCTGCAATTACATCAACGCGTGGAATTGAATCTGTTCCGTAAGCCATAGCTCCTATTGCCTGTGAACCGCCAACTGCATAAAGGTGATTTACACCGCAGATATATGCGGCTGCCATAATTCCTTCGTCTGCATAAGGCTTTCCGCCTACAAATGCTTTTCCAGGAACTCCGGCACCAGATTTTCCGGCGGCAATTTTATCATCAGGGTGTACGCGTGGTGGAGTACACATAATTACATTTTTTACACCAGCTGCAACTGCCGGAGTAACTGTCATGATTACTGTTGAAACAAGCGGGAATCGTCCGGCTGGAACATAACAACCTGCAGTTTCTACTGGGATTGTCTTCTGGCCTGTAATGATTCCTGGTTCAAGTTCTTCTTCAAAATCCTTGAAAGATTTTCTCTGGAGCTTTGCAAACTTTAAGGCAAGGTCGTGTGAATAAACGATTGCATCATAAATGTCGCGTTTTTCCATGCGGAGTTTTTCTGCAGCAGCCTTGAGCTCCTCCTGTGGAACTTCAAACTGTGCAGGAACAGCAACGTCAAATTTATTTCCGTAAAGACGGAGTGCTGCATCTCCGCGCTTCTGTACTTCTTCGAGAACTGATTTTACAGTCTTGTCATCACCGTCGAAAGGGCGTCCTTTGAAGAAATCTTCTTCTACTTCGTTATATTTTTGAATCTTGATCATATTTAATTCCTTCTTGTAGGATCCTTCGACAGGCTCAGGAAACACACTTCGGGGTCCCTGAGCTTGTCGAAGGGTCATATTATTTCTCCTTGTGCCTGCGGTCTAATTCATCATAAACATCCTTCCAGGTAACACCTTCTTTGTACATAAGGACGTTCACAAAGTAAATTAAATCTGCCGCTTCCCAGATTACTTCATCGCGGGTGTCGGCTTCGCACAATTCTTCTGCTTCTTCTTCTACCTTTTCGCGTACACGCTTAGCATCTAAAGTCGCAGTGTAGCTTCCAGGCTTTGGATTAGCAAATCTATCTGCAATTATATTATAGAGGCGACCCATGCTAGACTTTTCGCCGGGGTCTGTTCCATAACATGTCCAGGAACCGGTATGACAGGCTGGACCTGTTGGCAAAACTGTTGCAAGAATGCTGTCGCGGTCGCAATCTGCACGAAGGCGTACTATTTCTAAGAAATTTCCGCTTGTTTCGCCTTTGGTCCAAAGTTCATTGCGTGAACGGCTCCAGAAGGTTAATTTACCACATTCAAAAGTTTTTCTTACTGCTTCTTCGTTTGCAAAGCCCTGCATTAAAACTTCACCGTTTACACTCTGTGCAATTACAGGAATAAGCGGGGTCTTTTCAAAATCAAGACAGCTTACAAAAGCATCTGTAAGATTTACCTTGTTTGTATAAAGTGCCATTCCAAGCTGAACATCACAATGTAAGTGCTCGAGCGCAGCAATTTCTTCTACACTCGAAACGCCTCCTGCTACAACAACGCGGCATTTTACAGCTTCGCGCAGCTGCTTTGCATAGTCCATATTTGTACCCTGCATGCAGCCTTCCTTTTCTACACAGGTAAAAAGCAGCTCTGAGCAGAACTTTTCTGCCTGTTTAGCCCCTTCAATAAGAGGAATATCTACAGTTTCTGTCCAACCTTTTACGGCGATTTTTCCATTTATAGCATCTACTGAAATAATAATTCTGTCTTTACCGATTGCAGCAGCCAGTTCATTCAAAAAATCTTCATTAAGAACTGATTCTCCAGGGGCTGGGGCAGTCTTCCACGCAGCAGAACCAATGATAACCTTTTCGGCTCCAAGTGAAATAAGCTCGCGTGCGCGTTTTACAGTACGAATTCCACCACCGGTTCTTACATTTCCACGGCGGAGAAGTGATTTTAAAAGAGGAGTATTTGCAGTATTTCCTTTAGCGTCAACGTTTCCAAGGGCTGCATCAAGATCAATTACTGCAACCTCGCCATACATATCAAACTGGCGGATAAGAGAATCTGCATCATCGCGTTCAAGCATAAGGTCTTTGCCGTTTTTAAGCTGAACTACGTGTCCGTTTTTCAAATCAATAGATGAAATTACCATAGTAGGGTATTGTACCAAATTTTAAGAGTTAATACAAATGAAACAGTCAGATAAAAAAAAGCTGCCGTAAAAGGAGTAAAAACGGCAGCCTAAAAAAAGGGGGAAAAAAATGTAACATCGAAGTAACAAAAGGATAAACTCTTCTCTTGCATCGAATCACTTATTAAACCGCGCAGGCTTTTAGAGGTTACAAAAAATCATGAAATAATGTTGCGATAAGTTAAATCTTATACTATACTTAAGATGGGTAGGGAAAAAATGTCTGAAACTAAGAAAACTCCAGGAAAATCTTCTTTGGCTGCAAGGGCAGAGGCTCTTGTTGCAAAATCTAACGCTAGTAAAACATCCGCAAAACCTGCTGCAAAGGCTTCGACAGTAAAAAAGGCTGCTCCAAAAGCCACAGCACCTGCAAAAGCTGCTGCACCTGCAAAAAAGGCCGCACCAGCAAAAGGCCCTGCAGTTTACGACGAAAGCAGTATTCAGCACCTTGAAGGTCTTGAGCATATCCGTCTGCGCCCTGGTATGTATATTGGTTCCCTTGGCGACGGTTCAAACGAAAATGATGGTATTTATATCCTGTTAAAGGAAGGAATTGATAACGCTGTAGATGAATTTTCACAGGGCTTTGGAAAACGTATAGACATTGCAATAGAAAACGGCCGTGTAAAAATCCGCGATTACGGACGAGGAATTCCTCTTGGAAAGTTGGAAGACTGTGTTTCTAACGTAAATACCGGTGCTAAATACAATAACTCAGTATTCAAACAGGCAATCGGTATGAACGGTGTTGGTATTAAAGCAACTAACGCCCTTTCTTCATACTTCCGTGCTGCTTCTATCCGCGAAGGTAAGATGGCAGTTGTTGAATTCAAAAAAGGCGACAAAATCAGTGGAAAAACAGGCAAGGCAAAAGAAGGAACTCCAAACGGAACATATCTTGAGTTTGAGCCTGATGTTTCTATCTTTGGAAAATACAGTTTCAATATGGAATATGTAGAAAAACGCCTATGGAACTATGCATATTTGAATCCGGGACTGCTTCTTAAGTGCAACGGAAAGGATTATTTGAGTAAAAACGGTATTCAGGATCTGCTTGTAAACGAAATGGGCAAATCAACAAAGCCGCTTTATAATATGTTCAATTATCAGGGTGAAAATCTTCAGTTTGTTTTGACTCATACTCCATCGCTTGATAAATATGTTTATTCATTTGTAAACGGTCAGAGCACAGAAGATGGCGGTACACACGTTACTTCATTCCTTGATGGTTTTACAAAGGGTGTAAACAGCTTCTTCAAAAAGGAATATGACGAAAAGGATGTAACTGCCGGACTTTTGTGTGCCCTTAAGATTGGTCTTGATAACCCTATGTTTACTTCGCAGACAAAGAATAAGCTTGGAAACGTAGAAATCAGGGCTCCAATTATTAAAGAAGTTCAGACTGCTGTGGATGACTGGCTGCGTCATAATCCTGATATTGCGGGGCAGCTTGAAGATAAAATAATTAAAAACCAGAAAGCCAGGGCCGAAATTAACAGCGTAACAGATAAACAGGTTCGTGAAGCTGCAAAATCTATTATGCTTAAAATTCCAAAGCTCAAGGATTGCCGTTACCACCTGCAGGATGGCGAAAAAGGTGCAAACAGCATGATTTTTATTACAGAGGGTGATTCTGCGACTGGTTCAATGGTCGGAAGCCGCGATGTAAGCTATCAGGCAATTTTCAGTTTGCGCGGTAAGCCGGAAAATATGTACGGCTGTAAAAAATCGGCACTCTTTGAAAATGAAGAATTAAAGAATCTTACCTTTAGTCTTGGCGTTCAGCAGGATATTGAAGGACTTCGATTTGACAAAATCATCATTGCAACCGATGCCGATAACGACGGATATCATATCAGAAACCTTGTAATGACATATCTTTTGCTCTATTTTGAAGAGCTTGTTCTTTCCGGACATGTTTATATTCTTGAAACTCCGCTTTTCCGTGTACGCAACAAGAGTAAAACAGTTTACTGCTATTCAGAAGAAAGCCGCGACAAAGAACTTGCAAAAATGGGTGCTTCTGCCGAAGTTACACGCTTTAAGGGACTTGGAGAAATCAACCCTAACGAGTTTGGTCAGTTCATTTTCCCTCGTAAAGAAGGCGAAAGTGAAGACAAAGGAATGCATCTTACTCCTGTAACAATCCAGAGCCTAAAGAATGTACCAGAAGTTCTGCAGTTTTACATGGGTAAGAACACTCCAAAACGCTACGATTATATTGTTCATCACCTTGCCAAGGAAATTGATGCCTAGGGTAATTCTTTAAGTTTATTTTTTCTTAAGAATTGCGGTGTATGTTACATCTATAGCAACTGTAGTTGTAACTCCAGTAAATTCATTTTCAGTTTCCGATTCCTTAGTTCCTGAATATGAGATGTAATAAAGGCTATTGTCAGAATTGGTATAAATAGTAGCTGTATTGTCAATTCCTTCAAATAAATCGGTAAGAGTTGGATTTGTTGCATTTTGTGTGTCAATTTCATCCTGAGGAATTCTTCCCCACATTTCAATAATTAAGTCTTCACCAGAGATTGACTGTTTCATTTTTAAACCTGAAGTAGGGTCTGTTTGAACAGAAGAATCAACACCGCCTAATGCAGCTATCATGGTTCCCGAACCTGGCATTGTTTGTTTTGTATATATGGTCACCTTTGTATACGTGATGATTCCACTATTATCTACAGTAAACTCTTCGGTTGTATTTCCAGCCATGCCCATTTCCATCATTTGAGCCGAGTTGGTATCTGTAGTAAATCCCATTTTAAGAGTCCATGCACCAGAAGAAAAATTTTCATTTAATGAGGTAAGATTGCTTGATACATTTGCACTTGCAGGTTTGTCATAATGTGTAGTTGTAGGTACATCAATGTCATCATCGTCTGCATCCTTTTTACAACCAATGAATAAAACTCCTATTACAAGAGCAACAACAAATAAATTCAATAACTTTTTCATAAAAACCTCCGTAACATTTTTATCTATATTATAAATAGTATTATATATTATAGAAAACTGTCAATGTCGAAAGTGGTTACAGGAGGAATTATTTGTATTGTATAAAAAACTATGCATATGGACTTTTGAATCAACTACTTTTCTATAAAATGATATTTTGATATACTTATTCATTCAAACTGACAATTGTGGAGGCTTGTATGGATTTAAAAGGACGCAATTTTTTAACTCTCAAAGATTTTACACCTGAAGAAATTCTGGGTTTACTCGATCTTGCTGCCGACCTTAAGGCAAAGAAAAAGCGCGGTATTCCTGTTGATATTCACCGCGGAAAAAACATTGCCCTTATTTTTGAAAAAACAAGTACTCGTACCCGCTGTGCCTTTGAAGTTGCTGCACACGATCTTGGGATATGCACAACTTATCTTGCAGAAGGAAGCCAGATTGGTAAAAAAGAAAGTATTGCCGACACAGCACGTGTTCTTGGCCGCATGTTCGAAGGAATTGAGTATCGTGGTTATGAACAGACAATCGTAGAAGACCTTGCAAAATATTCAGGTGTTGTTGTTTGGAACGGTCTTACAAATGAATATCACCCGACTCAGATGCTTGCAGACATGCTTACAATACGCGAGCATTATGGAAAACTTAAGGGACTCAAGCTTGTTTATTTTGGTGATGCACGCTACAACATTGGTAACTCACTTTGCATTGTTTGTTCAAAGCTTGGACTTAATTTGACACTTTGTGCTCCGGAAAAGTATTTTCCTAATAAGGCTCTTGTAGAAGAGTGCAGCGCCTGGTGCAAAGAAAGCGGTGGTTCAATTACTTTGGAAAGCAACGTAGACAAAGCTGCTGCCGATGCAGATATTATTTATACTGATGTCTGGGTAAGCATGGGCGAACCTGATGAAATTTGGGCAGAACGCATTGCAGACCTCAAAGCTTATCAGGTAAATAAAGATGTTATGGCAAAGGCAAAACCAACTGCAATTTTCATGCACGACCTTCCTTCTTTCCATGACTGCAAGACAAAGATTGGCGAAGAAATTCACAAAAAGTTTGGCCTTACAGCAATGGAAGTAACCGACGAAGTTTTTGAAAGTGCCCAGTCGGTTGTGTTTGATGAAGCCGAAAACAGAATGCATACAATCAAGGCAGTAATTGCCGCAACACTTGGTAATAATTTCTAGGAGAAAAATATGAACGCAATTATAACCGTCGTAGGATCAGATAAAGTAGGTATCATCGCAAAGGTCTCTGCCTTTTTGTCAGAGCATTCAATCAACATTGCAGATATCACCCAGACAATTCTTTCCGGCAACTTTGTAATGATGATGATGGTAGACATGTCAAAAGCAGACATCGACATAGACAGCCTGCGCCAGTCCCTCAACAAAATCTCCGAAGAAATGGGCGTAGAAATCAACATCATGGCCGAAAAAGTCTTTAGCGCAATGCACCGTGTGTAAAAACAATTTTTTTGCTTTTAATGCAAATTCGTGATATCATCTAAGGTTAATGGAATTCGGAGTTGCCGATTACTACATCATTGGAGAATTCATAGCCTGCTGGGGCTCGCTGCTAATCATCGTTACCACTCTTTTGTCATACGCCATGTATGATGAAAGGCAACGCATGTTTTTAATAGCGGCTGCGGGCACTTTTTTTGCTTCATTATTTAATATCCTTTCTGTAAGGTGCATTGCTCATTATTCTTTGCAGAATGCTCATCTGTTTACATTTATAACAACCTTATATTTCCTTTTTCTTCTGCTGTGTCCTTTTGTTATGTCTTCTTATGCCTGCGACATGGCCTTTCAAAATTCAAAAAGGAAAAAAATCTTCTTTTGTATAGGCGGAATTATTCAAAGCCTTTATATGCTTATTGTTTTAATAAACATCAAAACCGGCTGGATTTTTTATTATGACCCGGTTGCAGGTTATACAAGAGGCCCTCTAAAAAATATTACCTATATTCTTACCGCAATTTATGGTCTGGCTATTGTGCTTATAGTTTTTATTCAACGAAAATTTCTTGCCAGACGAATTATCTGGGTATTTGTCCTTTATCCTTTTATTTCATTTTGTTTTGTAATCATTCAGTTTTTCTATCCAAGAATCCTATTAACAGGGGTTGCTTCTTTTACTTCTGTTTTGTTTGCCTATCTTACAATTCAGTCGTATTCAATGGAAATAAATTTTGCAACCGGTCTTATGAACGAAAGCCGTCTAAAAAAAAGACTTGCTATGCAGAGACGGGGCGGTGTTCTTTATGTAATGACCATAGAAAATATCAACATGATTCAGTCCAGCCTTGATGCGACAGAATTAAAACAGATGTTCCTTCATCTTGGAAATATCTTTATGACATATTATCCAAGAAATGCTTATATTCTTTCTATAAATCGTCTTGCTGCAATTGGAAAAAATCTTGAGGATGTCCGCCAGAAGAGCCTTAAGATTGCGGCAGATATAGAAAAACTCAGCAGCGATATTAATTCAATTATTCCTATTCCTATAGAATCTTATTCGGCTGCAATAGCTTTTTCAAAAGACGAAAGTGAATTTGATTCTCTTATGGATTTAATAAACAATATGCTGGCTCGGGCAAAGGCAAGTCAGCTCAAAAAACTGATGGTTTGCGATGAATCAATTATCATGGACAGGGAACGCAAACGCTATATTTATAAAATTCTGCGCCGGGAATTAACGCTTGAGTCTGATCAGTTTCAGGTATGGTACCAGCCCATTTATTCTATAGAGAATCATAAATTTGAATACATGGAAGCTCTTTCGCGCCTGCGGGATACTGAGCTTGGAAACATTCCTCCTCAGGAATTTGTTCAGGTTGCCGAAAGCCGTGGTCTTATAGAAATGCTGGGCTTTGTTGCTTTTGAAAAGGTCTGCAAATTTATTTCGGATAACCGCGATACGGTTCATGCAGTTTCCATCAACTTTTCTGCCTATCAGATGATGAACCCAAAGGTTGTAGAAAATGTTCTTGCAACAATAGACCGCTTTAGTCTTTCGCCTTCGAACATCATTATGGAAATTACCGAAAGTATTTTTATAGACAACTACGACCTTGTTATGAAAAATATGCTGGCCCTGACTCAGGCCGGTGTAAAGTTCTACCTTGATGATTTTGGTACGGGTTATTCAAATCTTACAAACGTAATTTCGCTGCCATTTTCTACAATTAAAATGGACCGTTCTCTGGTGCTTGCCATGGAAGAAGGCTCCAAGGGAATAAGCCTCTTTTTTGATCTGGTCAGTACCTTTAAGGGTGTTGGTTTTAAGATTCTGGTAGAAGGTGTAGAAACAAATCATCAGAACAGTCTGGTAGAGCGGGCCGGTGTAGATTACATTCAGGGCTTTTTGTACAGCAGACCTCTTCCGTCAGATGAATGCGTAGATTTGCTCAAGCGTGTGTCAACTTCTTAAAAAGAAATTATCTCCCCATACACCTCAATTGCAAACTGGTCTGTCATGCCCGAAATATATTCAATCACACACTTTGTATAGGACTCGTTATCGTAAACATCAAAAACCTGAGGAGTGTTGTAACGCAGGGCGGCTTTTTTATCTACAAAGGCGTGGCGTTCTGTAATAAAAGGTCTGTAGTTGGCATGCTTGATAAGCCAGTCTTCAAAGGTGGCGCAGAGTTTAGGGCAGTAGCGCAGTGCCTGGGCAGCACGACCATTTTCTACATATGGTTTAATGCGCTGCAAGGTTGAGTAAATTGTTTTGATTATGTTTTCGGAATAAGTTGCAAACTCGCCGAGTCTCCAGTGATTATAAATATTTGCAAAATTGAATTTTTTAAGTTCCAGTATAAAGCGGAAATATTCGTCAGAAAAGCAAAGACCTTTTTCGGGGCTGCTTTGTTCGCAAAGGTCAACTATAAGGTCATTTATGAGGACTGTTGTGTTTACGGCTTTTCCTGAACGCAAGGCGCGGGCACCCTTTCCTTCAAAACCAAGTGTTGAACCTACAATTTCGCGGAGCTGGCGGTAAGAGGCCATGTCTATTATGTGATAGGCACGGGCATCTTCAATGTCGCGGCCAAGATATGCAATTTTATCTGCAATTTTTACAACACATCCTTCCCAGGTAAATGGCTGAATGAATCCGGGACGCTTCATTGAATAAAGATCTATTGCCTCATTGCGGGGTTTGATTCCCTGCTGGTCAATTTCTCCACAGTGGCAGATAAGTCCGTCACGCACTGCATAGGTAAGATTAAGAGGCTGTTCAATTTCGTTTGGGTCTTGCAGGGTTTCTATATAATCAGCAAAAAACAGGCTGTTTCTTTCATGCCAGAATTTTTTTGGAGCGTTGGCACCTTCTTTTTGTTCCAGCAGGCCGTTTAAGCAGTCTTCACCGTGGTGTCCAAAGGGAGCATGTCCTATGTCGTGGCCCATTGCAATTGCAGAGGCAAGCTGTTCGTTTAAGCCCAGGTATTTTGCAATTGTAGAAGCAACCGAGGCAACATGCATAACATGTTCCATGCGGGTACAGATATGGTCGTTGTGAGGTGCATAAAAAACCTGAGTTTTGTGTTTAAGGCGACGGAAGGCTTCGCTATGGAGAATGCGGGTATAGTCACGTTCAAATTCTGTACGGATTTCGTTATTGCGGCCATAAATAGGAATCTCTCGCTTGATAGCTTGTTCCCATTTAGGGTTATTTTCGTCACATCTGTGGTCTTTGAAGGAGTTTTGCATACATATAGAATATACCTATTTTAAGAATTTGTCACTCAAAGTAAAAGAAAGGGCTGCCCGAAAAAAAATGGACAGTCCTTTTCTTATGTAAATGGATGAAATCTATAATTCTTTTTTTTCAAAATACTCTACATTTATAGTACCAAATTTGGATAAAAATTTTGTAGAGTCAGCATTTATTTTTGCTTTAGAACCGTTTAAAGCATAAGTTTCGACATTCTTATCTTTACCCGATGGAATATTTTTTGTTCCTGAGTAAGCTTGAATTGTTACAAAAACATGGTCATCCAGATAATAATCACATGATTCTGTTTTGGTAGAATCTGGAACATATTGATTATTAAAATCGTCATCTGACATAGTTTCCATTTCATCAATTTCTTCATCGGTTAATGTTTTTTTAAGAACATAAACATATTTTGATACAGTTTGACCATACGAAATAGAATTAACATCTTCTCTTCCGTATGAAACAAACTCTTTGTACGTATAATAAGATTCTCTTTTTTCAGAATTGTGTATTATGTTTGAATATTTCCATGTACCCGATGAAAGTGTGAATTTGTCTGAATTATAATTACTTAGTCCTGTTTCATTAAAGAGTTCAAAATTAAAGCTGTCCCACACATTGTCAGTAGAAGATTTGATTGTTCTTCTTTGTGTAGTTTCACCGGATGATGAACCTTCGCCACCGCTATCACCACTGCTACCGCTACCATTGCCGCCACTTTCAGGTGTACAGGCTGCAAGCATTCCAATTGCAATCAGCACAGAAAGTGCCGCCATCAGTTTTTTTAATACTTTCATAAACACTCCTTGAAATCACAATTTTTCTTCTATTATAGCCCCCCCCTCGAAAAGTTGTCAACTTATTTAGAATGCAGGTTTTTCTGGATGAAATTTGACGAATATGTAATTCTATGTTATATTAAAATAAAGGAAATGCCCGATTCGTTGGGTAGCCTTCACACGATTTGACAAAGCCGCCTAATAGTATGAGGACTAGAGGCGGCTTTATTTATCTACTCATTTTTTATTTCTAAAATATGAGAGAACTGCTATAACAGTGCAGATCACAGTGGCAACACAAGTTACCGCTGCAATAACAATTTCACATGTCATAAGCTAGCCTCCATTAAACTTATTTCGACCTAAGTCGATTGAGTTCGGTGAAGGCATACCGCCAGAATCAGGCATTTCCTATTGTCTATAGTATAGAGGCTGTTTTTATTTTTGTAAATGGCTATTTAACTTGATTCATATAGCTATGTGATGTACAATAAAGTATCTCATTTCTCAGGAGGCCTCCTATGGACACAACTCCAATTCCAATGTTTGAAGCCAAAAACAAACTTCCTCTTTTTATGCATAAGGCAGAAACCGAAGGACCGGTTTTTATTTCGCGCAGGAATAAGACTGTGGGGGTTATTCTTTCTATTGATGAATACAACAAACTGCTGCTTGCAAAACCAAAACGAACAATTCTTGAGGCCGCCGCGGAATTCCGCAAAAAGGTTGATGACTCTCTGACCGACGAAGAAATTGACAGGATTTTTAATAACAGGGATTCCTGGATGGACGGCGACGATTATGCAACAGATGTTTTTGATGGTGTTTTTGATTAATGGAAGGGGATTATGAACGAAGAAGAACCACATTATCTGCTTGATTCAAATATTGTTTCTGAAATTATCAAGCACGACGCCGACTTTAACGTAATTAAAAAACTTGCAGAGCATTCTTCGGATTGTGCTATTTGTGCTCCGGTTTGGGAAGAATTGATATTTGGTGCTAAGATTTTAGCGCAGGGCATGCACAGAAAGTTTCTTGAAGATTTTCTTGTTAATGATGTTCACGAAAATTTTCCAATAAAAAGTTATACCGAAAAAGCAGCACTGATTCACGCAGAACTTCGCGCTGCCTTAAAGAAAAAAGGTATGCCAACTCAAAAAACCGACAGCCTCATAGCCTCCATCGCCCTTGCAAATCACATGGTTTTAGTTACCCGCAACACAAAGCATTTTGAAGTAATTCAGGAAGTGAGCGGACTGGAAATTGAGAACTGGTTTTAAGCCTGTTCAACAGCTTTTGCCAGCTGGTCGGCGCAGCTTGTGCTTTTATAGCCGCAAATATTTCCTTTGAGTTTGGCAACAATTTCTTCGGCTTTCATTCCTTCGCAGAGCTTTGAAATTGCCTTTAAGTTTCCGTCGCAGCCGCCTTCAAAGCTGATATTTGTAATTGTGCCGTCATCATTTTTTGTAAAGCTGATTGAACGTGAACAGGTTCCTTTTGTTTTGTATGTTACATCCATATTTATAATATAATTGTATTAAAAGCTTTTTTCTACTATAATGCTTGAAAAGTTTTATTCTTTTATACAACAGAGGTTTAATATGTCAGAAGAAGTAAGAGTTAGATACGCGCCTAGTCCAACAGGAATGCAGCACATTGGTGGTGTTCGCACTGCACTTTTTAATTATCTTTTTGCTCGTTCAAAGAATGGAAAATTTATATTGCGTCTTGAAGATACAGACCGCACACGCTATGACGAAAAATATGTTCAGAACCTTTATGATACTATGGCCTGGCTTGGAATTGATTGGGACGAAGGTGGAAGTAAAGGCGGAGAATATGGTCCTTATGTTCAGAGTGAACGCTTTGAGCTTTATAAAAAATATGCTTATGAACTTGTAGAAAAGGGTGAAGCTTACTACTGCTTCTGTGATGCAGAACGCCTTGACCGCATCCGCAAAATCCAGACAGAAAATAAAATGGCTCCTGGTTATGACCGTAACTGCCGTCACTTAACTCCTGAAGAAGTTAAGGCAAATCTCGACGCAGGTAAGCCATATGTAATTCGTCTTAAGGTTCCAATGGAAGGGGAGACAAAGTTCAGCGACCACCTTCTTGGCGACATTGTTTGGAAGAACGAAGATATTTCGCCGGATCCTGTTTTGTTGAAATCTGACGGCTTCCCGACCTATCACCTTGCAAATATTGTTGATGACCACTTTATGAAAATAAGCCATGTTATGCGTGCTCAGGAATGGATTCCTTCTACACCGCTTCATGTTCAGATGTATCGCGCCTTTGGTTGGGAGCATCCTGAATTCTGTCACTTGCCGATGATAAACGGTTCAGACGGAAAGAAGCTTTCTAAGCGCCATGGTTCAACTTCTTTGAATGAATTCCGTGCACGCGGTTACCTTCCACAGGCTATCGTAAACTATGTTGCAATGCTTGGTTGTTCTTACGAAGAAGGAAAAGAGTTCTACACACTCGAAGAACTTGCTGCACGCTTTAAGCTTGAACATTTGAACAAGGCACCTGCAGTATTTGATTACAAGAAGCTTGAATATTTCAACGCAAACTATATCCGCCAGTTGAGCACAGAAGAACTTTACAAGTGGACTTTGCCGTTTATTACAGGCACAGGCGATGCTGCAATTGAAGTAAATATTGACCCTGAAAGTCAGCAGCCGCTTCCAAATGTTGGACCAAAGTTCAGCGGTGTAGCTATGGGTGACGACGGTCGTCCTTACTGTGTAGACAAGAGCATGAACATGACCACCGAAGATGTTGAAAAAACTTTGATGGGACTTATGCCACTCATTCAGGAACGCCTTAAGTTCTTGAGCGAAGCTGCAGAAATGGTTCACTTTATGTTTACAGAACCTGCAGTTCCTCCTGCAGAACAGCTCATTCCTAAAAAGCTTGATGCTGCAAAAACAAAAGAAGTTCTTGAAGCTGCAAAGGATTTTGTTCACCAGTGTTTCAGTCTTGATCACGAAGGAGCAGAAGAACTTGCAAAGTCTAAGGCAGAAGCTCTTGGAATTAAGCTCGGCGACTTTATGATGCCAATCCGCATGGCTGTAACTGGTTCACGCGTTTCTCCACCGCTTATTGGTTCTATTGTAGTTCTTGGTGAAGAAAAGTCGCTCGCCCGTATTGAAAAGACGATTGCAACTTTATAATGATATCTTTAATACTTACCGATCTGGACGGCACTCTTTTTCGCGACGATAAATCTATTTCGGATTATTCAAAGCAGATGATTGCGCGCGCACAGGAAAAGGGTATTCTGTTTGGAGTTTGTACGTCTCGTGCAAAGATTAATGCTGCCAAGTTTTTAGACGGCATTAATCCGGATGTCCTTATCACTAACGGTGGCGGCATGGTCACCTATGGTGATGACCTTGTTTATTCCTGCGAATTTACTGTTGAAGAAATCAGAACTCTTATAAAGGCTACCTTTGATGTCTGTGGCCCTGACGCTGTTCTTTCTGTAGATAACGACCACGGACTATACTGTAACACAAAGGAAGAGCTTGGCGACAAATACTGGACCCAGAATGATTTTTCTGATTTTCGTGAGTCTGGCATGAAGATGTGCGTAGAAACACTGGACAAGGAAAAGGTAGAAAAAATTGCTGCAAGTCTTGGTGCCGATAAACTTGATTATCTTCCTTTTTCTGATATTCCATGGTATAAGTTCAGCAAAAAGGGTGCTACAAAAGAACGTGCAATAGAAGCCTTGTGTCAGAAACTCAAAATCACACCAGAACAGATTGTTGCTTTTGGCGATGATTTTAATGATATTGGAATGCTCAAGCTTTGCGGAAAAGGCATAGCCATGAAAAATGCAATTCCTCAGGTCCAGGAAGTTGCAGACGAAGTTTGCGATACAAACGAAAATGACGGTGTTGGCAAATGGATAGAGGAGAAGCTTTTATGATAAAGATTCTTTTTGTCTGCCACGGAAATATCTGCCGCTCGCCAATGGCTGAATTTGTAATGAAAGAACTAGTCCGCCGCGCAGGCCGCCAGGATGATTTTTTAATTGAATCAGCTGCAACAAGCACCGAAGAACTTGGTAACGACATGCACTACGGAACCAGAACAAAGCTCCGCGAAATGGGCATTCCGTTTAGCCGCCGTGCCGCCCGTCAGATTCGTCTGGATGATTACAACCGCTACGATTACCTTGTTGCCATGGATGATGAAAATATTTACTACATGAACCGCTGCTGGAGCCCAGACCCCGACCGCAAAATTGTACGTCTGCTTTCTTTTGCAGGAAAAACCCGCGACATTGCTGACCCTTGGTACACTGGCAACTTTGACCAGACTTTCGAGGATATTTTAGAAGGGTGCACGGCGTTTTTAAAATTTCTCGGGTAAAGGTTTTCCTTCTTTTTTCCAGGCATAGTATTCTGCGGTTGCAGTAAACAAAACGTCGCTTGAAGAATTGAGTGCGGTTTCCATGCTGTCCTGAACAACACCGATAATAAATCCTACTCCGACAACCTGCATTGCTAAATCATTTGGAATGCCAAAAAGCGAACATGCAAGCGGGATAAGCAGCAGAGAACCACCTGCAACTCCCGAAGCACCACAAGCGCCAAGTGTTGCAAGCACGCACAAAATTACTGCGGTAGGGATGTCTACAGAAATACCAAGTGTGTTGGCAGCAGCCAGGGTCATTACCGAAATTGTAATTGCGGCTCCGTCCATGTTTATTGTTGCACCAAGAGGAATTGAAACAGAATACATGTCTTCGTCAAGACCAAGCTTTTCGCAAAGCTCCATGTTTACAGGAATGTTTGCGGCAGAACTGCGGGTAAAGAAGGCGGTGATTCCACTTTCGCGGAGGCAGCGCAAAACAAGAGGGTAAGGGTTTCTTTTGAGCACAAGGGCAACAATAAGCGGAGAAACAACAAAGGTCATAAAAAGCATTGAGCCTACAAGTACAAGCAGGAGTTTTCCGTAGTTTGTAAAAATGCCAAGGCCGTTGGTAGAAACTGTTGTAAACACAAGTCCTAAGATTCCAAAAGGAGCCAGGTTGATTATCCAGCGGACAATCTGGGAGATTCCCTGGGCAACTTCGGTAAACATTTCTTTTGTCTGGTCACTTGCAAGGCGCTTCATGGCAAGTCCGAAAATCAAAGCCCAGGTAAGGATGCCTATATAGTTTGCGCGGGCCAGAGAGTCAATCGGGTTAGAAACAGCATTTACAAGAAGGTTCTTGAGTACCTGACCAATGCCGGCCGGTGCTGCAGAAACATCGGCGCCCTGTGCAAGTACAATTGTCTGTGGAAAAATAAAGCTTGCTGTAACTGCAACAAGGGCAGCCAGCAGGGTAGTCGAAAGATATAAAAGAATTACCATTCCAAAGCGTTTGTCCAGTTTTGCAGCACCTTTTGCCAGCGAGCTTGAAACAAGTGCAAAAACCAGCACCGGCGCAATTGCCTTAAGGGCGCCTACAAAAAGGTCTCCCAAGAGACCCAGCCAGGCAGCCTGCGGCAAAAATATTCCCAGCAGTGCGCCAAGTACAATACCAATTACAATTCGTAAAATAAGACTTATAGAATTATATGCGTTAATGATGCGTTTAAAAATGTTAGTTTTTTCCATAAGTAAATTATAACATATAAAAGTATTTTTTTTACAATTTACATCACTTTTTTTACTATGTGATTGGGGATTTGTGGGGTATAATTAAAACAATCGTCATTGCGAGCATAAGAATACCGTCATTGCGAGCGAAGCGAAGCAATCCACATTGCAGAATGCCTCGTAATTTATGGATTGCCACGCTTTGCTTGCAATGACGAGACGCTAGGAGAATATTATGAAAAAATTAGGCTTTGGTTTGATGAGACTTCCACAGACGGAAGATAAGACCTGGGGAAACATTGATTTGGAAAAGACCCGCGAGATGATTGACGCTTACATGGCACAAGGTTTTTCTTATTTTGATACTGCGTGGGTTTATCATGGTGGATTTTCGGAGCGCGTTTTTGGTGAGCTTGTGGCTAAGCGCTATCCACGAGAGAAGTTTCAGGTAACCAGCAAGATGCCGCTTTGGGGTAAAACAGACCCTGCCGACCTTCAGAAGACTTTTGATGAACAGCTGCGTAAGTGCGGCGTTGAGTATTTTGACTATTACTTTTTGCACGCCCTCAACCGCGATGTTTTTGCTACTGCAGAAAAGCTCGGCGCCTTTGAATGGATGCAGGAAATGAAAAAGCAGGGTAAGATTCTTCACCCAGGCTTCAGCTTTCACGATTCGGCCGACGCCCTTGAGATGATGCTCTCTAAGCACCCGGAGGTTGAACTTGTTCAGCTGCAGATTAATTACATCGACTGGGAAAGCGACAATGTTCAGAGCCGCAAGTGTTATGAAATCTGTAAGCGCTACGGAATCCCTGTTTCTGTCATGGAGCCTATTAAGGGTGGCAGCCTTGCAAATATCATGGACGACGCAAAAAAAATCTTTACTGACTATAATCCGAATGCAAGTATGGCAAGCTGGGCTATGCGTTACTGTGCAAGCATGGACAATATTCTTGTTGTTCTTAGCGGTATGAGCAATATGGAACAGCTCCAGGACAATATGTCTTATATGAAGGATTTTGTTCCGCTCAACGAAGAAGAGCAGAAGTGTGTGCAGAAGGCTACCGAGCTTATTAAATCTACAATCGCCATTCCTTGTACTGCCTGCCGCTACTGCACCGACGAGACAAATGGTGGTTGTCCTATGAATATTAATATTCCGCGTATATTTGAGCTTTACAACGAAAGCCGACGCTACGGAGTTGCTTCCCACAGGTGGA
>JAGCDP010000018.1 GCA_017651065.1 Treponema sp.
GGTGCTTCATGATTTCGGCAGAAACTTCTGGTCCAAGCGAAATTAAGAAAATAGCGGCTTTCTGGCGACCAGTTAAACTTTTATAATCCTTTTGATTTTTCTTTGAGGATGAACCACTGCCCGCAGGCTTGAGGCTACCAGGCTTTGGTACAGGCTTAGGATTTGAACCTTTTGGTTTGTCTGCGGTTGTTAAATCTTCGTCAGCCATTTTATTCCTCCATCAACCAAGTTCTAATGAGCATTGCAACATCTTCAGGATGCTCTTTTGCCATAGTAATAGCATTTTCCTGGAGCTCCATACGTCTTGTCTCTTCGACAGACATTGTAACTTCCATACCTTCGTCTTTTGCATCCCAAAGAGCTCTTTCGCGTGCTGCCTGCTGTTCTGCAAGAAGTCGTGCTTCTCTTTCGCGGCGGCGGCGTTCAATTTCTTTACTGATAACACGGAACAGAATGAAGCCAAGAAGAACAACAACAACTGCAATAAGAATAAGAACAATCATTCTCTGACGCTGGATTCTTGCAAAGTAAGCTGCATCCTCGTCTGCATGTTCCTTGTCACGGTCGTAAGCCATGTTTGTTACAACTACAGTATCACCACGGCTTCTGTTATAACCGATTGCACCCTGAATAGAGCGTTCTGCATCTGAAATCTCGTTTGGAGTAAGAGCAGTATATTCTCGTTTAAGAGAACCGTCTTCTTCGTTTACAATAGGCTTTCCGTTTTTATCTTTAAGCAGCTTCCACTTACCGTCAAGGTTTACAGAAACTGCAATCTTATCGATTTTTGGAGCAGAGATTTCTTCTGTCTGCTTAGTATTGAGGGCGTGATTTATAGTCTTTCCTGTTTCATCAGATCTACCAATTACATTAGACATGTCAGAATATACAGGCGGGGTCTGGCCTTCGGTTCCTGCAGGTCCTTCCGGATTATAACCGGTTCCCTGCCATGTTCTTGTAACTGTCTGTTCGCTTACAGGAAGTGTATCGCGAAGTTCTGAATCATCATAAGGTGTGTCCGGATTGTCTTCTTTTATTACAATAGGGCTGTATTCTGTTGAGGTACTTGTCCGCTGGGAAGTATCCATCTCAATAGTAACAACCATATCACGACAGCGGTCCTGACCATAAGTATTCTGGAAAAGGTTCAGGATTTTTGCACGGATTTCGGTAGCATATTTGAGCTTAAACTTTTCTGTTTTTTCTGTGATTGTAAGACGGTCATATTCAGCCATACCTTCAAAATCATTAATCTGATTTCCTTCGGTATCGGTAATAATAAGGTATTCTTCTTTAAGGCCTTCTACCGCAGACAAAATAAGACGCTGAATGCCCTGAATTCGCTTTTTATCTGTCATGAGGGTACTTGATGGGGTCGTTTTCAAGATAACACTGGCAGATACAGGGGCCTGGTCTGCGGCAAAGAGCTGTTTTTCAGGAAGAACAATATTTACATCAGCCATCTGTACATCACTTATGGCTTCAATATGTGCTTTAAGCTGCTTTTGAATCGTATTTTTAAGCTTTACATTCTGATCCGAATCTGTAGTAGACCAGCTTCTGTCATAAAAACCGGCCCATGGATCAATTGAAGAAGGAACAAGATTTTCGCTAATAAGGATTTCACGCATACGGCGGGCTGTTTCATCATCGGCTACAGAAATATAACCGTTTGAATCAGCAGATGCAGAAACATTTTCCTGAGAAATCCTATCCAAGATTTTTGTAAGCGAAGTGCTTTCTGTAACAGGGGCATTAAAAAGTCGTACAGTTGTAGGTTTAGAAGAAACCCTGGCAGCAAGAATGATTGCCACAATAACTACAACGACAATGCCTATTAATATGACTTTTTGTATTGGCTTCCACTTGGACCACATGTCCTTAAGCTTGCCAAACACTTTTTTAAGCCATTCGTTCATCAGACCCCTCCCTTGAACGAATCAATGCAAATTTATACTAAATTTAATTAATTATATCATAGGAGAGAATAATTCGCAAGAAGATTTTTAAAAATTAACGAACAGTAGTAAGTTCGCTCCAGCCGGAAACAAGACGGTCAATTACAGTCTGTGCAAGGCTAAGACTCATTCGTGCCTTCTGCATTGCAATTGTAACATCTGCAACATCAACACTTTCCGGATCTGTGATTACCTGTTCCTGAAGCTTTGTAACATCCATCTGCTGAGTGTTCACGGTATTTACCGCATCCATAAGGTAATCTTTAAAAGACAGGGTTCCGTCTTTCTGAGTTGTATGAAGAATTGATGTTTTATCCTGATTTTGTGTCAAAGACATTACAGAACCAGTACCGTAATGTGCGGCATTAGTTCTATTCATCTGCAAGGTTCCGAATTCTGGTATTTTCATATAGCCCACCTTCTTTCATTATGAATTATGAATGCAGTTTTGTCAAATATTACTGAGCTATTTGCAGCGCTGCTGTAAACATATCCTTTGCACCATCAATGACAGTAGCATTGGCTTCGTAGGCACGAGAGGCCGAAATCAAATCTACCATTTCGTTTACGATGTTTACGTTTGGATATTCTACATAACCTGCGTGTGGACCTGTCTGAATTGCATCAGGGTGTGTCGGATCATATACAAGGCGTCCTTCTGATGTATCCTTTACAATTTCCATTACCTTTACACCTTTTCCTGGACCATTGTCCAAAGATGAAGGAACAAAAGGACTGTTCCACTGAGGATTAGAGTCACTAACAGGGCTCATAACTACAGTAGATTTTTTGAATGCACCACCCTCCTGTGTACGGGTTGTAGATGCATTTGCAATATTATCAGAAATTACGTCGCTTCTAAGTCTTTCGGCAGCCATACCTGTAGCTGCAATATTTATACTGGTGAACATTCCCATATCTATACTCCTTGTAATATCTCTTCTTTTTCAGATAAGTAAAGCTAAAAATTGCCTGCGCAATTTTTTTAACGCTTTGCTATTTAACACCGGCCGCCAGCGGCCTTACACATTATTTCTTCATAGCAACATTAACCTGGTCGAATTCAAAGCTTGTAAGCTGTGTGAGGAGTCTGTACTGCATCTGAATCTGGAGGATGTTGTTTGCTTCTGTTTCGGCATCTACGTTGTTTCCGTTTGCCTTGGCAGTTGTAGTGTAATCTACTACTCTTCTTGGTTCTACGTCACGGTAATCATAAGGAGTATTAATCTGAATGTGGCGGCTGTCTGTAGTAGTAAGTTTGAAGGAATTTTTTGCGATCTGTTCCGATTCAAGAGCACTTTTGAGCTCTGATTCGAAATTAACAACTGAGCGTTTGAAATTAGGAACTTCGCTGTTTGCAAGGTTGTTTGCGCTAACCTGGTAACGCAGTGAAGTTACATCCAATTCACGCTGCAACAAGTCGATTGAGCGTGTAAAACTGTTCATTTCTTGCCTCCTGAAAAATTGTTTACATCTAGTTGATTTTCGGAAAATGGAAAAAATAGTTTAGTAAAAAAATAAATCATATAGAAAAAAAATCTGGCTACTCCCGTGAAAACTGAGTGTCGACTGCAGGCTGAGCAATTTTTTTCCGGATACAATCCTGCGGTTTACTTCGTAAATCCTCGGATTTTTCCGATGGCATACGCCAAAAATTCTCAGAAGCAGTCGCCCCTCAGTTTTCACTCCGTAGCCAGATTTTTTTTCAACTGGTATTTGTTTTATCAGTTTTTTCTAATTACGAAAATCAACCAGAAGCAAACCCCTTTGTCATTGCGAGGAGCGGAGCGACGTGGCAATCCAGAGGAGAAAACACTTGATTTCTACTCAAAATCGTGTATAATTACAATGCTCAAACGTAATCATATAATATCTATTCAAAAAAACAAAAAAATCCAAAAACATTAAAAAAATTTACGCGAAATTTGCAGAATTTGCTAAGAAATTTTTAAATTCTGCCGATAATTTTGTGCTTTTTTTCGTGCTTTATGCCGAAAATATAAATTGGAGAAGTAGTAGTTTTATGAAGTCAAAAGCTGTTGTTTTGACATCATCATTGTTCTCATTATGTGTTGCAGTCTTTTCGCTAACTGCCTGCAAAGATAATGTTTATACAATGCTGGATGATTACAACAGTCATTTTATTCCTAAGGAAGATGAAATTCCGGACCCAAGACCCGGAGATCCGAAATTCGATTCTTCTAGAATGCTAAGGGATCAATATGACATTTATGACAATGAAACACTGAATCTTTATGGACCTTATGGTTGTAACAGTTATAAATGGACAATAATGAATCCATTTATAAGAGAAGAAACTGACGATGAAGGCAACATTGTTACATACTATCCAGGTAAGCCGGTTGAATTGAGCTTTTATAGCAATAATTACGATTCAACTTCACAAAGATTCATATTAGTCCCGTCAACTTCGGGATTACTTCTGGGTGTTTATATACTTGAGTTATCGGTTACGGATAAAAATAACCAGGTATATACAGATTCATGCAGGGTAAATATTAATAGGCACATAGATTAATATTTTGGATAATTGGAATTTTTTAAACAAGGAGGTTTTTATGACTAAAATCAAAAAAATTCTTTTTATTGCCTTTTCAGCTGCAGTTCTTTTGTTTGTTTCTTGTAATAATACACTCACAACAGGAACTGTAAAAGGCGACGGAATTAAGGCTAACAAGAATGTTACCTTGAATTTGAGTACAAACGGAGATTATACTGTTTTTACTACTAAGAGCAATACAGACGCAGGACGTACTATTGTATCTGATTCTTATACTTCAACAGGACTTGTTTTCTATCTGTATGGTCAGAATGTTACAAAAGGAACATATCTTGATCTGCAGCCAATTTCAGTTGTAGCAAAAGAAAATACAGAAAATAAAGAAGGAACAGCATCTCTTGAAATAGGTTCATTCGTTTGGGATCTTACAATTGTAGCTTATGACAGTGCTAATCCTCCTGCTTCTACCCCAACATACGCAGGTCCATCTGACGAAGAAGATGTTCTGGAAGATGCCGTACTTGTAGGTAGAGCTTATGCAGACCTTCGTGGAACAACTAATCAGGTTGACTTTGTTTTGATGCCGGATGGATTGACAAAAACTGGAAAAATCAATTTGAAGGTTTACACAGGCGGATGGGAAATGCCAGCTGATTATACTGCTACAATTGGAATTTATGATCATGAAACAGGTGCAGAAATTTCAACCTTGTCTAAAGCAGGCGCTGACACAGAACAAGACTTTACAACATTGCCTGACCACACAAACATACCTGATGAATCTAATTACACAGCAAACGGAACTGATGTAAAACCTGGAAACAGTTATGACCTTATAGTAGAGTTTTCAACACAAAACGGAGAAACATATTACTGGTCTGATAATATTATAGTTTTGCCGGGAAAAGGAACAGAAGCTACAGTAATCATTCCTGATACAATTATGCTTCCTCCTGCTCCACCAACAGACTTTAAGGCAGGTTATTTTGAACCAGATACAGATGATACTTCTTTGTATAATGTAAGATTCGACTGGGTACGTAGTGCAACAAAGACAGAAAGAAATTACGAGCTTGAAATTGCACAACTTGGAGCACCTGCTACCTACACTACTCCAACAGACGATGATGGATGGGATGCTGCAATTGCACTTTCTGCTCTTACAACTACTATAACATATGGCGAAGACTTTGCTTATAATCCATACATATGGGAAAGTGGTTCTCTCAAAAAAGCAAGTCATACTGCTGTAGCAAAACTTGTACTTGGTAACCGCTACATTGTTCGTTTGCGTGCAGTAAATGATGCAGGTAATTCTGTCTGGGTTTACCCTACTCTTGATAACACAACTTCTGGTGCTACAGCCTTTACAAGCACAACTATTAACCTTTACAGAATTACTTACCAGGAAACTGATATCAATGGTCTTGATGTAACTTATGCGCCAAACGAAACTGCAACTATTGAATATCACAATCAGAACGAAGATCCTGGTATAACAATTATGTTCCCTAACAGAAAAGCAGACGATGGCAGAGATATTACTGTAACAGATAATTCTGGTGCATATTGGAGTTATTGGAAAGAATACAATGATAAGGATTCAGATCCAGAAAAGTACACAGGCTTCGAAAACCTAACATTAATTCCAGTATTCGCAAAGCAGGCAAATATCACAATTCATGATGATGCTGCTTATCTTATGAACAATGAAAACATTGAATTAACATTAGTTGACTTTGAAGCTAACGAAACAACAAGAGCAATTGATGCTAACAATTCTGTAACAATCAATATTAGCCGTGATCTTGAAGATGCAGAAGCAGAAGGCATTGTAACAGCAATCTGGACAATAACTTATCCTGATGATATTGTTTATGACTACTGCTACCTTACAATGGCAAAAACTTCTAACCTTACTTCTTATATCTACAACAAGAATATTGATAAACCTTCATTAACATTTACAATGGATGTTTCTATATGCGAATCTACAAAATACCTTGCAGTATTGCATTATGGAATCAATAACAAAGAATATACATTGCCTATCCTTGTCAACATTGTTGAATAAGACAGTGTAATTCACCCAAAAAAATACCTTCCACGTTTTTGAAGTGGAAGGTATTTTTTTGTTTCCTTTATTCTTTATTTTACATAAGGAATAACTAATTGATTTTCTGAAGATATGTTTGAAGTAAAAGTATACGAGCTTGAGGATTCATTATAGTAATAAGCTGAAAAATCATCGCCAAAGAATACTGAATTAACATTTGCAAAGACCATATTTGATGTTGTATCTGTTGATTCAATTTCTGGCACCCTTATGCGCTTAATTGAAAAGTTCTCTAAATCAACTGTAACTACCCGTCTTACCTTTTTATAGCGGACAATATCATCAGTATCTATATAGAAACAATAACCTTCATCTAAGAATACCAGATGCTTTGGTTTAAGGGCAGCAATTTTAGCAGGACCAAATAATCTTGTTTCTGAAAGAGCATCATTAGGACTATAAAATTTATAATCATAGGCCTGAAGCGGTATAAATGGTTTCTGCGAATCATCTGTAACATTATATTTATCAAGTAAATCCTGATAACTATATGCAATATTATCATCTTGACTCTGAGAATTATAAAGGAGTACTTTACTATAATCATTATAAACAGACAGACGACCGCTTTGTTTTAAATCTATAACATCTGTTGAAAAACCTAACTGGCTGATTTGATTGCCGTCTTCTTTAATTCTGATAATTCCACCATAAGAATAATAATCTGGGCGATTATACCACGAATCTTCTATATTGCTGTAATTAAAGAATAAATAAATGTACCCTTCCTGATAAAGCATATCAGAAAAATACATATTATCATCAGAATTAAAATCGTAACCCGATTCGTTGTTATTAATTATGCAGCCCTCTACGTCCAATTCTATGGAAGGATAATTTTCGGCTGTTGAAATTACAATATCATTTCCTGATATTGAAAACTTTCTCTTTGTATAATAATAATGATCAGTATATTCAGTGTCTTCCAGCTTATAGAAGAAATAAAAACAATTGTCATAAGCCTGAACAAAAAGAATTTCTAACCAACCCTCACCAGTATATTGAAGTATTTCTTTTTCTGTTCCCCAATAGTAAGTTGTTCCATTAATTAGTGAAATTATATAATTACCATTATAGTCATAAGTGTAATATATTTTTCCTGTTGATATATCTGACAAAATCCGTCCTATTTCTGTTTGATCATCAGTTTCAGCTTTTAAACAGATAGGATCAAAACCATTCTTATTCGATTCTACCCATCTTTCTAGTTCATTATCACCTTTACGAGTAATTGAATAGACATATCCATCAGAATCAAAGCAGTAATCAGTTACTTTTGCAAAATTTGGATTATCGTATGAAGCAATATATGCGTTTGCAGAATTGCTGATAAAATAATCATAGCCGTAACCATCGGAACGAGGTCTTGGTAACATAAATTGTGTATCCGGAATATTACTATTTGGATAAACAACAGGAATTACATTATTTCCTTTATAGTTTTGTTCAAGAATAGCAAAATCACCACTGAAAACTTCATAGAATGCTTCGTCGTCTGCGACATAAGTAAATGCCTTTGAGCCTTTTTCTGTTGCTTCACTTGTAGGTCCAAAATAACCAGAAGCAATTGTTTTGAAAGCCAAACAATCAGGATTGTCTTCTTCAATATCCATGAGTTTTACATCTGTAACTGTAAAGGTTTCTAAATCTATAGTAACTGCCCTGTTTACTTTTTTATACCGCCATATATCGTTGCTTGTATAGAAAAAATAACCTGAATCAGAAATGACAAGACGCTTTGGTCTTATTGCAAGGTTTTTCCCTGCCCCGAAAAACTGCTCTTTAGAATTTATGCTGTCCGGACTATAAAGATTTATAAAACCTCCGAATGGAATATCATTTACATTTCCACTTGAAGTAGGATTTCCAATAATTGCTGTCTTTTTATCTACAAGATCCTGATAACTGTAAGTAAGATAATCATTCGGTGTTTTTGATTGATAAAGGAAGTCGGAAGTATTAGCTTCGACAATATGGACTCTTCCCTGCTCTGACATATCAAGTGGAGTAATATTAGTATCGATTGATGAAGGTATAGCACTATCAGTCCTTACATCAACTCTAATGATACCACCATAGGAATACAAATCTTTACGTCCTGCAGAAAGATTTCCATATTCATTTTGTTTCTCTGTTCTGGAGAATTCACCCACATACTCATATTTATAAGGTAGATATACAAATCCTTCACGAGCTATCAAGTCGGTAAAAGTAAGGAAATAATCATCCTCATAATAATAATTATTTTCATTATTATTTTTAATCGTATCTTTGCCATTAAATGGAATTGCAGAATAAGGTGGTAATTCTAATTCTAATTGAGTGCCTGTTGAAATTATTACTTTAGAAAGACGATAATCAGCTGTTCCACCAAATCCCATCATTCTAGATTGATATAAAACCCACATAATATCATTATCTACAGCTATTCTTTTAATTGTGGCATCAGAGTAATTCGAAATGTTTACATTAAGTATTGACCATATATTACCCGACCACGAATAATCTGTACCAACTTTCTTTATACTTTGATTATTAGAATTATCACAATAAAGATAAACATCACCTGAAGTTAAATCTGCAAAAACCTTGATATTTTTAATATCACGTTCGCTGTTATTTAGAATAATTTTCTGGAAACCATTTTTGTTTGATTCAATCCATACTTCTTTATAATAATTACCGTTAGACTCATAATCATGCCAGGTTATTACATAAACATTACCTTCTTTATCAAAACAATAATCACTTGCGTTTTCGAAATCTGGTTTTTCATTGCTGGAAATTCTTGCGGTTGGAGAATCGCGTAAAAAGTAATCTACATGATCATTTCCTTGAAGGAAAACTTTATCATTATACCTTGGAATCATATATTTTGTACAAGGAACAGAATACTGAATCATCTTCAGGGTAATTTCAATAATGTTTTCACCACCTTTTACAGTTACAGGGTCTGAAGTTCCACTTCCAAATTCAATATCTTCAAGATAAAGTGAAATATTTGCATAGGCAGCAGCTTTTACTGGAACATTATTAAAAACGAAAGTAAGCTTTGGTTGTGATCTATCTGCAAAGCTCTGATAATCTACATCAAACAATTTATCATTTACATAAAGTTCAACCTTTGCAGTTATAAGTGCTGAACTATAAGAAACACCGGCTCTTGCGGCAACGTTTCTGCATACATCTTCTGGTAAATCAAATGAAACATCTGCACCATTCTTAAAAGAAAGAAAATCTGAACACGAGCTTAATCCCAAAATTAAAAGAAGTATTGGAATTAAGAAAAAAGGTCTTTTGTTTTTCATATAAACCTCTCTGATAAATTAAAGTACTCTCTGAATTATTTTATACCCTTCTTTCCGGCTTTTTGTAGTTTTGGTCGCGGATGGCGGGAAAGTCGGATTTCGCGCAATATTTAATATTTATTTGGCCATTGGACTCGTCTATTTTGTAGATTGAAAACTGATCATAATTTTGGACGAGCCAATTGTCATATTCGGTCCAGGATTCAAACGTTTGTTCCATTGTTTAGTCCTTCTAAAACCGGGATTTCTTTTTTCTCTGGAATAACATAAATAAAAATCAGGCTGCTTACTAAAAGCAGATATGGATACAAAAGGAACGGCATAATATCAAAAGCTGTAACTGCTGCTCCAAGTGACTGAGCGGCGCTTATTGCTACAAGCATCTGAGCACCGTATGGAATAACTCCCTGGAAAACACATGAGAATGTATCCAGAATAGAAGCAGCTTTTTTGTTTGAAATGCCATAGGTCTGCGACATTTGTACTGCAATAGGGTTTGCCATTACAATTGCTACAGTATTGTTTGCTGTTGCAATATCCATAGCTCCAACTAAAAGACCCATTCCAAGCTGGCCGTTTTTCTTGCCTTTGAAAATCTTCTGGATTCCGTTCAACAATGCTGTAAATCCACCGTGGGCAGAAATGAGTGCACAAATTGCAGAAACAAGAATTGCAACCATTGTTGTTTCAAACATTCCGGCTGCTCCTGCACCCATATTCGAAAGAAGATTAACCGGCTGTATTGTACCTGTTGCAAGCATAATTACTGCACCAGAGAGAATACCGATTATTAAAACTAAAAATACATTAATTCCTGAAATGCCACACACAAGAACAAGAACATAAGGAATTATCTGAACAAGATTATAATCATTATGGATTGTTCCTGAAACTTTATAACGCAAAGAAATAATGAGGATTATAATTATAGTTGCAACTGCTGCAGGAAGTGCAATCCAGAAGTTTTCGCGGAACTTATCTTTCATGGCACAACCCTGACCATTACAAGCGGCAATTGTTGTATCAGAAATAAACGAAAGGTTATCGCCGAACATAGCACCGCCCATTACAGAGCCTACACACAAAGGAATGCCAAGACCTGAAGTTTGAGCAACGGCAACTGCAATTGGAGTTACAAGGGTTATTGTTCCAACACTGGTTCCCATTGCAATAGAAACAAAGCAGCTTACAATAAACAAAACTACAGCAGCAAACTGTGCAGGAATTATTGAAAGCATAAAATATGCAACGCTCGAAGCAGAAGAACGACCTACAACACCTACAAACATTCCGGCAACAAGGAAAATTAAAATCATTGTGATGATATTTTTGTCGCCAACGCCTTTTCCCATAAGTGCTAACTTCTGGTCAAAGCTGAGTTCTTTATTCTGAAGACAAGCCACACAAAGTGCAATTAAAAATACAACAACAATCGGGATATTATAAAAACCCATTGGGATTTTGAGGACATACTCAAAAAGAATTCCAAGTCCTAAATATAATACAAGGAATACTCCGATTGGGATAAGTGCCAGCGGATTTGATTTATCTTCCATAATTTACTCCAATACAGCACCTTTGTCTGCTGATGAAACAAGTTTCGCATAACGTGCAAGGTAGCCGGTCTTAACCTTTGGTTCAGGGCATACCCAGGCTGCACGTCTTTTTGCAAGTTCTTCTTCGCTAACTTCGAGTGTGATTTTATATGCGTTGATATCTATTGTAATATTGTCGCCTTCGTTTACAAGAGCAATAGGACCGCCGACAGCTGCTTCAGGTGAACAGTGTCCAAGTGAAGCTCCTCTGGTTGCACCACTGAATCGGCCGTCTGTAATAAGAACTACATCTTTATCGAGTCCCTGTCCTGCAAGTGCTGCTGTTACTGCAAGCATTTCGCGCATACCAGGGCCGCCTTTTGGTCCTTCGTAACGGATTACTACAACATCACCCTTGTTGATTTTTCTTCCCTGAACTGCAGCCATTGCTTCCGACTCATCATTAAATACGCGTGCCGGACCTGTATGCTTCATAAGTTCTTTTGCACAGGCAGAGCGTTTTACTACAGTTCCGTTTGGAGCAAGGTTACCGAACAGAATTGCAAGTCCGCCGTTATCGCTGAATGGATTTTCTATAGGACGGATTGTCTGAGGATCGCGGTTCACTACTCCCTTAATATTTTCTGCAATAGTTTTTCCTGTGACTGTAATAAGAGAAGTATCAATCAGATTCTTTTTTGCAAGCTCTGCTAAAACTGCCTGTACTCCACCAGCCTCGTCTAACTGGCACATAAAAGTATGACCAGCTGGAGCCAGATGACAAAGGTTTGGTGTTCTGTTTGAAATTTCATTTACATCGTGAAGATCAATTTCAAGCCCTGCTTCTTTTGCAATAGCAGGAACATGAAGCATTGTATTACTTGAACAGCCAAGAGCCATATCAGCAGCAAGAGCGTTTATAAAGTTCTGTTTTGTAAACATGCGACAGGCAGTAATTCCCTTATTGAACATATCCATAACTGCCATACCGGCTTTTTTAGCAAGAGCAATGCGGCGGCCAGTTACAGCAGGAATTGTTCCGTTACCAGGAAGACCAAGTCCTATTGCTTCTGTAAGACAGTTCATTGAATTAGCTGTGAACATGCCGGAACAGGCACCACAACCAGGACAGGCAACTTCTTCGAGCTGCTCCAGCTGTGCTTCGTTGATTCGTCCGCTTGCAACAGCGCCAACTGCTTCAAACATATCGCTTAAAGAAAGATTGCGGCCTGCATAAGGATTTGTTTCATCTGCACCCGGAATACGGCCTGGCATCATAGGTCCACCTGAACAGAAAACTGTAGGGAGGTCCAGACGGGCTGCTGCCATGAGCATACCCGGTACAATTTTGTCGCAGTTAGGAATCATAACAAGAGCGTCGAATTGATGAGCCTTTGTCATACATTCAATTGAATCTGCAATAAGCTCGCGGGTTACGAGTGAATATTTCATTCCTTCATGACCCATTGCAATACCATCACAAACACCTATTGCAGGAAACTCTACAGGAGTTCCTCCAGCCATGCGTATTCCATCCTTTACTGCCTGAGCAATTCGGTCAAGCTCTATATGTCCCGGAATTATTTCGTTTTTAGCACAACAAACGCCAACAAGCGGTCGATCCAATTCTTCTTTTGTGTAGCCCATTGCATAAAACAATGAACGATGTGGGGCGCGTTCTATTCCCTTCTTTGCATTGTCACTTTTCATTTTTTATCCTGTATAATTAATTTGATTAATGTATTATTTTTTGTAGAAATATTCTGCTTTTGTTCAAGCAAAGCTTCGTGCGAAAGGTCAATTCGTGAATATTCACAAAGGGTCTTTCCGTATTCCGAAAGAGTAGACGCATTTGGAGCTTCACAGGCAAAAACAACGTTCCTGTTGCTCACATAAAGCTTAAAGAATTCCATAAACTCGTCATTGTCTACTGGAAGCCCGTAAAGCATAAAGATTCTTTTGTAATCCTGAATCTGGGCAAACCTGCGGGCAACTGCTTCGAGTTTTTTAGTAAAATCTCCATCTTCCATGATTTCTGCAATTACAAATAAGTCGGCATCATCCGGTGGAGTTCCCTGTGGGTCACATTCAATTACGCGGCTGATTTCAACACTATCCAGAATGGCCTGAGTTTTTGAATCGGTAATTTTAACGGTAACAGCAGCAATTTCATCTTCATCTTCAGAAACTTCTGAACCAGCCGGGGCACCACCACCTGATTCTCCTCCAAAAAGATTTGCAAGTTCTTCATCAGAAACGGCTGCCTGAGTATGAAGATTCTCTTCTGCTTCTTCGGGCTCTTCACCTTCTGCAATTTCATCCTGGGCTGCAACTTCTGCACTAAAATCATCATCTTCTTCGTAAAAATCTTCATCTGTAAAAAACGGTTCAGTTTCGTCGTCTACATTTTCTTTGAAGAGATTTACAACTTGTTTTTCTGTTCCTGCAACCTTAAGGCGGAGCTTATCACCATCTGCAGTACGCTCATACAGACATCCGTCTTCTTCGTTTACATAAAAATCAGGATTATCTTCTGAAATACGGATATTGCGGATATTAGGACAATCTTCAAAAGCAGAATCATCAAGCTCACGCAGGGCAACAGGAAGAACAAGTGCTGTAAGCTTTGTACATCCGGCAGCAGCCCGGGCTTCTATGCGCTCAACAGTTGGAGGAATAACAAGCGAAACAAGAGAACTGCAGCCTTCAAAAATATAAGGTGAAAGCTCACGGATTCCTGCTCTGAAAGGGATTTCTTTTAAGCTGGAACAATTCTGGAACAAGCCTTCCGGAAAAGAATAAACAACATTAGGCATTTTGACCTTTTCAAGTGCAGTACAACCTGAAAAAAGATATGGAGGAAGCTCTGTGAGTTTTTCGGGAAGCTTTACTGTTTTAAGATTTTTGGAATCTTTAAAAAGTGCAACGCCAATTCCCATAACAGAATCGGGTATATCCATTTTTTCGTAAGGACACTCTGTAAAAACTTCTTCATCTACATAATGAGCGCCAAAAGGAATGCGGCCATTGAATTCTCCTGATTGTGTATCAACGCCTAGAACTGTATGTAAATCTGGTGTGTATAAAAGTCCGTTTTTTCTTACGATTTGTTCCATTACTATATTGTATTATGTTTTTACTTTTATCGCAATAAAAATGAACTCTTTAAAAAATGGGGGTGTTGCATTATAATTACTACAATGCTTTTGCGTAGAGTTTGCAAGACATTTTTTATCCTCATTTCTGCAGTTTTTATGATTACTGGTGTATATGCGCAGGAATTAGATGCTGAATTGGTGCAGGAATTCGAAACAGAAGAAATTGAAGAAGAACTTATAGAACAGAATACTACAACAGCCCTAAGCTTTGATGATGTTTTTATTGCAGAAATTGACCAGTCAAACATCCTTATAAAAGATGCCGATTCTTCTGACCTTTTGTACACGATTGAAACTCCATACAAGGCAATCCGCACAGTGACTTTTGTAAATCCGGGATTTTTTGTTTCTGATTCAACATATTACATTGCCTTTATTACAGACACAAATCTTGTAGAAATGAGACAATTAAGCTTTGAAGCAGACGACCTTGGAAACAACTTTTTCTATGACGAAATAATTTTTTCTATGCAGGGGACAAAATCACAGTCTGCTCCTCAGGAACCCCCACAGGAAGAACCGGAAGAAACTCCAGAGGAAGAAGAAAAACACGAATACGAAGGACTTGCATTAATACGCTATAAAAACACAGATACCATTTCTTTTAAAATCAAAGTTTCATACATTCCAAAGCCTTATATTCTTGGCATAAGCTTTGCTGCTGGCTTTACTGAATACAGGTTGATTCAGCCGTTCTACTTTGGAGGATTCCTTGAACCTCATGTAGGTATTCCTCAAAAGGCATTCCCATATAAGTATGAGCTTGGCGGCACCGAACTGAACGGACCTCTTATTGTAGGCGGAAAAATCTATGCACCGTTTGGAATCTGTGTATTCCCGTTCCAGGAAAATATTGAATTCTTTGCAGAAATAGCACCTGGAATTTCTGCAAATATGATGTGGAATTCTAAACTTGGAAAAGATAGCATTACAAGTAAAGTATTTCCTGCTTTTTACGCTTCACTTAGAACAGGCGCTTCCTGGAAAGGCTTTTCTTTCTTTATTGAAGGAAACTACGATGCTATTCTTGGATTCGGCGTAAGTGCCGGCTTTGGATACAGTCTGAACTTTGACCTTTCTACAACTCCAGATCACGCCCCATCTCTTGAATAGCTTTTCTTACTGCTACAGAATATAGCGGCTCAAATCCTGATTTTCACTGATTCCTTCGAGCTTGCTGTTTACATAAGCGGCATCGATTGTAATTGTTTCACCCTTATGTTCATCTGCATCAAAGTTAATATCAGCAAGAACTTTTTCCATGATTGTATGAAGGCGGCGTGCACCGATATTTTCGGCAGAATTGTTTACTTCTTCTGCAACAACGCTCATACGGTCAAGGGCATCTTCTGTAATATTAAGCTTTACATCTTCTGTTTCGAGCAATGATGTATACTGCATAATCAGGCTGTTCTTTGGCTCACTAAGGATTCTCTTGAAGTCTTCCTTATGAAGTGAATCAAGCTCTACACGAAGCGGGAATCGACCCTGAAGTTCAGGAATTAAATCACTTGGAGCTGCAACACTGAAGGCACCTGCTGCAATAAAAAGAATATGAGTTGTATCAACAACACCAAACTTTGTATTTACATTGCTGCCTTCTACAATTGGAAGAATATCGCGCTGAACACCTTCGCGGCTTACATCCTGTCCGTGACTTTCGCCGTGAACTGCAATCTTATCAATTTCATCAATGAAGATAATTCCGCTCTGCTCTACACGCTTCTTTGCTTCGTCTGCAACCTTGTCATGATCTACCATGCTGTCGAGAACTTCTTCTTCAATAATTTTGCGGGCTTCTTTTACAGTAACAGAACGCTTTTTACTGCGGCCGTTTCCGTTCATGATATTTAAAATTCCCTGCATGCTGTTCTGAAGATCATCTATGCTTCCGCCTGTGATGATTTCCATATTAGGCATACCGGCTTGTCGCTTTACAACTAAATCTATTTCGCGGTCTTCAAGCTTACCTTCGCGGAGCATCTGACGGAATTTTTCTCTTGTATGATTCTGTGTATCGTTTTGAGCTGCATCCGGTGCTTCAAGAATAATTACATCGCCCTGGGCTGGATCTGCTTTCTTTTCGTCTTTCTTTTCTTCATTGCCCGAACCTGGAAGAAGAAGATCCAGAAGGCGCTCTTCTACAACACTAACAGATTTTTCGCGGAGCTGCTCTTCCATTTCGGCTTTAACGTCGTTGTACCCTACGGCCATAAGGTCGCGCACCATGCTTTCTACATCGCGGCCAACGTAGCCTACTTCTGTATACTTGGTAGCCTCTACCTTAATAAAAGGAGCACCGCAAAGCTTGGCAAGACGTCTGGCAATTTCTGTTTTTCCGCAGCCGGTTGGTCCAATCATCAAAATATTTTTTGGAGCAACTTCATCGCGGATTTCTTCCGGCAGTTTAAGTCGTCTAAAGCGGTTTCTAAGTGCAACAGCAACAGCACGCTTAGCATCCTTCTGCCCGATTATATACTGGTCAAGTCTTTCAACAATCTGTTTTGGTGTAAGTTCTATGTTTTCCATTATTCTAACGTCTCAATAGTCAAATTCTGATTTGTATAAATACAAATGCTACCCGCAATGTTAAGCGATCTTTCTGCAATTTCGCGGGCACTCAAGTCTGAACTGTCCAGATATGCAAGAGCAGCAGAATAAGCGTAGTTGCCGCCTGAACCAATTGCAATTGCATCCTTTTCAGGTTCAATTACGTTTCCGTCTCCACTTATTAAAAGAATCTTTGATTTATCTGCAACAAGGAGCATTGCCTCAAGCTTCTGCAATGTGCGGTCTGTACGCCATGCCTTTGCAAGTTCAACTGCCGAGCGCATGATGTCTCCGTTATATTCCTTTACCTTTGCTTCAAATTTATCAAGCAGAGTAAATGCATCTGCAACGCTTCCGGCAAAGCCTGTGAGTATTTTTCCATCATAGATTTTTCTAACTTTACGAGAGTTTCCTTTACAAACAGTGTCGCCCAAAGTACACTGCCCGTCTCCCGCCATAGCAACCTGTCCGTTTCTACGAACTGCCAGCACTGTTGTGCTTCTGATTTTTGTTTTATTTCCCATGTGTTTAAATATAATATTATTTTTGGAATTCGGCAAATAAATTTATTTTAGCCGTGAGGATGAGCCTTGTTGTAAATCTCTATCAATTTTTCAGTAGTAACATGCGTGTAGCGCTGGGTTGTCGAAATTGAACTATGCCCAAGCATTTCCTGAACAAGGCGTACATCGGCGCCGTTGCCGATCATTGTTGTTGCAAAAGTGTGGCGGAAGGCATGCGGATTTACATGATGATTTGTTCCTTCTGCACCAGAATAGCGTGAAATTATATAGCGCACTCCCCTTACAGAAAGCGGCTGCCCCTTCTGGCTAATAAAAATGCGGTCTGTAGTTCCAAGTGTTCCATTTTCCTGCAAAACCTTTTTTCGGTCTGCAAGATATGCCTTAAGTGCTGTCTTTGCTTCATCACTAAAATATACGATTCTCTGCTTGTCGCCTTTTCCGGTAACTACAGCGCGGTCATAGCCGTTCAGAAAATCACTTAGGCAAAGCTCTGTAATTTCACTTACACGACAACCCGAAGAATAAAGCATTTCAAAAAGTGCATGGTCGCGGCTTGCCCATAAAAGTTCATTTTTTTCAGGCTGATTACAAAGAGTTTCTACTTCTGCAGAAGTCATAAAGCGTGGAACTTTTTTAGGAAGCTTTACTGTTTTAAGTTCAAGTGCCGGATTTTCCTTTAAATATCCAAACTTATAAGCATATGCAAAAAGCGAACGCACTGCTGCAATAAAGCGGTTAATTGAAGCATTAGAGCTGTGATTTTTAGAAAGCTGACCTATGCAGAGTTTAAGGTTTTCTTTTGTGACTGTAGAAATGTCGAGCTCGGGGGTGAGAAATATTTTTAAGTGTTCCAGGTCATTTTTATAACCCAGGACAGTGTTCTCAGACAAATCCCTGACACCAGAAATATAGATAAGGAATTCGTCTATAAGTTCACATAATTTCATAAGCACCCTTCGACAGGCTCAGGGACCCCGTACATTTCACTTGTGGTCCCTGAGCCTGTCGAAGGGCCACTTAATGACGTCCTACTCTTCGTCGTTTGTGTGAAGGTAGTTACAGTCCGGATTAATACATGACTTGTAGCTGCCGTTCTTTTTGTCGAACTTTTCTACCAGGAACCAGCCGCACTGAGGGCAGTACTGGTCAATCGGCTTAAAGTGACTGATAAAGTTACACTTTGGATAATTTGTACAACCGTAGAAGGATTTTCCTCTACCCTTCTGCTTGCGTTCTACAATATCACCGCCACAATCCTTACAAGGACATTTTGCAAGTGGAATAGATTTTGTATTGTGGCACTCCGGGAAGCCTGAACATGCAAGGAAGAATCCAAAGCGGCCAAGCTTCTTTACCATAGGCTTACCACAAAGGTCGCACTTAAGGTCTGTCTGCTCATCAAGGAATCCCTTAATGCTTTCCTGAGTTTCCATAACCTCGTCTACACGCTTTTTGAACGGAGCATAAAAATCGCTCATCATTGTGTTCCATACGAGTGTGTCATTTTCAACTTCTGCAGTAAATGATTCATTGATAACATCAGGGAAAGATTCAACAAGAATCTTAGAAATCATTTTTCCAAGCTGAGTTGGAACAAGCTGCTTGTTTGAGCGTGTTACATAATAGCGGTCGAGCAAAACAGAAATGATTGGTGCGTAAGTAGAAGGACGTCCAATTCCCTTTTCTTCCAGCATGCGTACGATTGAAGCATCTGTATAGCGGGCAGGTCCCTGGGTAAAATGCTGTTCAGGATGGAACTTTTCTACTTTAATTTCTTCACCTTCTTTCATTGAAGGAAGTGAGGTTGACTTTTCTTCTTTTGAAGAAAGCATTTTTATTACATGGTAAAATCCCTTTTCTGCAATCTTTGAAGCTGCAACACGGAATACTGCTTCTCCGCTTGTAATTTCAACGCTTGTAGTTACCATCTTTGCATTGTTCATCTGTGAAGAAACAAAGCGTTCCCAGATAATTGAGTACAAACGGAACTGATCGTGATTCAAATATTCCTTTACGCTTTCTGGAGTATATTCTGTGTAAGTTGGGCGGATACCTTCATGCGCATCCTGTGCAGCCTTTCCAACTGAATAATGAATTGGCTCAGGTGGTAAATCGTCAGGATAATTTTTTGTAAGCCAGCCGCGAACATCTGCCAAAGCTGTATCAGAAATACGTACAGAGTCTGTTCGCATGTAAGTAATAAGACCCACGCGGTTCTGACCAATCTGAATACCTTCATAAAGTTGCTGTGCAATCTGCATAGTTTTACGAGAAGTATATCCAAGACGGTTAGCTGCTGCCTGCTGAAGTTTAGATGTTGTAAACGGAGGCTTAGGGCGTACAGTCTTATCTGTCTTTTTGATTGAAGAAACAACGCAAGGAGTATTTTTGATTGTCTCCATAATTTTGTTTACTTCTTCTTCTGATTTAAGCTCAGGATTTTCGTTCTTATATTTTACAAGCTGAGCTGTAAAGTTAGACTTACCCTTAGAAAAATCTGCATCAAGTGTCCAGTATTCTTCAGGCAAGAAATCTTCAACTTCTTTTTCACGTTCACAGATGAGGCGCAGGGCAACAGACTGAACACGGCCTGCAGAAAGACCATTCTTTACTTTTGTCCACAAAAGAGGACTCAAATTATAACCAACAAGGCGGTCAAGAACACGACGGGCCTTCTGAGCATTTACCTTAGCCTCTACAATTTCGCCTGGATTTTTTACAGCCTCTGTAATTGCAGTCGGTGTAATTTCGTTAAAAACAATTCGGCTGATTTTTGCGTTGGTTTTATCTTTAAGAGCATTGTTCAAATGCCATGCAATTGCTTCTCCTTCGCGGTCGTTATCGGATGCGAGCAGTACATAGTCTGATTTTTTTGCATCTTTCTGAAGCTCCTTCAAAAGCTTAGCGCGTCCACGAACTGTAATATATTCAGGCTGGAATCCGTTATCTATATCAATTGCCATGCGCGATTTTGGAAGGTCAATAAGGTGACCCATAGAGGCCTTTACCGTATAACCTGGTCCCAGATATTTTTCGATTGTGTGCGCCTTGGCAGGAGACTCTACAATTACAAGAGTCTGCGGTGTTTTGTCTTTTGTCTTTTTAGTAGCCATAATCATTCCTCGAACAGCTTTTGCTGCACAATATTTGCACTGCGCTGCCCCGGCATTTCTGTCAAAGCTTTACAGTAATCTTTATAATTTTTTATAACTCCGGCTCCGTCCTTTAAGAACTTTTCCGGTCTGTTTTCAATTTTATATTTGCTCACCTGTCCGTTTGCAAAACGTTTTTCAAGATCGTCTTGCACAAGCGAAGCAACTTCTTCTGCCATCTTACCGAATGCTGCCTCGTGAAAAAAAACATCACGATTATAGTCTAAGGCAAAGTCTGCAGTAATAAGGGCTCCACTTCCGGCAGGTGCTTCAATTACAACAGTTGCAGGAGAAAGCCCTGCTATAATTCTGTTGCGTCCTACATAATGCCAGTTTGCCATTTCTTCACCAGGTTCATATTCACTTACAAGACATCCGCCTGTCTGAAGAATCTGTGAAGCAAGCCTTGTCTGGCCGCTTGGAAGAATCTGATCAATTGCACTTGGCATTACTGCAATTGTTCTTCCAATCTCATCTGTGTTTCCGCCCTTTTCGTCTGTATCAAAAAAAGCGTCTACAGCTCCCTGATGAGCGTTTCCGTCTACTCCAACTGCAAGTCCAGAAACAACATTGCAGCCGTCCATTGCAGCATCGTATGCAAACTGTTTTGTAGCAGTACGACCGGCTGGAGTAATACGTCTGGTTCCTACAACAGAAACTGCACGCTCCTTAAGAAGCTTATAGTTTCCGCGGCAGAACAAAAGAAACGGAGGGTCAGAAATCTGCCTTAAAAGCTCAGGATATTCAGGATCGTCAATGTAAATCAGCTCGCATTCCAAAAGCTTGCATTTATAGGCTGCTGCCTTTGCAAGACGAAGGTTTTCTTTTCCGTCCCAGGGAATCCTTTTATTTATCTTTCTTCCCGTTTCATTACAAATATCTTCTATAGAACATAGTGCAAGTTTAGAGAGACTGTCAATATTATTTGCGAATTTTTTTTTCTCCTGCACCGATAAAAAGGTCATTCGGGCAAGAAAAAGTTTGAGAATTACGTTTTCATCCTGAAAATTCTGATCAGTAAGAAGCATCGAGAACTATTTTTTTGTTTTCCTCTGCAGTTTTCTTTGTATCTTCGGACTTAGTTGTCTCTATGATTCTGTCGTAAATTTCAATAGATTTATCAAATTCATAGCTTGAATAATAAGCACGGGCAAGCACAAACATAGTATCAAGATTCTTTGTATCAATACTAAGTGCCTTTTCAAGATGAGGAATTGCCTTTTCGGGTTCATCAAGCTCAAACACATAAAGAACACCAAGACCATACAAGGCACGAACATAGCGGTCTTCAATTGAAATTGCGCGCAGATAAGCTTCTTCTGCAAGCTTAAGATAATTATATTTTACTTCGTTAGTTCCGCTTGCATTGTAATCCATGGCAGCATGAGACATATAGCCTGCACACACGCCTACATAATAATAAAGGTTCTGATTGTCTGGATAATAAGTTAATGCTTCCTGAAAGCATTTAAGGGCTTCACCGTACATTTTATTATCAAGGTAACGGGTCCCCAAAATCTTATACCATATTCCAATCTGACTCTGTGCCAGCTGAACATCGGCAACTCGTTCCTGATACTTTTTTATGGCATCCCTAAGCTCTTCAATAGTTGTAGGGCTTTCTACACCCTCTTCAAGTTTCTGATGACGGATTATTGTTTTGTTAGATACACCACCGCATGAAACAAGCACAATTGTTGCGGCAGCTGCAAGAAGGATTGCCTTAATTTTATTCATTTTGTTTCCCCTCAAAATACTTTTTGTGAGCATCTTCAAGCTGAGTGTCGGTAACATGTGTGTAGATTGTTGTTGTACTTAAATCGCTGTGACCAAGCAATTCCTGTACAGAACGCAAATCTGCCCCACCCGCCAGAAGATGTGTTGCAAACGAATGCCGTAGAGTATGAACCTTTGCCTTTACTCCCGACAACGCTTCCATCTGTTGAAACCTTTTCCATACACCCTTTCTGGAAATTGGTTCCCCCTTGTAATTTACAAAAACTTCGGAAATATTTCTACCCTTTACAAGCTCAGGGCGAACTTCTTCCATATATTTTTTTAATTTTTGTGCTGCAACCTCTCCAAAAGGCACAAGCCGCTCTTTATCTCCCTTACCGTGAACAAGAATAAGATGCTCTTCAAAATGCACGTTCGAAACTAAAAGCCCGCACGCTTCACTTATACGAAGTCCGCAGGAATAGATTAATTCAAAAAGTGCATCGTCGCGAACTCCAAGCGGTTCACTTGTATCTATACTCGAAAGAAGCTCGTCTGTCTGTTCAACAGAAAGCACCTTTGGAAGATGCCGTCCGGCCTTTGGTCTGTCTAATAAAAGCGCAAGATTTTCGTGCCAGTAGTTTTTACGAACAAGGTATTCGCCAAAGGCACGCAAAGCAGAAATATCTTTTGCAAGTGTAAGCTCTGCATTACCCTGGGTCTTACGCTTCATTAAAAAATATACAAGATTCTGAACAGTAACTTCACGCAGCTTAATTTTTTCCTGAACAAGCCACTCAAGAAATTCCTGTGCAGATATTCTGTAAGTCTGGGCTGTCATTTCCGACATCCTGTTTACAAGAATAATATCTGCATAAAACTGATCAAGAAGATCTTGTATTGTCATAACGACCTTCTAGTCTGTAAGCTTAATTCCGCGTCCGTATTTTTCGGTCCAGATTGCAGGCTGGCTCAAATCATTAGGATCTGCAAAACCATCAGGGCGATTAAAGGTTCTGTGCTGAAGAGGAAGTTCTTCTTCTTTTTTTGCTTCTTCTTCATAAAGCTCTTCACCCCAAGTTTTTTTCTTTTCCTGATCTGTATCTGTTTCTGCAGCTTCTGTATCCGGATTTGTTTCGAAAGAGAACGGATTTGATTCAGATGGTTTTGAACCACCGTGGAGGATTGAATCAATTTCGCTTGCACGAACAACATTCGGATCATTTATAACAATTTCAGGTTCTTTTTCTTCAACTACAGGAGCTTCTTCATAAGACTTTGCACCCTGAGCATTATCAAAACCGGTAGCAATTACTGTTACGCTGATTTTGTCGCCCATAGAAGGTGATGTAACCTGGCCCCAGTACATATTGAATTCTTTTGCAGCACCGGCACTGACAATCTTACAAATGTCATTAACTTCTGCCATAGAAACTTCATCAGAAGCACAAATGTTGATAAGAAGATTTTTAGCACCGTCAATATGAGAATCTTCAAGCATAGGATTTGAAATTGCTTTTGTAGCAGCGTCGACTGCACGGTTTTCGCCTTCGCCAACACCAATACCAAAAATTGCATTTCCCTGTCCCTGCATTGTATTCTTTACGTCTGCAAAGTCTGTATTTACGTCTCCAGGCTTTGTAATGATATTTGAAATTCCTTCTACACCCTGGCGCAGAACATCATCTGCAAAACGGAATGCATCCGGTACAGAAGTATTTTTATCTACAACCTTAAGAATCTGCTGATTTGGAATTACAATAAGAGAATCTACCTTGTCGCGTAATTTTTCGAGTCCTTCTTTTGCCTGACGCATTCTGATTGGACCTTCAAAATCGAAAGGAGTTGTTACAACAGCAACAGTAAGTGCACCAAGCTCACGTGCAATCTGAGCAACAATTGGAGCAGAACCAGTTCCGGTTCCACCACCCATACCTGCTGTTACAAAAACCATATCTGCACCGCGAAGTGCATTTGTAATCATTTCTTTATCTTCTTCGGCAGCCTGTTCACCAATAGAAGGCTTACCACCAGAACCAAGACCTTTTGTTACCTTTTGTCCAATAGCAAGTCTTGTTTCTGCCTTAGAACCGCCAAGTGCCTGAAGGTCTGTATTTATAGCAATAAATTCTACACTGCTTATTTTTGCATCGATCATGCGGTTTACGGCATTTCCACCACCACCGCCGCAGCCTACAACCTTAATAATGGTAGGGCTGTTTCCTTCCTGATATTCCTCGTAATTTGGAATACCGTCATTTTCCTCTACAATTGATAAATCAGATAAATTCATATTTCCTCCCGCTATGAATTAGTCTATGACTTTTTATTAAAAAAACAGTTTTCGGAGCCTTTTTAAGAAGCCCTCCTTGTTTTCATCTCCATTATTAGAACCAGCAGGCCTTTTTGATTTTTTACGGCCTGTACGGGCTGCCACAATTCCTTTGTTTGCAACAACAAGACCAATTGCAGCAGAATATTCAGGACGACGGTATTCTTCTTCGAGCCCACCCAGGCTTTCTGGAATACCAACACGAACTGCCCTTGTATGGAAAACTTCACCGGTAAGCGGTACAACGCCTTCCATATTTGCAGCGCCACCAGTAAGAATAATGTTTCCCGACAAATCCTTAATGATATCTGCAGTATTTTTAATAATGGCCTGTTTTGCCATTGTAAGAATCTGAGTCATGCGGGCTGTAATGATTTCTGTAATTTCGCTTTTCTTTACAAGTCCAGGTGGCTGTCCTCCAACTCCGGGAAGACAAATATCAACATCGTTATCTCTTGTAATCATCTGTGGGTAACAACAGCCGTATTCAAGTTTGATTTTTTCGGCAGTTGCAAAAGGAACTCCGTTTACAACAGCAATATCGTTCGTAACAAGATTTCCACCTACAGGAATTGAACAGGTACTGATTGGGGCACCTTCATAAAGAACAAGAACATCTGTAGTTCCGGCACCAAAATCTATAATGATAGAACCAAGCTCAAGCTCGTCTTCGTGAGTAACAGCCTGAGTTTCGGCAAGAGTTTTAAGCATTACGCCATCAAGTCCGTAGCCTGCTCTTGTCATTGTTGTCTTTACATTCTGAATGATTGTTTTTGAAGCAGTAACAATATGAACTTTTGATTCAAGCTTATAACCAAGACAATTAATTGGATCAGGAATATGAGCAACTCCATCAACAATGTAGTCCTGTGGAATAACATGAATTTTTTCACGGTCTGCAGGAAAGTTTATTGCAGTAGCAATTTCAATTACTTTTTCAATATCTTCGCGGGTAACGGCAGAGGTTCCACCCTTTGCATTACTGCGGATTGGAACAACACCACGTGAATTCTGACTTTCTATCTGGGAACCACCAATTGAAACTATGACTGAATTTACAAGAATACCGCCTTTGTTTTCGGCGGCTTCAATTGCCTGTTTAATGGCATCTTTGGCATCTTCAATGTTTACTATTACACCGTTTCTAAGACCGGCAGATTTCTGGGCAGACGTAGCTACAATGTGAAGAACGCCATCATCGTCTACTTCACCTATTGCAACTCTTATAACACTTGTTCCAATATCAAGTCCAACTATTATTCTATCGTCTGCCATTTTATTAAGATCCCCTACCTTATCTTACACGAAACTGAGCCGTAACGCAAATCAATTTCATAAACATCTGAACCAATTTTGTTTACGACATCTAATACTACCATCATATACTTTAACGCGTCTTCATTCAATGAGCGATCGGTTAAAACTTTAATTTTTGATTGAGAAGGTATAAGTGCAAGCTCGTAGTTACCTGTATCTTTAGGCAAAACAATGATTTCTGAAATACCGGCAAAGTAGTTTTTACCTGCTTCGCTGATTTTAGCAATCTGGTCAATAAGCGGACGATACTTAGAAGGGATACGCATACCTCCGCTCATGTGCTCTACAGGAAGGCCGGAAATGATTGGAATAACATTTGAATCTACAAGAGTCTTATCTTTTACAGGGAAAAGAACTCCGTTTTTATCAATCTGAACAGGACTTGTGTAACCGTCATCTGCTACAAAAGTAACTGCTACAGGTTCACGTTCAACAACATTAATAAAAATGCGATCAGGAAATTTCTTTTCTACAACAACATTGTCAATTCCAGATTCAGAAGAAAGAAGAGCTACAGCTTCGCCAACATTAAAGTTTACCCAGTTAGTACTGTTCATAGGAAGAAGCTTTTCTGCAATTTCTTCTGCAGTGTAGATTTTCTGTCCCGAAACAGTTACCTTTGGACTTGAAAAGGCAGGCATTACATACTTGTAAATTACAAGTTCTGCTACGAGAAAAAAGCATAAAATTCCAAAAACGGCTTTAATTACTTTAATCTTCTTATCGCCTGAATCCTCCTTTTTGTCTGTATCAAACTTTCCAAATGATACTGTTTCTGTTACTGCAGCCGAATCTGCATTGTTCATCAAAACTCCGATGTTACCCATTTTTTCACCCTTAAGTTTTTTTATATGACTGTAAGCGTATCTACGCTAATGTCTTCAAATTTTTCATAATCCGCATTTTTATCCTGACAGCGCGAAGCATTCAGAATAAAGCCGCACATTCCCAGTGTGATGATTATAGAAGAACCACCAACCGAAAAGAACGGAAGCGGTATACCGGTTGAAGGAAGCAGTCCGCAAACTACCATTAAGTTTACAACTGATTGTACTACAATCACAGACACACAACCAAAACAACCGTAAGCAGCAAATCTTTCTGGACAAGACATAGCTGCCTTATAGCCGCGCCAAGCAAACAAAATCAAAAGTGCAAGGTAAGCTATAACTCCAAAGTATCCCATTGCTTCTGTCCAGCCTGCAAAAATGTAGTCTGCCTGAACTTCAGGAATACTGTTCAATTTTGAAAGGCCCTTTCCAATTCCAGCGCCCCATATACCGCCTGCAGTTATTGTTGCCTTAGATGCAGTTGCCTGATAGTTATAAGACTGAATACCTTCAGACGGTTTTAAAAATCCAATAATTCGCTCAATTCTATACTGTTCCATTGTAACAACAATAATTGCTACAGGAATTGCAATAATCAAAAACGGAATAAGCCATTTAAGTTTAGCACCTGCAACAAAGAACATTAAAACTCCAATGCAGGTAAGGAAAACACTTGTAGAAAAATCCTTCTGGAACAAAACAAGAATAACCATAGAAAGGAAAATTCCTACACAAGGCAAAACATCCTTTTCACCACTCACATCTTCGCTGAGCTTGTCAAAATAGCTTGCAAGATAAAGTACAAGAACAAATTTAACAAGTTCACTTGGCTGGAATGTAAAATTCAGCGGCAGTCTAATCCAGCGGCGGGCACCATTCTTCTCTATGGAAAGCGGCTTAATAAAAGTAAGCAGACAAAGAAGCAATGTAACCAGGACCATGTAAATTACAAGCTTCTTTATTGTTTCCATATCTAGCAGGAGGAAGGCCATGAAAAGGATGATCCCCGCCACCGAACAGACAAGCTGACGTTTTACAAAATAAAAGGAGTCATTATTAAAAAAGCGTGCAGCATAACCTTGTGAGCACACAAAAATTGTAAACATGCCAAGTCCCCATAAAAGGAGAACAGAAATTAAGAACCAGATATCGCTCTTGTGATATTTTTCGGAAGGCTTATGTGCATAAAAATCGTACTGGTTCATTACTGTGCACCTCCCGAAATAAGCGGAATAAGCTTTTCCAAAGCCATGCTGTGAGAGCCCTTAAAAAGAACAAGAGCGTTATCTTTTGCAAAAGCAAGGATTTTACTTGCAGCAGCTTCGTAAAAAGCGTCGTTATTATTTTCAAAGTAAATTACTTCGCGTCCGGCAATTCCTTTTTCTTCAGAAAGAACATCACATGCAGCTTTCATTTCAGGACCTGCAAGAATTACAAGAGCGGCGTCTGTAGCAGCAATTGTCTTACCAATCTGGGCATGTGAAGCAAAAGAAGCATCACCAAGCTCTTTCATGTCGGCAAGCACAAAAATTTTCTGTTCAAAATTATTCTGTTTAGCGCAGAACTCAATAACCTTCTGCATTGAATCAAGGTTTGCATTGTAAAAGTCGCATACAGCACTAACCTTTACACCTGTTTTAAGTGTAAGCTTTTTAATATCCATGCGGCCGGAAATTGCAGCCATACCTTCTAAGCCGGCCTTAATTTCGCTGACACTAATTCCAAGCTCTCTTGCAAGTGCAATTACACCAAGTGCATTCTGATAGTTATATTCACCGGCCAGAGGCAAAAGGATTTCTACCCCGTCAAGGCTGAATTTTGTTCCGTTTATACCAAGATCTTCAATAAAAGAAACACCACTTGTGGCTGCCGGTACAGACTTACCAAACTTTACAACCTTACCCTGAACTTTTTCACAGCAGAAGTCTGCAAAGTCATCATCAACAGGAATAAAGGCTGCACCGTTTGCAGGAATATAATCAAATGACTTTCGTTTTTCTTCTGCAATATTTTCGCGGCTTCCTAAAAGACCAATATGGGCAGTACCAATATTAGTAATAATTCCATACTGTGACTGCCAAACTGCAGAAATCTCGCCAATTTCGTTTTTGCGGTTCATGCCCATTTCAAAAATTCCGATTTTTTCGTCACCGCGAATCTGGAACATTGAAAGAGGAAGCCCTGTTTCTGAATTAAAATTACCTTTTGTATAAGCAACAGCCTTGTCGCCAAAATGCTTTTTACAAACACTTACGAGCATTTCTTTTGTAGTAGTTTTTCCGCTTGAACCTGTAATACTTACGCGGATCATATTACCGGCAACTTTTGCAGCATAAGCTTTTGCAGCAGCCTGAAGCGCATAAAGTGTATTTTCAACTAAAATAAGAGTAACTGCGGCCAACTTTCCGGAAGCTTCAAGTTCTTTGTAGAAGGCACTGTTCTGCTCGTAGTCACTTTTGTTTGCAAGAACAACTGTTGCTCCTGCTTCAATTGCCTGTGGAATATATTTGTGACCGTTCTGTGCTTCACCAATAAGTGGAACAAACATTGCACCGGCACTAACAAAGCGGCTGTCTGTTACAACATAACCAAAGCTAAAGTCTGAACGTGCATTACCTGCAACAGTTCCGTTTACAGCAGCAAGAAGAGAATCAAGACTTAACAATGATTTTGTATTGCCGCTCATTTTTTCTCTCCTGTCATTTCTACACGAACAATATCTTCTGCTTCGGCCTTGTGCATTCCAAGTTCTTCTACAGCAATTTTTTCAATTCGTTCTGCACTCGAAAGCTGACTTATATCACTTACAAGCTTTTTATTTTCTTCAATGAGCTTTTCCTGTTTAGATTCAAGCTCAAGAACTTCTTTACTAAGGTCTGTATATTTTTTGGCCTGCATTGCATAAAGACCAAGCATAACAGGAATAGAAAGCGCAAAAAGACAGATGAGGATTGCTTTGAAGAAATCTTTAATTTTGCCTTTAACTATTCTGTTCATATTAGAATCCCACCACTCCTTCAAGATGATATTTTGTAGCATCACAAAGTTTACGAACAACACGAAGCTTTGCACTGCGAGAAGGAGAATTAACCTTTATCTCTTCTGCTCCAGGTTCAACAGGCTTACGGGTAAGTATTTCTGCACACTGCTTACCACCGCAGCGACACTGCGCAACTTCTGGAGGACATACACATTTTTTACCAAGATTACGGAAATAATTTTTAACAATTCTGTCTTCAAGAGAATGGAAAGTGATTACTCCCATTTTACCGCCGGTTTTCAAACAGCCGAATGCAGCATGAAGTGAACGTGGAAGTCTTTCCAATTCACCATTAACTGCAATGCGCAAAGCCTGGAATGTTCTTGTAGCCGGATGAATATTTCCGTAGCGGTAATTTGCAGGAACAGCATTCCATATAACCTCTGCAAGTGCTTTTGAAGATTCAATCTTTCCACCTTCGCGGGCAACAACAATTGCATGTGCTATGCGGCGGCTGAGTTTTTCTTCACCATAAAGGTAAATCAAATCTGCAAGCTTTTCTTCAGGCAGGTCATTTACAAGGTCTGCTGCAGATTCTCCTTCAGAAGAATTTAATCTCATATCAAGCTTTTCGTCATAGCGGAAAGAAAAACCACGTTCAGATTTTTCATAGTGAAAAACCGAAATGCCTAAATCAAAAAGGATTATATTCGGACGTTCATATTCAGATGGGTAATTTGCATAGAAATCCTGGAACCAGCCGTTAAAAAAATGAACACGATCTCCAAACTCAGCAAGTCTTTCACGAGCACGAGCCTGAATCACCTTATCAGCATCTAAGCCGATAACAGAAAGAGACGGATATTTTTTTAAGAAATTATAAGTATGACCGCCCTCTCCAAGTGTAGAATCAATCATCAATGCCTTATCAGCATATGATTCGCCCAAAGGAGAAAGATATTCCAGACACTCATTTAATAAAACCGGAGTGTGTACGATTTCCACTTTTTAATCCCCACCTAATTTTAAAAAGTTTTAGAAATTAATGTCGTTGAATTCCTCTGCAGCGTCACGGAAAGAATCCTCAGTTTCTGCAAGATAATCCTTATAAGTCTGCGCATCCCAAAGTTCCATGTACTTTGCAATTCCAAGAACGACACAATCCTTAGAAAGATTCGCATACTCTCGCAGGCTCTGGGGAATAGAAAGCCTGCCGTTCTTGTCAAATTCTACCGGCTGTGCAGGCGCGATAAAATGACGAACAACATTCAGGCTTCGGCTTTTCATCATCGATGCATTGCTCATGAGTTTAGTCTGAAAAGCTTCCCATTCATCAGTAGTAAAAAGCCATAAGCAGCGATCTAAACCTTTGGTAACCATAACTCCGTTTTGATTTACAGCCGTTCTCAATTTTACAGGAAACGAGACACGACCTTTATCGTCAATCGTATTATTGTATTCACCAGTTAACAGATTCATACCCACTTACATCCACTTTTTACCACTTTTTCCCACTTGAGTACCATTTTATACCAAAATTCCCTAAAGTCAATGTATTTTTTCACCGATAATATAAAAAATTTTTACGATTTTTCATTTTTAC
>JAGCDP010000019.1 GCA_017651065.1 Treponema sp.
AAGAATTCAAGAAAGATTTGGTTGAATATATTACATATTACAACACAGAGCGTATTAAAATGGGATTAAACGGCCTGAGCCCTATTGAATTTAGAGCTCAATATGCCGCATAATTTTGTCTATAAAAAAGGGTTCAGTTCATTTGCAGCCACCCCTACGCTCACGCAGATTTGTTTTCAAATTGATTCATTTTACAGTGCCAATTGCTTCAATTTCCCCACCCTTATGAATATTTGCAGAAAGTACACTATTGATGGTTATAACCGAAGACTGGCTTTCTTTTAATGGTTTTATTGATGTAATCTGACAATGTATAAAATTTTCGGTCATACAGTTGTACACATAGTAATTTGCTGCTGAGGATGGCTGCTGTTTTTCTATAATGGCGGACAGTGGTTGGCCTATGAAGCTTTGGATGTAAGTTGTTTTTTGTTGGACGGCCCACTTGTTTAAGGCCTTTGCACGGGACTGTGAAACTGACTGTGGGATTTTTGGTTTCATACCACATGCCGGGGTTCCTGGGCGTTCGGAAAATGGGAAGGAGTGAACCCAGGTGAAATCGCACTGATTACACAAATCCATTGTCTGGGCAAAATCTTCGGCGGTTTCTGACGGGAAGCCTGTAATGATGTCGCAGGCTAAAAAGCAATTCGGCTTTGCTGTGCGCAGATCACGACACGCTTTTATTACATCTTCTCGTTTATATTTTCTGTTCATCAGTTCAAGGATTTTGTTGCTGCCGCTCTGGACTGAAATGTGGAAATGAGGGCGCACTCTTGAATCTTTTATAACTTCACAAAACTCTTCATCAACAATTTCGGGGTAAAGGCTTGAAATTCGGAAGCAGATTTTTTTTGTTTCACCTAAAAGATATTTAAGCAATGCTGCAAAATTGTAATACTGCTCTACTCCATCAGGGCCAACATACAAGCCTTTGTATTGCGCGATGTTAATTGTTGTAAGAACAACTTCATCATAACCGGCGGCTTCCAGAGCAAGCACTCGCTCACATGCAGCAGCTACATCAAGCGAAACGCTGTGACCACGGGCTATATGAATTGTACAGAACGAACAGTTGTTATTGCAGCCATCCTGAATCTTAAGGCTTGCGCGTGAATGTGCCTGCAAAGAACTTGCTGCAAACTTAAAGGAATCCTCAGGAAAACCAGGCTTTACTGCAGGAACAGAACAAATCTGTTCTTTCAAAAGCAAAGCAAAATCAGCCGGATTGTCTATTGCTTTTAAAAGTTCAGGTACTTTTGCAATGCGGCTTTTTACCTGTCCTCCAAGAACTGCAATTCGCGGATCCATTTTTTCAATTACATTTTTTGAAAGCTGGGCATAGCAGCCTGTAATAAGGACTACTGCATTTTTGTATTTTTTTAAAACAAGACGGAAAATCCTTCTGGCTTTCTGTTCTGCTTTTTGTGTAACTGCGCATGTATTTATAATTACAAGACGAGTGTTATCATCTTCATCATCGAGCGAGAAAACTACATTAAAACCTGATTTAATAAAAAGCTGGGCGGCAGATTCACTTTCAATCTGATTAAGACGGCAACCGAGAGTTTCTATTCTTACAGTACACACTTATTTAATCTTTTCTTTTACACGGTCGCGGCCACGAGAGGCATCTACAGAAGAAGGATTCAATCTTAAAGCTTCATCGTAAGCTTCCAATGCTTCAAGATAATTTCCTGCCATTTCGCGGGCATAACCAAGACGAATCCACCAGTTTTCGTAAAGTGGTTCTTTTTTTACAGCAGAAGAAAGAGCTATATCTGCATGCTGATATCTTGCCTGACGGATATATATTTCACCCATAAAATAATAGGCTGTTCCAAGACGAGAGCTGCTTTCATTTGCATTTGCAACATACTTCTGGAACTGTTCCATTGCGCCATTATTTTTTCCAAGGTAATAGCGAGCTTCACCAAGTATTTCAATAAGACGAAGATCATAAGCACTTACTGCAAGGCCTTCTGTTGCGCGCTGTTCTGCTTCGGCATACTGTTTGTTTTTTACTAAAGACCAGCACATTACAACATAGGAGTCAATTCGGTTTGGATTTTCCTTTAATTCTTCTTCGCAAACTTGTACAGATTCCTTGTATTTTCCATTGTGGTAAAGAACTAAAGCATCCTTCTGTTGAGTCTGAGCAAAAACTGATGCAGTCTGAATTAATAATAATACAAAAATTAAAAGTGCTGTTTTCTTCATTTTTATTTCACCATTGTACATTTACCAGAAAAATCGCTGCCTGGTTCAAGAACGACCTTCTGAGTTATAATATCGCCGTCGAGAGAACCCGAAGCGGTAACAAAAATCAGTTTTTCGCCGTGAACGTTTCCCTTTACTTTTCCACGGATAAGTACACGGTTAGCCTTGATATCTGCTTCAACAACTGCATTAGAATCTATTACAAGGTCACTTTGAGTTTCTATTTTTCCTGTGATTTTTCCTCTGATAAGGAAAGGCTTCTGCATCTTAATGCTGCCGTTAAAACTAATATCATCTTCAACAATTGTGTCAAAGGCATCGTCTTCCAAATCAAAAAAATCTGAATCTTTTACATCAAACATACTTATATTTTATCGGTTATATGTGGAATAGTCAATTTGAAAGCTTTCATCTTTTCCATCTAAAGGAATTGTAAGCTTTGCAGAAAATAACTGAAGATGTTTTATGCCGACAATTTTACGAAGAATTTTGTTTATTTTAAAATTCCCATGCTGATCATCTCCGGCAATCGGGCAACCCTGTTTTGCTAAATGAATGCGAATCTGATGCATACGGCCTGTTTCAAGCTGTAGTCTTATCTGGCACATTTGAATCGGTTCATCTTCTTCCCTTTCTATCTGCCATTCTTTTTCTACCTGATAATGTGTTACTGCCTTTTTTGATTGTCCGTGCTGGATAATATCTTCTGTAATCTGTCCCTTTTTCTGCTTTAAGCTTCCGGCACACACAGCTATATATTCTTTTTTTACTTCCTTACTTCCAATGAGCTTTGTCCATTTACTTGCAGCAGCCGGAGTTTTTGCAACAATCATAAGCCCCGCAGTATCCTTATCAAGCCGGTGAACAAGATAAACCTTCTGACCAACCTGTTTTGCAAGCTCTTCATCAAGCGGATGCGCAATTTTTTCGCCACCCTGAACGGGCATGCCTGATTTTTTATTTATGATGAAAATTTCTGGATTCTGGTATATAATAGGAATATCATTCATTTACTACAATATAATCGAGGATTTACAAAATGACAAGTTATACACTAAAAAGAAGAGTTTTGAAGTTTACTGCAATGCTGGCATTGTTTTTTCTTTTTACTGTAAATGCATTTTCAGAAACAATTTCCGATTCTGTTTACAATTATTCCCTTGATATTCCTGAAGGTTTTACGTTGAATGATGTTTCTGAAGACCAGATGTCTTATCATTTTACGCATCCAAATTATCCGGTTCAGTTTATTATTAAGATTTATGATAATCCTTCGAACGTTTCGTCTAAAGCTGTATTGTCTACTGCATTAAAAAAGCTTGGCGCCGCTATGGAAGTTGACACTTTTGCCTGGAATAATTCTCCTGACTGTGCAATTTCCGATTTTTCTATGACGCTTGATCAAAAGTATTCAGGCTGGGCAATCTGTGCTCCACTTCAAAAAGCAAATGCTTATGTTGCAGTTCTTGCCTATTCTACTGCAGATACACGCCAGAGCTGTAATCCTTTTATTATGTCAATTTTAAATTCGCTTTGTACAGATGAAAATTATTACTGTTTCCCTGGCATTATTGCAACTTATGCATATCCGCTTGAAGGCAAGAAAAATATAAAGCTAAATATAGGCGGAAACACAATTACAACATATATAGACAATTCCGATATTGATGCAGCACAGTTTGTTCTTGAAATGGAATATTCAGTTCTTTTGCTTTATGCAAATCATAATTTATGGAAGGAAGCCTGGCAGCGCTATTACAGAATGGTTTTCCGCGACAGTTACGGACGACTTGCACAGGTTTCTTATGATGTAATTTCGCAGCTTTATCCTGTATGTGAAAAATCTAATCCTTCGAATCCAGATTTAGCTTATGCACAAACATTGCTTTCATGGGTTCAGACTTTCCAGTATAAACGCGACAACGAAAAAGCTTCAAATACTGATTTTACAAATCTTCCGGCAGTTTTGTGCGGAACAGGAAACGACTGCGATTCAAGAAGCATGCTTGTATGTGTTCTTCTTCGTGCAGCAGGCCTTGAATCATTTATGATTATTTCGCGCGAATATTCTCATGCAATGGTAACTTTTGAAAATCCGGCACCCGGACAAAAATATGAGGTTGAAGGTACCGGTCGTGAATTTTTAATGGGAGAAACAACTGCAAAAGTAACCTGGGGAACAATTGCACAGGAACACGCAGACCGAAGTAAGTGGATTCCTGTAATCATGCCTTAAGAAAGTAAGCTGAATACTTCCTGTGCGTCTTTTGCATTAATAATATTTTCGTGTAAGCCTTCCTGCTTAAGTTTTCCGCAGAAATGAGAAATTGTCTTTAAGTAAAGTGAATGCTGATTATAAGCTGCGGCAATCATAAAAAGAAGGTTTACTGGTTCATCATCGATTGTCTGATAGTCAGAAATAGGCTTTTTACAAACTCCAACTGCCATAACTAAATCTGTTACCGAAGAAAGGCGAACATGAGGAATTGCAATACCCTTTCCAATTGCTGTAGACATTAATTCTTCGCGTTTAAGTATTTCTGCAGTCAATTCCTGTGCATTTTTGATTTGTGGTGCTGTAGAAAGAACATCCGAAAGCTGTACAATTGCGTCGTGCTTTGTGCTGTGATTAAGAAAAACAATTCTATCTGGTGAAAGGATATTTTTAATCTGAACTTCTGTATCATTCTGGCTTAAAGAGCTTGATGAAAGCTTTGCATTTACCCAGTTTTCTACTTCTGATTTCTTAAAACGCCATACTGTTCCAATTTTTCCTGCCGGAATTTCACCTTTTTGTGCCCAATCATAAACAGTTCTGTCAGAAACCCGCAGATATTTTGCTACTTCTTCAATTGTCAGGATGTCGTCAGTCATTATTTTAGCCTCTCTGATACTTTTTATTAATAAATTATGTTTTTTATTTGAATATTATGTAATATTTTGCATATTATACGGTATTTTGTCAATATATATCTTTTGGAGTTTGTTTTCATTATAAATATAAACATTGATTTTTACTAAAATTTACAATAATATGTATGTAACATGAAAACAAAAAAGCATACACATATTTATATATTTCTTGTATTTTTATTCATAATCATATATATAATTCTGGCCGTAAAACCTCTTGGAAAAGAATATCATTTTACACCTGAATGGCGAAAAAACATTACAACTCCGGCTAATAGCGCAATTTCTTCAGGAACACGCCAGATTGAATTCAAGCTTGGCCAGTCAATCGGATATTTTACAGAAGATGGACAGATTACTTCACTAATATCTTTCCCTTCAAAGGCTTCTATTTCTTCTGACTACTATGCAATTTATACTACCGAAGATTCAAACATAGCTTTTTATAACAAAAATAATAATGAACAAGGCAATTTTGAAGTTTCGGGCTTTCCATATTTTGAACAGGACAGGATTTTTGTTTTCCTTCCCGGAGGTTCTTCTTTTAGTAAATGTGATTCCCAGGGAAAAGTAATCTGGGTAAACGAAAATACAGTTCCTCTTACAGCCTTCAGCTCAAAAGAAAAATATACTGCAGCAGGTTATGCAGACGGAGCAATCAGGATTTTTGATAATAACACTGGCTTTGAAACACTCAGCTTTGTACCTGGTGGAAGCGATTACAATGTAATTCTTGGACTTGATGTTTCTTCCGACGGTATGTATACAGCTTCTGTTTCAGGTCATAATAAACAGCGTTTTGTACTTACAAAGAATGATAATAAGCAGCCAAAAATCATTTATCACAACTACCTTGATTCAGACATGAACAAACAGACTGTTGTAAAATTCTGTAACGACGATAAACGCATTCTTTACTATTACGACGGCAATCTTGGAATATATAATATCGAAAAACAAAAAGAAACAAATATCAAGATTGATAAAACTGTAATTGCAATTGAAGAAACAGATTCCCTGATATTTGTATTGGGCAAAAAGAATAAAGAATACACTGTTTACATAATTGAAAAAACTGATACTCTTGAAGGTTCATTCTCTTTTGAGGCAGATACTGCATTTATTAAAACCTGCAACAATAACCTTTATGTAGGACAAGATACATCAATTTCAAAAGTAAGGATTTCAAAGGAATAGTCATGAAAAGATTTGCTGCTTTTTTAATTTCATTAATTCTAATAAATTCTACATTTTTTGCAGTTGAATGGCCGCAGGAAGAATTCAACAAGGATGCAGTTTCTTCTTATTTTGGGCAGAACGTAAACGGTTCAATAAGCACTTCACTTATATTCAAAGATCCGGCAGAAGTAAAGGCAATAAACGATGCAAAAATCCTTATAATTTTAGATGAGGAAGAAGATTCATCATTCTTCCCTTCTACACTTGGAAATGCAGTTATTCTTTGCCATGATGATGATTTGATTTCTGTTTATGCAAATCTTGATAATGAAACTGTAAATGAAAACATTGGTACCAAAACTTCTGTAAAAGAAGGCGAAAAAATTGGTGAAACAGGTAATTCAGGCTGGCAGAAAACAAGAAGTAATCTTGAATTTCAGATTATTGATCTTCAGAAGTCTGCTGCAATTAATCCAAAAATCCTTCTTCCAAGAACAGAAAATGAAATTGAATATTCAATTACAGGCGTAATGCTTCAGAATAAAGAAGGTAAATTCTTTGATATTAAAGAAAGCAAAGTTTTTCCTTCAGGTTCGTATAAAGTATTCCAGACAAGAAATAAAATAGCAGTTCCATATAAGACTACTATAACAATTAACGGCGTTTTGCTTGATGGAATAGCTTTTGATACTGTTAATCAGGAAAACGGGAAGCTTTATGTAACAGGCGAAAAAGATAAATATACTGTAGAAGATCTGTACCCGAACGACACGCTTATTCTTTTAGGAACGATTATGCTTACTCCAGGGCGCTCTACACTGGGAATTACAACCCTTGACTTTTTGGGAAAAACAAAACAACAGAATTACATACTTTCCATCTATTAATATTTGAGAATTTGACAATTTGGTGTTAAAATAGATGGTATGAAACCAAATATGATTCTTTCGGCCAGTGGATGGCGCAAAGTTTTTGCAGTTTCGGGGGATGAACAGGATAAAGCTCCCGAAATCAGTGAACAGGACAAGTCAATTTGTATTGCTGCTGCTTCTGTTTTTTTTGATTATATTTCAGCATTAACAAATCAGGAAGTTCCGGTACTTGCAGTTGGAATTGACGCCCGACCAACAGGCCCTGCTATGGCAGATGCTATGCTGCATGCACTTGTTGCAAAAGGCGCTGTAGTTCAATATTCAGGCGTTACTTCTGCTCCTGAAATCATGGCTTATGCAAAAAAGCTCGACGGATTCATTTATATTTCGGCAAGTCATAATCCTGTTGGGCACAATGGAATTAAATTTGGTACAAATAATGGTGGAGTTTTAGAAGCTAAAGAAAACGCAAAAATTACAGAAAAGTTTACTGCACTTCTGGACGATGATGCAGCTTTGGCAAAATTGGTACAGGCAGCCGATGGTTGCAGTTCCATGGCCCTTAATGAAATCTATAAAACTCAGGCAAGCTCTAAATTTAACGCACTCAAAGCATACGAAGATTTTATACGCGAAACAATAACCGACTCAGCAAACAAGGAGCACCAGAAAGATTTCTTTGAAATGCTTGACGGTCAGATTCGTGCAAAAGGGCTTGGAGTTATCTGCGACTTTAACGGAAGCTCCCGCGCAAAATGTATAGATAAAGAATTCTTTACAACTCACGGAATTGATTTTTATTCAATCAACGAAGATGAAATTGCACATGAAATTATTCCTGAAGCAGAAAACCTTGTTCATGTTGCAGAAGCAATGGAAGATTTGCATAAGCGCAAAAACTGCAATGTATTGCTCGGTTATATGCCGGACTGCGACGGCGACAGAGGAAACATTGTTTACTGGGATGAAAAGCAGAATAAAGCTGTGATTCTTAAAGCGCAGGAAGTTTTCAGTCTTTCTGTTCTTGCAGAGCTTACTTACAGCATCTGGAAAAACGGAGGAGATTCTTCATTTAAGCCGGCTGTTGCCGTAAACTGCCCTACTTCCATGAGGATTGATGAAATATGCCGCGTGCTTGGTGCAGAGGTTTTCCGTGCAGAAGTTGGTGAAGCTAATGTTGTAAATCTTGCCCGTGAAAAGCGAGAGGAAGGCTACAATGTGCGCATTCTTGGTGAAGGTTCGAATGGTGGAACTATTACTTATCCTTCTAGTGTGCGGGACCCTTTGAATACAGTGTTTGCAATTATAAAACTATTGATGATGCGAGAAGACGGCTTGTATGAAATCTGGTGTAAAAAGGCTGGAATTGAATATAAGGTTGATTTTACTTTGACTGATGTTCTGGAGAGTCTGCCGGTTTATACTACAACTGGTGTGAGTGAGCCAAGGGCAATCCTTAAGGTAAAGAATACAGATCATGCAAAGCTTAAGGCTGAATTCCAAAAGGCATTTGAAGCAGACTGGGAAAAGAAAAAAGCTGAGCTTAAGAAAAAGTATGGTATTGCAGGTTATGAAGCTGTGATTACAAATGGTACAAAAGAAACACGCGATGTTTCTGAATATTCACTTTCGGGCAAAGGCGGACTTAAGATTATATTTAAGGATAATGCCGGTTCCCCGGTTGCATTCATCTGGATGCGTGGCAGCGGTACAGAGCCGGTGTTCCGTATTATGTGCGATGTTAAGGGTGACAATGCAGAAGAAGAAAAAGATTTGCTTGCATGGGAAACAGAGTTAATTCAAAAATGTGATAATTAAAAAATTAATCATGAAAAATTGCGGAGCGTGGGTTCTGTTTTTGCGGAGCTCCATTTTCGTCCTGCGGAGCAAAAGCAGGTTCCACGCGTGAGTAATTTTTCATCTTGAAAATTTCATATGATTATAATATTTTAACATAAAAGGAGTTTTACATGGAAAAATCTGAAATTTTGCAGAGAGCTAAAGATTATATTGCAGCTGAACAGGATGAACGCTTCCGCAAGGAAATTGAAGATCTTGTTGCTAAAGAAGATTATACAGAGCTGGAAGATCGCTTTTACCAGACACTCGAGTTTGGAACAGGTGGACTTCGCGGCATTATGGGTGGCGGAACAAACCGCATGAACACACTCGAAATAAATATGGCTACACAAGGCCTTGCAAACTATGTACTTAAAGCCTTCCCAGAAAAAGCAAAGGCCGGAACTTTAAGTGCAGTAGTTGCCTACGACAGCCGCTTGAATTCAGATGTATTTGCAGAAGCAACTGCACTCATCTTTGCCGCAAACGGAATCAAGGCTTATTTGTTCTCTAGCCTTCGTCCAACCCCTGAGCTTTCATTTGCTATCCGCACACTCAAGGCAGATACAGGTGTTGTAGTTACAGCATCACACAACCCACGCATGTACAATGGTTACAAGGCTTACTGGAACGACGGTGCACAGGTAATCGAGCCACATGATGTCGGCATTATTGAAGAAGTAAACAAGGTAAAAGATGTAAAGACAATGACCCGCGTAGAAGCAATTTCTACAGGCAAGCTTGTAATCATCGACAAAGAAATAGACGAAAAATTCTGGGACATGTGTAAGGCACAGCTCTTCCGCCCTGACCTCATCAAGGAAAAGGCAAAGGATGTTCGCATTGTTTACACACCACTTCATGGAACAGGTGCAATGCATGTAGAAAAAGTTCTTGGTGACCTTGGACTTAATATCCTTACAGTTCCGGAACAGCGTGAACCGGACGGAAACTTCCCTACAGTAGAAAAGCCAAACCCAGAAGAAAAGCCTGCCCTTAAGATGGCAGTAGACCTTGCAACAAAAGAAAAGGCAGATGGTCTTATGGCAACTGATCCGGATTCAGATCGCTTTGGTACAGCCTTCCCGGACAAGGACGGAAACTTTGTACTCCTGAGCGGAAACCAGATGGGTGCTTTGCTTATGGAATATGTATTCTTGAGCCGCAAAGAGCTTGGAAAAATGCCTGCTAACCCAGCATGTATCCGCTCTATTGTAACTTCACCATTCGGTGACTACATCTGTAAGAAGTACGGCGTAAAGATGTTTGACTGTCTTACAGGCTTTAAGTGGATTGCAAATGTTGAGGCTAACTTCGAAAAGGCTGGAACCTACAACTACGTATTCGGTCTTGAAGAAAGCTACGGCTACAAGGTAGAAAAAGAAGTAATGGACAAGGACGGCGTTTCTGCAGCAGCAATGTGTGCCGAAATGATTCTCTACTGGAGAAACCAGGGCAAGAGCCTTCTTGAACACCTTGACGACATGTACAAGGAATACGGCTACTTCGAAGACCGTGCAATCTCTCAGAACTTCCCGGGCCAGAGCGGCGTTCAGACAATGAAAGAAATCATGGCCAAGATGCGCTCAAATCCACCTGCAACATTAGGCGGCCAGAAGGTAGTAAAAGTTCGCGACCTTATGAACGACCCAGACTTACCAAAGAGCAACGTTCTCCAGTTCTACCTGGAAAGCGGAACAATCGTAAGTGCCCGCCCATCCGGAACAGAACCAAAGATCAAGTTCTACATCAACTCAATGATCCCAGCAGGAGACGGCAGCGATGCATGGTATGCAGATGCCAAGAAGAAAGCTGCTGAACTTTGTGACGGTATTTCTAGAGATATTCAGGCTACTATTGACGCTGCGAAGTAATCATTGTCATTGCGAGGAGCGGTAGCGACGTGGCAATCCAGCTGTTAATATTATCCGATAGTTCTTAATCGGCTGGATTCCTCGGC
>JAGCDP010000020.1 GCA_017651065.1 Treponema sp.
ATTGCGAATACAAAAACATTCTACAGTGCGGCCGCAAGGCGGCCAAGTGGATAGTTCCAAGGCACTGTAGCATGTAGTGGGCTAGCCCACGGTTTTGGATTCGCAATTCCCCTGGGAGCATTTTCTTACAGATATATCAATAAATCATCAAAAATTCCTTTATATTTCACAGAGTTAGATATATAATGAATTTATCCATAAAGTAGGAGGAATTTATTATGGAAAAGTTATTTAAGCTGCAGGAAAGGCAGACAACCATCAGTAAGGAAATTATTGGTGGTATTACAACCTTCCTTGCTATGGCTTACATTCTTGCTGTAAACCCAAGTATCCTTTCCGGATCTGGAATGGCATGGGGGCCTGTATTTACAGCTACTGCTATTGCAGCTGCTCTTGCAACACTTGTTATGGCTTTTGTTGCAAATCTTCCAGTTGCTCTGGCTCCTGGTCTTGGTCTTAACGCATTCTTTACTTACACAGTAGTTCTTGGAATGGGCTGTTCCTGGCAGCTTGCACTTACTGCTGTATTTATTGAAGGTGTTCTGTTTATTATTCTTTCAATCTGTGGTGTTCGTGAAGCAATCATCCGTTCTATTCCAGAAGGCCTTAAAAAGGCTGTTGCTGTCGGAATTGGTTTGTTCATTGCCATCATCGGACTTGTAAATGCCGGAATCTGTTCTACAGATACAGGTACAACAATCGGATTTGTAAACTTCAATATGCAGCATGCTACTGCAATTGTTGCAATCCTTGGACTTATCATTACAATCATTTTGTATACACTCAACGTTCCGGGTGCAATTCTTATTGGTATTATCATTACAACAATCATTGGTATTCCATTTGGAGTAACAACAATCGGTGATGATTTTAAACCATTCTCTCTTCCTTCAAAACCATATCTTTTTGCTTTTGATTTCAAGGGAATTGTAATTGATTCTGTAACCGGCAAGTTCTCATTTGCAGTACTTGGACAGTTCTTTGTAATCTTCTTTACATTCCTTTTCACAGACTTGTTCGATACAATCGGAACTCTTCTTGGTGTAGCAGAGCAGGGTAACCTCAAAGATGAAAACGGTGAAGTTTTGAACGTAAAGGGCGCTCTTCTTTCAGACGCCGTAGGTACAGTAGCAGGTGCCGCTCTTGGTACATCTACAGTAACTTCATTCGTAGAATCTTCTTCAGGTGTTGCAGCAGGTGCACGCACAGGTCTTGCTTCACTTGTAACAGGTATTCTCTTCCTTCTTTCATTGTTCCTGAGCCCATTGTTCTTCCTCATTCCTTCAGCCGCAACAGCACCAGCTTTGATCTTTGTAGGCTACTTAATGATGAAGTCAGTTGTAGACATTCAGTTCGATGATCCAACAGAAGGTATTCCGGCATTCATTACAATCATGACAATGCCATTTGCATACTCAATTTCAAAGGGTATCATGTTCGGTATTATCGCTTATGTAATTGCTAAGTGTGCCGGCAAGAAGGTAAAAGATATTCCTGTAGTAACATGGGTACTCGCAGTTATCTTCCTTGCAGATATTATTTTTGAAGCATTGAAATAAATGTTATTGTCAGGTTTTAACTGACAAAAAAAAGATCTCGTTTTCACGAGATCTTTTTTTTGTAGTCTAAAGATTAGCGATTAACCAATCTTTAAACATGTTGTAATCATTTTCCATTGGAATGGCGTTATCAGGAAGTCTAAGTACTTCTTCAAGACGGTCTGGCATTGGTGGTTCACGACCAATTGCTTCTGTAACAATTGAACCAAACTTAGCAGGACTAGCTGTTTCAAGTACAACACCAACTGCTGTTTTATTAACAACCTTATCTGCCCAGTCAGGAATATTTGGTGTAAGACCAGGCTTATTAAAGTCATTCTTTTCGCCGTTAATAAGTTTTTCCATTTCACCGTTTGCAATATCTTTCCAGGCTTTATAACCGATTGCTCCATGAGGGTCAATAATATAACCAGTCATGCGGTGGCAGTCTTCAATAGCCTTCATGATTCCTTCGTTATCAAGCCAGTAAGAACCAAAGAGCTTGCGAACTTCTTCAAGAGAGTACATTGCCTTAATGCGTTCATAGTTACTTGGGGCACCAACGTCCATTGCGTTAGCGTAAGTTTCTACAGAAGGGCGGGCGTTGTAATCGCCAGTAGCAATCCAGTCCGGGATTGTCTTGTTTGTATTAGTTGCTGCAACAAATCCTGCAATTGGACCACCCATTTCGCGGGCAATCAAACCGGAAGTAAGGTTACCAAAGTTTCCACTTGGAACAACCATGATAATATCTGGGTTAGGAATTTTATTCTGAAGGGCTGCACGATTACGAACAATAAGAGCAGCATACATATAGTAGAAGCTCTGTGGCAAAAGTCGTGCAATATTAATAGAGTTTGCAGAAGAAAGTCTGAGCTTTCCGCGAAGTTCATCATCAGTAAATGCTGTTTTTACAAGCTTCTGACAGTCATCAAAAGTTCCCTTTACTTTAAGGGCGCGAACGTTTCCTGTAAATGTACTCAACTGCTTTTCCTGCAACGGACTGATTTTTCCATCAGGGTAGAGGATTGTTACATCAAGACCTTCAACTCCGTGGAATGCGCTTCCTACAGCAGAACCTGTATCGCCGGAAGTTGCTACAAGAATATGAAGCTTTGTATCTTCGTTGCGGTTGAAATATGACATTGTTCGAGCCATAAAGCGTGCACCAAAATCCTTAAAGGCGCAGGTAGGGCCGTGGAACAATTCAAGAATATAAGATTTGTTATCAAGAGGAGCAACCTTTGGAGAGAAAGGATATGCATCCTGAATAATAGCAGCCAAATCAACATCAGGAATTTCACCTTCTACATAAGGCTTTGCCATATTAAAAGCAATGTCTCTGAACGAAGGAGCAGGATCTTTGTTGAGCAAAGATGAATCAATTTTTGGAAAAGAGGTTGGAATATATAAACCACCTGTTTTCTGATTCATTCCGCTCATTACTGCAGTTCTAAAATCAACCTGAGCTGAACTATCTCTAGTATCTGTATAAATCATATTTTTTCCTCGTATAATTAAAGTCCGTACATAATGGAATCAACTACAATTGCAGTAAGCTTTTCTTTACAGCTTTCTACAGCCTTACTCCAGTTTGTACCGGTGCTTGTATATTCATTTGTTTCTTCGTAAATAACTTCTCCTGTTTTCATATCAATGCCATAGATTTCGGCAACAAGATGTGCAGTATATGTACCGTCTTCGTTTGCTTCTACAGGATTTGCAAATTTAACAGTTCCTCCAATCAGATAACCAAACTGATCTTCTACATATTCATAATTGTCTTTGTAAATCTTCTGCTTTGATGCTGTTATGTAAGAAGTGTCATCACAAAGAGGAGCGTTACTAATCATTGAAACTCCCTTTTTACGGAGCGCAGAAAGAATCTCGTATGAGTTTTTAGAAGGTTTTCCGCCTTCTGTATATTCAAATACAAACATGATTGCGCCTTTAGCAGCAACGTCTGATTCTACAAGGAAATCGGCAGTTGTCACTGGAACAGGAAGCACATCATAAGTTGATTCAAGCTTACCGGTAATATCTGGGAAAGCCTGAATTTTTGATTTTACAGCAAACGAAATTATTCCAGGATTAAAAGAAGCAATTCCATTTTCATTTGTCTTAACAACAATAGAAGTAGAAACAAGTTTAGAGCCGTCTTTCATTGCAGGATAAGTAAAACAAACATCAAAATCTGCAGCAGGATTACCGTTTTCATCTTTTACTGTAACTTCAAAATCAGAAGCAAATGTTTTTCCTTTCTTTGTTTTTGCAGGAACATTTGTAAATTCAAGTGTGTATTTATTCATTTCCTGAATAAATAATTCTTCTTCTGAAAGCTGTGGAACAGTTTCTTCTTGTGAAGCATTTGAATCGGCGGATTTTTTTGTGGTTTCATTTGTTGTAGCACATGAAAAGAACAAAACTAAAATAAGACTTGAAATAAGCGATTTTTTTATAAACATTTCTCTTTTTTTCATAATATACTATAATACCATAAAATTATAGTTTTTTACAATGGCATTATTTATAATTTTATTTTATAATCTATAATTAAGGGTGGAAAAATGAACAGATGTACAAAAGCAATAATCTATAAAGAAAATCTTAAATACAACTTGCAGCAGATTCGTAAATATGTATACAGTAAGGTAAAAATCTGTGTTGCAGTAAAGGCCGACGGTTATGGTCACAATGCAGTTCTTACTGCGCAGCTTGCACAGGAGCTTGGAATTGATTTTCTTGCTGTTGCAACTGTAGACGAAGCACTTGAGCTTAGAAATGCCGGTATTAAAACAAATATACTTCTTTTAAGTATCTGTACTCCGCCCGAAATGAATGATCTTTTTGAATACCAGATTACACCGCTTGTTTTCAGTAAGGAATATATTAATCTGCTTATAAAAACTTCTGATCTTTTTTGCGAAACACATAATGTAAATAAAAAGTTCAAGGTTCATCTTGCAGTAGATACCGGTATGGGCCGCATTGGTTGTTATCCGGAAGAAGCAGGTGAGCAGGCAAAACTGATTTCTGATTCTGATCATCTTGAGCTTGGAGGTATGTGTTCGCATCTTGCAGTTTCGGACAGTCTTGAAGCAGATAACCAGGAATATACAAAAAATCAATTCGAACAGTTTAAGAAAGCAGTAGAAAATGTAAAAGCGTATGGAATTAATCCGGGCATCTGTTCATGCGGAAGTAGTGCGGCACTTTTGAATAATCCTGATGTTCATTTTGACATGGTACGCCCCGGAATTATTACTTACGGTTATTATCCTGATGAAATTACTCATGAGTATTTAAAATCACAGGGCAAGAATTTTGATGTAAAGCCTGTACTTGCGCTTGAAACAAAAGTTGTTGCAATAAGACATTTTTACAAGGGTAAATCAATTTCGTACGGCCGCACATATACCTGCGAAGAAGATACAGACATTGCGGTATTGCCGATCGGTTACGCAGACGGACTTTTAAGAAGATTCTCGCCGGGACTCAAGGTAACAATAAACGGAAAAAATTATCCAATCTGCGGAAGAATCTGCATGGACCAGTGCATGGTAAATATTGGCAAAGACAACAAAGACGTAAAGCTCTGGGATAAAGTTTTGATTTTTGGCCCAAAAGAAACAGGCGCACTTAATACAGCTGATGATTTAGCAAAGCTTGGAAAAACAATTTCGTATGAAGTTTTGACTTCTATAACCAAACGTGTACAACGTGTGATTGAATAATTACAACATCATCATCTGTTTAACTTCAGACACAAGGTAGAACGAACCTGTAACTAAAAGAATATCTCCGTTCTCTGCAGAATCTGCAAAGGCTTTAAGAATCATCTTTTTGAAGTCGGCATCTGCAGTAAAATCAATTCCTGCATTTTTAAACGCTTCAATTTCGGCATTAATATCAGACTGCTTTTTGTTGCCTGGCTTTGTTACATAGACATGCTCAAAGCGGTAGCGGAACTCCATAGAGATATCTTTAATATCCTTGTCTGCCGCGCATGCAAAAAGAAGATTTACTTTTTTGTCATCATACATTCTGCCAAGAGTTTCAAGAGTAAGCTTAATGCTGTTTAAAGTATGAGCACCATCAAGAACAAGATGAGGTATTCCTTCGTAACCCGGAACATTATCAATAATTTCAAATCGACCAGGAAGCTTTGCTTTTGCAAGACCGCGTTCAATTATTGCTTCATCAAGATTAGGCAAAACCTTACGGATAGATATTGCAGCCTGTGCCGCATTCAATACCTGATGTTTACCAAGCAGGCTGAGTTTAGTTTTTATAGGTCTGTTAAAAAGATCACTCTCAAGTTTAAGGTACATTACCTTTTCATCTTCGTTAAAGCAGTATGAAGCTTTCTTAATAATTTCATCAACAAAGTAACAAGGCGCGTGGCGGGTAAAGGCCTTTTCACGAAGAATAATCTTTACGTTTTCTGTCTGCTGGCGTGCAATTACAACAGGGGTACAGTTCTTTATAATTCCTGCTTTTTCTGCCGCAATCTTTTCAAGAGTATTGCCCAGGAACTCTGTATGTTCAAGTTCAATTCCTGTAATACAGCAGAGCTTTGGTCTTAAAACATTTGTTGCATCAAGTCTTCCACCCATGCCAACTTCAAAAACAGACCAGTCAACATTTGCTTTTCTAAAGCAGAGGAAGGCATAAAGGGTAACAAGCTCAAACCAGGTAATAGGGCGGTCTGCAGGAAGGTCAATGATTGAATCAATATTAGGAACCATTTCCTTTACGGCAGCGCGGTATATTTCATCATCAAAAAATCCGTTTGGTTTACAAATGCGTTCGCGGAAATCTGTAATATGAGGAGAAGCATAAAGACCTACATTGTAACCGGCTTCTTCAAGGATACAGGCAATCATGCGAGAAACAG
>JAGCDP010000021.1 GCA_017651065.1 Treponema sp.
GACAAAGCGTTCTCCTAAAAGAAAGAGAAACTTGCGCGCAGCAGGTTATGTAGATGAAGCAGACGCAAAGAAGATCAGAAAGCAGATGCTTCCTTATGGTTAATAGGAGATAACGATGTCAAGAGCGATAGACGGAACAAAAAGAAAGAATCGCCGTGTAAAGATTTTGAAGCTTGCTAAAGGCTTCCGTGGCGACAGAAAATCAAACTACAAGCCAGCAAAAGATGCTGTAACTAAGGCACTTGGTCACGCATATGTTGACCGCCGTGACCGTAAGCATGAATTCCGCTCTTTGTGGATTGCTCGTATTAACGCTGCTGTTCGCGAAGAAGGACTTACTTACTCACAGTTCATCAACGGAGTAAACAAAGCAGGTATTAAATTGAACCGCAAGGCTCTTTCTAATATGGCTATTGAAGATCCTGTTGCTTTTAAGGCTGTCGTAGAAGAAGCTAAGAAAGCACTTAAGGCTTAGGAAAAAGAAATATGATATCACTCGATCAGGTTTTATTGTTAGAACAAAAGGTTGAAAGCGCTGTTGAAAAAATCAAACAGCTTGAAGGCGAAAATGCTGCTCTGCGCAATAAATGTTCAGAGCTCACAAATGCACTTTCTGCCAAAACGGAGCAGCTTACAGCTTTTGAAAGCGAACAAAAAACGATCGAGTCTGGTATCATTAAAGCAATTGACCGGCTTAATTCTATAGAGCATTCTGTATTGAAGAAAGCCGGTTCTATTGCCGAGGCACAACCAGAACCAATCGAAGAACCGGTTGAAGAAGAAGCTCCTGTACCAGTTACAGAAATGAGCTTTGAACAGATGATGCCTGTTGCAGAACCAGAAGAACCACCTTTTGAAGAAGTTCCAATTGAAGAACCGGTAGAAGAATCAGAAGAAGTTGTTGAAGACGATGCTGAATCTGATCCAGAGTCTAAAGATCAGTTAGGTTTTGATATTTTCTAATGGGCAAGCTTCAAATAAATCTTTTAGGAACAAGCTTCACAATCCAGGCAAACGAAGACGAAGAATATCTTAACAAACTTTTAGGATATTACTCTCGTATTGTAAATGACGTTAGCCAGATAGATTCAATAAAAACTCCATTACAGACTTCAATTCTTGCAGGCATTATGCTTTGCGATGAAGTATACAAAGAAAAATCAAATGCAGTTGCAAAAGAAAAAATGCAGAATGGTCAGGTTCAGATAATTGACGATGAAAAAGGTGAAGAACTTGAACGACGCACAATTGCAATGATTGATAAAATAAACAAAGTATTATAAGAGATTTGAATTGATAAAAAATATCTGGGTCGACGCAGATTCCTGCCCTCTTTTAGTTAGAAATCATGTTACAGAATACGGCACAAAAAAAGGCATAAAAGTTTTTTTTGTTGCAAATAAAAATATTACCTGCGATTTTCTAGATTCCTTTACAATGATAACAACAGACCCTCAAAAAGATTCGGCTGATAATTATATTTTTGAACATGCCAAAAGCGGAACAGATTTAGTAATTACCCGTGATATTGTTTTTGCAGACAGACTCGTACAAAAAGGAGTGCTCGCAATAAACGACCGAGGCACTGAATTTACAAAAGAAATAATCAAGGAAAGATTAAGTGAACGCGATTTTAATTTGCAGCTTGTACAGCTTGGTCTTTCAAAACCTTACCACGAAGGCTACGACAAAAAGAAATTCGAAAAGTTTGCAAATTGCCTGGATAGGGTTGTGATAAGAAATTTGTAAAAAGAGATTGTCGGGTCAAGCCCGACAATGACACAGGCGGCCCGACAATGACACAGGCGCCAAAGGCCTTAGTCATCATCTGGGAAAGCCATCTGGATTGAGCAGATACGGTCTTTGATTTGCATGAAGGCGTAAACTACTTCAGGGTCAAAGTGGGAACCTGCGCTGTTCTGGATTTCTTCAAAAGAATCATCCATTGACCACGACTCTTTGTAGCAGCGCTTGTGGCTTAAGGCGTCGAATACATCGGCAACTGCAACAATGCGGGCACTAAGAGGAATATCTTTACCCTTAAGAGGTTCTGCCTTTGGAACAACTCCGTCTTTTATAGAAAAATCTTCGAGTTTTACGTTTCCGGGATAACCTGTTTCTCCACCATCCCAACGGTCGTGATGATGAAGTGCAATTTCCTGAGCCATAACATCAAGGCTAGATTCTATTGGTTCAAAGAGCTGTGCACCAATGCAGGTGTGACCCTTCATAATATTTCGTTCTTCTTCTGTAAAACGAGGGAATGTCTTTTTAAGGATAACATCTGAAATACCAACCTTTCCAACATCATGGAATTTAGCGGCAATCTTAAGGTTATCGCGATATTTTTGAACTTCGGCCTGTGGAACATTGTGATTGAATGCCCAGCGGTCGTAAATTTCCATTGCGAATGAAGAAACGCGTTCAACATGAGGATAAGTTTCTTTTGGATCACGGAACTCTGCCATTTTAAGCATGCGTTTTACCATGTTACTTGTAAGGTAAGCGTGTCCTAAAGCCTGAACGGCACTTACTGCAAAGTGCCCGATCAAAAGCTCATCTTCATCGTCAAAAGAAATTACTGTTCCATTTTCGTCAAGCTTATTGATAATCTGCAATACACCAAGAATTGTTCCGTTTGCATTTTTCAACGGGAATGTATACATAGACTTGGTACGGTAATTTGTCATGATATCAGAGTTTTTATTAAACTTGTATGGCTCTGATTCGGGTATTTCGTAACAATCTTCAATATTTACTGATTTACCTGTTGAAGCTACATAACCGCAGATTTGTTTTTCGTTAATAGGAAATGAGAAACAGCTGTAAGGAAGCTTTTCTCCGGGAGCGAGTTCTTTAAGATGCGTATCATTCTGACCATATTTAATTTTAATGCGGTCTTCTTCGACAACGTAAATTGATCCTGCATCGGCATTTACGATGTGCCTTGTTTCTGTAAGAATTCTTTCAAGAAGTACGTCAACGTCCTGTATTTCATTGAGCTGACGTTCAATTTCCATGATTTTCTGAAGTTTATCTTCACTTTCCTTACTGGTTGGCATCAAAATACTCCTATAACTCTCTATATATTATCGTCTTAAAATGCGTAAAAATCAAGATGGTTTAGCAAAATAGGTGATTTTTTATTATGATTTTTTTATTAGCGAAAAATAGATGGGTCCTGCCCCGTTTGAAGTGTCTGGTAATATCTGATAGCCGTATTGAGTTTTTTCGTATTCAGGAAGCGTTAAACTTGCACAATGTGATATTTTTGATAAATCTGGCGATGGTTCAACAAAAGAAAAACCGCTGCTGCCCTCTTTCTGAAACTTTTTTACGAGCCGTTCCATCATCTGGTCGTTTTCCTGAGGTGCAAGGGCGCAGGTTGAATATAAAAGATATCCGCCGGAACGAAGAAGTCTGTATGCACTTGAAAGAAGTGCCCACTGCTCCATAGCAACTGTTTTTATGCGCGATGGCGACCATACATTAAGGTATTTTGGGTCTGCAATGACATGGCGTTCAGAAGAACAAGGTGCGTCCAATAAGATACTGTCAAAGCATTCGGTCTGGCGGGTGCACCATGTTGAACCGTCGCTGCAGGAAACAGTTATACGTTCGCTGATTTGTGGTGGCAGACATTCTTCTACAACTGTTGCAAGACGGTGTTTACGTTGTGCAGAGCGTTCATTTGAAGAAAGGTGTGCGTCTGCTGGCATGCGGCTTGCAAGTACAAGAGTTTTTCCTCCTGGTGCGGCGCAGAGATCTAATATGTCTGCTGCATTTTCAAGCGGAAGGCAAAGTGCTGCAAGGATGCTTGCGCTGTCTAAAAAATATGATTTTTGTGAGCCCGGGACATGATATTCTACGGAATCTGACGGAGCTGCAAAGGCCTGTTTGAGAGATTCCCATCGTTCGCCGTATAAATCTGAGTAAAATTTTTCAAAGCCCTGTGCGCCGCTAAGTTTATCTTTTTCTTTTTTCATTTAAAATTTTCCGTATAAAGTGCAATATTCTTTTGTTTTGCCACATTGAATTTATCATTTCTTAAACGTGTGTCAGGCTCCGGATATGTTATTCTAACTTCGTACATGCCGTTCTGGTTCAGGAAAACTTCCAGATATTTCTGCTTGATTTTGTATTCAAACATACGGCGAACAGATTCATTAAGTCTTTTTTCAAAGTCCGGTTCCTGCTTTGCTTTTTTGGCAAGGATTTTTACACAAGGCTCAATTCTTTTTTCAGAAATCATAATGCAGTCTATGCCGGCTTCAATTGCCGCAATAACAGCAACTTCCGGAGGATATCCGTTGTGGGCAAGGGCACCCATAAAAATATCATCAGAAAAAATAATTCCGTTGTAGCCGAATTCGTTGCGAAGAACCTCTGTGACCCAATACTTAGAAAGACAAGCCGGATTTTTTTCATCATAACCTTTTACACGTGCATGCGACATTAAAACTCCAGCCGGTTGATTTTTTACAAGCTGACGGAACGGTTCAAGCTGCATGTTTAAAGTCTGTTCGTCCCATTCAATTTCGGGAAGGCCTGTGTGAGGGTCTGTATTTGTATTGCCGGGGAAATGTTTTATAACTGTGCCTATCCCTACTCCTGGAGCTTCGTATGAACTTATGCAGAAATCGCCATAAGAAAGAACATTCTGCAAAGAGCCGAAGCTTCGTTCTGTAAGGAATTGTTCGTTGTCTTTTGTACACACTTCGACAACAGGTGCAAAATTCATATTAAAGCCCAGCGCCTTCATTTGATAACCCTGATACATATAAAGGTCTCCAGCATTCACCGGGTCAAGTACTTTTGCAACTCGTTCTGCAGAAGGAAGCGGTCCGTTCAAATTGCGAAGTCTGTTTACGTATCCGCCTTCCTGATCAACAGACAAAAACGGTGGGATTTTATTATTTTCCTTACAATACTCTATGATTGACTGATTAAAATCCATCATTCCTTTTACAGTATCAGAAATGTTGTAGCTGAAATATAGAAATCCGCCTGCAATGTTTTCTTCTACAGGGATAAAAGTTTCGTTTCCTACAATATTTACCACAAAAAGCTGAGCAATTCGTTCTTCAAGCGGAAGCGCTTCAATAAAATCATCAATTGCCTTAGATTTCTGCTGTTCAACAAGTTTTATATATTCAAGAATATCCCGCCCACGCTGGTGCAGCTGGATTTCGTGTTCGTTTATCTTTTTGTCATTTCTACAAGCACAAAATAAAAAGAGTATACCCAGAAGAATACAACTTGGTTTAAATTTCATATGTATATTATAACTATTGAACATTTTTAATTCTATATGTAGTAACTAAAAAAATGTCCGGAGTACAAATAGACTGAGGACAACATCATCCCCGTTGGCCGAAGGCTATTTGTACGGGAGGACATTTTTTTATCAAAATATATTTAATTGAAACATGCATTCCAAAATGTTATAATATACATATGAAAAATATCGCTGTGATTACCGGTGCCAGTTCGGGTATGGGTAAGGAGTTTGCAGTTCAGGTTGCACAGAAATATGATTTTGATGAAATTTGGATTGTTGCTCGCAGACTGGAAAATCTTAAAAAGATTGCAAAAGAAATAAATGAGACAAAAAACTTTATAACCGTTAAACCGATTCAGATAGACCTGGGTTCACGCGATGGAATAAATCTGCTTGAAGATTTATTAAAATCAGAACACGAAAAGCTTGTAAAGGTTGAAAGTGGCATTCAGATTGGGCTTTTAATAAACAATGCAGGTTTTGGAACTTACGGACCTTTTGAAGAAACTTCTGTAAAAGCAGAAATGGATATGGTAGAGCTTAATTGTACTTCGTTGACTGGAATATGCGGAATTGCATTGCCTTATCTAAAAAAGGATTCTGTAATCATAAATACTTCAAGCCTTGCAGCATTTATGCCGCTTGGAAACTTTGCAGTATATGCCGCAACAAAAGCTTATGTATTGAGTTTTTCTAAAGCACTGGCTGCCGAGCTTAAGGATAAGGGAATTAAAGTTCATGCACTTTGTCCTGGTTCTGTAAGTACAGAGTTTGCAAATGTTGCATCAAACGGGGCAAGACCGGAAGTAAAAGGTGGCATTCCACCGCAGAAGGTTGTTGCTCAATGTTTGAATCGCGCATTCAAAGGAAAGATGACATCGCTTTACAGATTCAAATGGAAGTTTCTTGCATTTGCAAGTCATTTTGTTTCGGGAAAATTGGTTGCCCGACTAACATATAAATACAACAAGCGTCCGCGTACGCCGGATGAATCGCAGAAGGAAAAAGAGATCAGCTTAGAGGAGTTTAATTAATATGGATCCAATTATCGAAAACAGCACAATCAACAGCGCGCTTTTTACAGATTTTTATGAGCTTACAATGGCTCAGGGCTACTGGAAAGAAAACATGAATGAGCAGGTTGTGTTTGATATGTTCTTCCGCCGTAATCCTTTTAACGGAGGATTTTCTGTTCTGGCTGGTAATGAAACTTTACTCGACGCACTCACCTCTTTCCGTTTTTCTGAAGATGATATTAAGTATCTTGCTGAGCAGAAGATTTTTGAACAGGGCTTCCTTGATTACCTTAAAGACTGGCACTTTACAGGTGACCTTTACACAATGGACGAAGGAACTGTAATCTTCCCGCAGGAACCGCTTGTTCGTATTCACGCAAATCTTATTGAAGCTCAGATTCTTGAAGGACTTATTTTGAATCACGTAAACTTCCAGAGTCTTATTGCAACAAAAACTGCACGTATCTGGCTTGCAAGTAAAAAAGCTCCAATCATGGAATTTGGACTTCGCCGCGCACAGGGACCTGATGGTGCAATGAGCGCAACACGTGCCGCATATATTGGTGGTGCAGCAGGAACTTCTAACACTCTGGCCGGTAAGCTTTACGGTATTCCTGTTATGGGAACAATGGCACACTCATGGATTATGTCTCACTCTTCTGAGTTGGAGGCCTTCCGCGAGTACGCAAAAATCTATCCGCAGAATTCAGTATTTTTGATTGATACATACGACACACTTAAATCTGGTGTAAAGAACGCAATCATTGCAGGTGGTGAACTTGTAAAACAGGGCTACAATTTTGGTGTACGCCTTGACTCAGGTGATATTTCTTATTTGACACGTGAAGTTCGCAAAGCCTTGGACGATGCCGGATACCCTCAGGCAAAAATCAGTGTTTCAAATGAACTTACAGAAGAAATTATTTCTACCCTTGTTGCCGGAAACGCTCCTATAAACAGCTGGGGTGTTGGAACTCATATGGTAACAGGCGGTAACGAATCGTCATTTACTGGTGTATATAAGCTTTGTGCACGCCACGATAAAACTACAGGCGGCATGACTCCTGCAATGAAGTTCAGCGATAACCCTGCCAAGACAACAAACCCTGGAATCAAAAATGTATTCCGTCTTTATGATGAAAAAGGAATGGCCTGCGCAGATATTCTGGCTCTTGAAGATGAAGTTCTGGAAACCGGAAAAGAATACCGCTACTATCACCCGATGGTAGATTACAGACAGTTCTCTTTCACAGCTGCAAGAATTGAACCACTTTTGAAAAAACGCATTTCTAATGGGGAACGCGTACAGCCTCGTTTGAGCGACGCCGAACAGCTTAAGATAAGCCACGACAATATGCAAAAACAGCTGGAAGCCTTTGACGAATCTTACAAGCGCATTTTGAATCCACATATTTATAAGGTTTCAATTTCTGAAAAGCTGAAGAATCTGAAGATGAAATTTATTCAGGAGAATATAAAATAGATTGCTTCGCTACGCTCGCAATGACCGTCATTGCGAGGAGCGCAGCGACGAAGCAATCCACTTTACGGAAGGTATTCCAACTTTATATTTTGAATTGCTGTAAACAACTTTTCCTTTACTTCCAGCTTGCCGCCGGTGAGCTGCTTTAGTTTTTTCTTTGCTTCTTTACGGGTAGAATTATCCTGGAAATCGCAGGTACAGGTATACTGTTTGTAGCCCTGATCTTCAACATATTTTACAATACGGTCTTCTGCAACATAACAAAGCGGACGGATTATTTTTACAGGATAGTTTTCGTACTGCAAGGATGGAATCATTGTAGACAACTCTCCTTTTTGAAGTACATTCATTAACAGAGTTTCAAGAATATCATCCATGTGGTGGCCAAGTGCAATTTTGTTGTAGCCGTGTTCCATTGCATAACGGATAAGCTCTGTACGGCGCTGAGTTGAACACCAGTAACAGCTCATCTTCTGACCTTCTTTTACACGTGCACTAATATTAATTTTAAGCGATTCAAAAGGAACATCCCATTTCTTAAAAAGGTTTCTGATTTTAATTGGAAATCTTGGAGCAAAATCGCTTTGTATATGAAGAGCCTTATAAGTAAATCCAACGAACGGCCGCTTAGCCCTGTTCGAAAAATATTCAGCAAGTACAGTAGAATCCTTTCCACCGCTGACCCCAATCAAAATGCGGTCTCCGTCTTCTATCAAATTATAATCAAAACAAGCCTTATCAATCAGGCTGGAAATTTTCGGTTCCTTTTTCATATAGATAATTATACTACGAAAAATGGGTTTTGTAAAAAAAGATTGTCACACAAAAAAAAACGTCATTGCGAGCCAAAGGCGTGGCAATCCATACTTTAAAACTCTGGATTGCCACGGAGCTTCGCTCCTCGCAATGACGTTGTTTCTTTAGGCCCCTTCGACAAGCTCAGGGACCCCAATTATTTAGCTAGAATGAACCAGCTTCTGCAACAGCGCACGCTACAGTACATGCCGAAAATAGCAAATGCGTTAAAAAAAACAGTCCGTCGGGACTGTTTTTTAGCATTTACTTACTTTCGGCTCGCGAGATTTATCGAGCGCCGTAGGGTGGACAGTTGCGTGCACCCTACAGACAATCAAAAGGATTGGTTAGAAGCTACCAGCTACGGCAACAGCGCACGCAACTGTACACCCTACCATTGGATTGTTTCCCATTCCCATGAAGCCCATCATTTCTACGTGTGCTGGAACTGATGAAGAACCTGCGAACTGAGCATCTGAGTGCATACGACCCAAAGTATCAGTGAAACCGTAAGAAGCTGGACCTGCAGCCATGTTATCTGGGTGAAGTGTACGACCAGTTCCTCCTCCAGAAGCTACAGAGAAGTATTTCTTACCAGCGAGCAGGCGTTCCTTCTTGTAAGTTCCTGCAACAGGGTGCTGGAAACGTGTTGGGTTTGTTGAGTTACCAGTAATAGAAACATCAACATCTTCGTGCCACATGATTGCAACACCTTCGCGAACATCGTCAGCACCGTAGCACTTTACGATGAGGCGGTCCGGGTTAGAACCGTAAGGAATCTCTTTTACAACTGTAAGAGCCTTGTCTGTTCCTTCGCCGTTGAAATAGTCAAACTTTGTCTGAACATATGTGAATCCGTTAATGCGGCTGATAATCTGAGCAGCGTCTTTTCCAAGACCGTTCAAGATAACGCGGAGCTTGTTCTTGCGAACCTTGTTAGCGTTAGCAGCGATTTTGATAGCACCTTCGGCAGCAGCGAATGATTCGTGTCCTGCGAGGAAGGCAAAGCACTGTGTTTCTTCAGAAAGAAGACGTGCACCAAGGTTTCCGTGTCCAAGTCCAACCTTGCGGTCATCAGCTACAGAACCTGGAAGACAGAATGCCTGAAGTCCTTTACCGATATTTGCAGCAGCTGTTGAAC
>JAGCDP010000022.1 GCA_017651065.1 Treponema sp.
AGAATGGGCAAGCTTTATGATGTTCAGGGATTGTCTGCTGCAATAATTGACGGTGAAAATGAGTATTTCATAAACTACGGAAATGACAAGAAAAAGCCAATTGATGAAAACAGCCGTTTCGAACTTGCTTCTACAACAAAATCTTTTACCGGACTTGCAATAATGCAGCTTGAAGATGCCGGGCTTCTGAGCCTTTCAGATTCCGTTACAAAATATCTTCCATGGTTCCGCCCTACTTATAAAAACACAGAGTATGATATCACAATAGAAAATCTTATGTGTCATATAAGCGGAATCCCTGCATGGACAATTTCTGCAATTCCGGCTGGTACAAAAAGTGATAATAACCTGCTGGAAAAAACGATTCAGAACATCAAAGATGTTAAACTGGATTCTCTTCCAGGTAGTCAGCATAAATATGCAACAATCAATTTTGATGTTCTTGCGCTAATCCTCGAAGAAATTACCGGTGAAAAATATGAAGATTATGTTACTGAGAATATCCTTAAACCGCTTGGTATGCATAATTCATTTTTCAGAACGAATGATGAAGATATCGACAAAATTGTACAGGGATACAGACCTGTTTTTATGAGACCAAAGGCATATAATGCTCCAACCTATTATGGAAATACAGCCGCATGTTATCTTGTTTCTTCAACTTCAGATTTAATGAAATGGATGAAGCACTGGGGCGTTAACTCAAAAGATAATTCCGGTCTGGTGGATGCAATGCTGAACCACGATGTATCTAAATCAGATGGTTATTTTGGAGGATGGTGGATTTACGATGATTTTATTACACACGGTGGAAACAATCCTAATTTTTCTACTCAGGTAATTATCAGCAGGAAAAAGAATCAGGCAGTCTTTGTGCTTTCGAATATTGCAGGATCTTCTGGAACAATGACGGCTGACGGTATTTACAGAATCCTTCTTGGTGAAACTATTAAAATCGGGCTTCATTTTGATATACAGGCTATTTATGATTTTGTGTGCATTATCTTTATTCTATTGCTGATTTATTTTGTTCTGTTATTCTGGAATAAAAAATCGAAAAAAGCCTGCATCGTTCGAATTACAATCAGTGTGATTATTATAATAGCCGCAATTGTTTTACCTTTGATTTTTCACTATCCGTATAATATCATGTTTGTCTGGTTTCCGCTGACTGCAATTCTTGCTGTGATTTTTGTGGTTTGCGTGGCTGTATTCAATTTATATACAGCTTTCAGACATATACGGTAACGGACAAAACTGAACAATTTTTGACAAGCGTTTTCTTGGGAAATGGGGTATACTTTTACTCAGGAGGCAAGAATATGGAAGATTCAATCTTAAACTGGTTATTGGAAGATTCAAACCCGGAAGTAAAACTCAGAACTCTCAAGGAAGCACTGCACCTGCCCGACAGCGATGAAAAAGTCATCGAATGCAAAAAGCAGCTGCTCGAAAGTAAGACCTACGCGCGAGCTTTAAACAGACTTCACAAACCAAAGAACTGGGATAAGTACGACGCCATTCTCGCCTTTGCTGAATGGGGACTAACCCGTGCCGATATTGGAAAGGACATAGACGACGAAGTTTTCGGTCTGATTGAAGCTACCGGTTTTAAGATGCTTTGCGGCGAACCTCTGCTCCTGCGAAATCTTGTAAAGCTTGGTTATTACGATGAAGAAATTGTACGCAACGAAATCAATACACAGCTTGCGCTTATTCAGGAAGACGGTGGTTTCCGCTGTATCAGCACAAACAAAAAAATCAACGATCCGAAAAAGCCCCATAAAAGCTGCATAAAATATACAATCGAATTCCTTATGCTTGTTGCCGAGCTTCATCTTCAGGGAATCAAAACTGAATGCGAAGAAGCACTCGTTCACTATTTTACAAAGCGTAACATTTTCTACCGCACCGACGACATGAAAACTCCTGTTTTTGACGTTATGCTCGGAACCTTCTACACTCCAGACCCAATCAAAATCGGCGCACAGAATATTGTTTATGCCCTCAAGGCTCTCGGCTGTCCTCTCGATTCCGAAGCAATGAAAGAAGGAATCAGAGTTTTGAATCAGCACAGGCTTGAAAACGGTCGCTACATTTTGACAGATTCAAAAAGCGTTCCTGCATTTAAAGTTGGCGATATAGGGGTAGAAAACAAATGGATTACACTTTATGCTTATATGACAATATAAGAATGTGCCTGTTGGATATGCCAGGCATACCGTTTAAGCGGCGAAATTTATGAAAAAGAAAGATAAAGAAAAAAAGGAAAAACTGTCTTTATGGCAGACTCTAAAAAATGATGTTTATGCAGTAAAGCTTGCCGGTTCTTTCAGTAAGCCTGCAATTATCGGTGCGTTTTTCTGCATGCTCATCGGTTATGCCGAATGGGTATTTTTTGACGGATATTTTCTACGCGTTATTATTGAATCCCTGGACAGAGGCGACGGCCTTAAACCAATTTTAGGCTTCATAGGAATAACTGCAGCGGTTCTGTTTGTGCTGGAAATTTATGACCGCTATACACAGCAGGTCACCTTTGTCATTGAAGGCACTAAGCTTCATAACGGCATTTATAAAAAGATTTTTGCTAAGGCAAGAAATGTTGAACTTAAGTGTTACGAAGACCCGGACTTTTACAACAAATATACCATGGCAATTGACGGTTCGGCCGACAAGGTAATGGAAATTGTAAAAAGCTTTAATGGTGCAATCATAGGAACAGTTGCAACTGTCTGTGTTTTTAAGCTGATGTATGACATAGATAAGTTTTCTGTTCTGTTTATTATTTCTCCAATCATCGGAAACTTTATATTTGGTAACTTAAAAAGTAAATATGAACTTAAGCGTTACCGCGAGTATACTCCAAACAACAAAGTTCTTAATTATGTAAACCGCATGATGTATCTTCCTGACGGCGCCAAAGAAATACGCTTGAGCAAAGTGTTTGATATCCTTAAGCGTCGTTATAGCCAGGCAACTTCCGAGAATGTACGAATTGCAAAAAAATATGCATTCCCAAATATGAGCCTGAGCGTGTTAAGAATCACGTTTACATTTACTGTAATTTTCGAAGGTGTACTCATCTACGCTTTCTATAAAAAGCAGGTTGCAGGAACAATCACTCTTGCACAGCTCACAATCATGACAAGTCTTATGGTTGCAGCAACCTGGATTCTTATAAGTCTTTTTGATGATATTTCAAAGCTTATTAAGAATGGTCTTTTTATAAATAATCTCCGCGGCTTTCTGGAGTATAAAGAAAAGATCCCGGAAGACCAGAAGGGCATTATTCCTCAAGGCTTTGAAACTCTTGAATTTAAAGACGTCTGCTTTTCCTACAAAGATGAACAGACTATAAAAAATCTTTCTTTCAAAATAAATAAAGATGAAGCTGTTGCACTCGTCGGACATAACGGTGCCGGCAAAACAACAATCATCAAACTTCTCTTAAGGCTGTATGATCCGTCTTCCGGCGAGATTTTGTTGAACGGTATAAACATTAAAGAATATGATTTACGGGCTTACAGAGAGTTGTTTGCAACCACCTTCCAGGACTTCAAAATCTTTGGAATGACTGTCCGCGAAAATGTTTTGATGGGAAGGCATTTTGAAAACGAAGATGAAGTTGTACGTTCAAGCCTTCGAAAGACTGGAATCCTGGAGAAGATAGAATCCCTCCCAGACGGAATTGATTCTATGATGACAAAAGAATTTTACGAGAACGGAACAATTCTTTCGGGAGGTCAGAATCAGAAGCTTGCAGCAGCACGAACCTTTGCAAAGCCTTCTCCGGTAAAAATATTCGACGAGCCGTCAAGCGCACTCGATCCAATTGCAGAATATGAGCTTTTCAAAAACATCATGAAGGAAGGAAAAGAACACACGATGCTTTTTATTTCGCATCGCTTGTCTTCTGTAAAAAACTGTGATCGTGTTCTCATGCTGGAAGGTGGACGTCTTATTGAAGAAGGCACTCACAAAGAACTGATAGCCCGCAACGGCAGCTACTGTCAGATGTATAAGCGCCAGGCAATGAACTATCTTGCAATTGAAAACGAAGAGGAGGTGATCTTATGAGTCGGGACAAGAAAAACGCCGCTGATCAAAAGACAAAACAAAAAGCCTCTGTCGTTTTAAAAAATAACTGGTATCTTTTGAAGCTGATGTTCAAGGCTTCTCCTGCTTTTGTAATTATTCCTGCCCTTGATGCTATCAGAGGTCAGCTTTCTATCTTCTTTGAACACACCGTAGGAATTGGTTATGTTCTTGAAGCCGCCGAAAAAGGATATCCGTTTGAACGCGTTGCTCTGGTCATTCTTATTCTTGCTTTGGCAATTACAGTTGGTATGCTCTTCACAGTTTTTTCTGGTGATTACATCATGGAAAAAGAGCGTCCTAAGGTAAAGGAAAAAATCAAGATTATGCTTTATGAAAAGGCAGCTAAGGTTGATCTTGCCTGCTATGATAATCCGGAATTCTACAACTCACAGGTGCTCGCTCTTTCCGAAGTTGATAATCAGATTGATAAGGTTGAAGGCCTTGTAATCAATACTTTGAGCGGTTTATCAACTTTTATTTCTACAGGAATCTATTTTATTATAAAGGATAAGCCTTCGATTCTTTTTGTATTCGTTTCGTTTATTATGAGCTATTTCTTTAATCAGATGTTTGTCAAAGTAAACTACAAGGCACGAATAGAAAGAAATCCTTCCGAGCGAAAGCGAACTTATATTGAACGAATCTTCTACCTTAATGATTATGCCAAGGAGCTTCGAATGAACCCGGATGTTGCAGACATTATGTACGAAAGGTTCGATAAGGCTTCGGAAGAAATTGTTGCTGTTGATAAGAAGTATGCCAGAAAACGTTTCGTCCTTGAGTTCCTGCGCAAGTACGTTGCTAATATGTTTTTCAGTGATTCATTTTACGTTGCATATCTTGTTACGATGGTTGTTGCTACAAAAAGTATTTCAATCAGCACGCTTGCAATTTTGTACAGCTCATTTGGAAGACTTAAGCACAGTATGAATGTATTTACCGAAACATATCCTGCTGCGTGTGAATCAAGTCTTTATATTCAAAAGATTCGCGATTTCCTGAGCACAGAACAAAAGATTGTTTCGGAAGACAAGCTTGTAGCAAGCAAGGATGCAAAGAGGCTCGACCTTAAGGATGTGTCATTTGCATATTCCTCAGAAGCGCCGAAAGTTATTGAGAATATGAATCTCTTTATTAAGCCGGGGCAGAAGATTGCGCTTGTCGGATATAACGGTGCCGGAAAGACAACGCTGGTTAAACTTTTGATGCGGCTTTATGATCCAACCTCGGGCACTATAATGGCAGATGGAACAGATATCAAAAAATATGATCTTGAATCTTACCGCGATACGATTGGTACGGTTTTCCAGGATTTCAATATTTTTGCAGGTTCTGTTCGTGAAAATGTTCTTCTGGCACCGACTGAAGGTTCCTCGGAAGAAAGGATAATTCAATCTCTTAAGGACAGCGGCCTTTACGACCGTGCAATGCAGCTTGATAATAAACTTGATTCAATGCTCACTACAGAATTTGATGATAAGGGCTTGAATCTTTCGGGTGGTGAAGCACAGAAGCTTGCTATCTCCAGAGTTTTCTACAAGGACGCAGGCCTTATGATTCTTGATGAACCTTCGAGTGCACTGGACCCGATTGCCGAGTATCAGTTGAATCACGCAATGCTCAAAGCCACAGGTGATAAAACGGTAATCTTTATTTCACACCGACTTTCGACTACACGCATAGCTGATTATATTTTCATGCTCGAAAACGGAAAGATTGTAGAGCAGGGTAACCACGAAGAGCTTCTTGCCCTTCACGGAAAATACGAAGCCATGTGGAAGGCTCAGGCTGGTGCTTATATTGAAGTTTAAAACTCATTCGGAGTGAAAATTGGAAATGATTGAAAAGGCTATAAATTTGTTTTCTCTTAATGGTTATGATTTTCACGAGGTTGAAGGTCACGAGGGTGGACGCAATCAGATTTTTATTTGCAGTAAGAATGATGAAAAAAAGTTTGTGCTGCGTATTTCTTCAACTGGTGACAGAAGTGAAAAGGACTATCTTGCTGAAACGGAGTTTGTTCATTACCTTGCGGAAAACGGAGCTCCAGGTGCAGATGTGATTCCGAGTGTAAATGGGAAACTTGTTGAAACTGTTGATGATGAGGGCGCCTCGGTTTTCGTTTCGCTTTTTGAATATGCAAGGGGCATGCTTTTGTGCGACAACGGTTATCGTTACCGTGAAGGCGCTCCGCTTGAAGAGTATTTTTATAACACAGGAAAAGCTCTCGGAAGAATCCATGAGCTCTCAAAACACTTTGAACCAACCGCAGAACATCGTCGTCCAGACTATTTTGATAAATACAACATTGAATACATCAACCGCTTGATTCCAGACAATTATTCAGATTTGAAAAATGCAATTGATGTCAGCCTCGAAAAGTTTCAAAAACTACCGACCGATAGTCAAAACTACGGTTTAATTCACTTCGACTACAGCGACGGCAACTATCACATAGACATGACAAACGGCAACATCACAGTTTTTGATTTTGATAACTGTATGTACTGCTGGTACATGTTCGACCTTGCAAATCTCTATCTTCACGGCGAAGGCTGGTTCCGCTACGAAAGCGACCCTGAAAAACGCGAAGCCGGCATGCAGAATTACTTCGATACAATCCTCAAAGGCTATAAATCAGAAACCTCAATTTCCGACGATCTTCTGAATCAACTCCCACTTTTTATCGACATGGTTCTAATAGAAAACATCGTCGACGAGTTTGAAAGTGCCGCCCGCGAAGGCGAAGAAGTAGACCCGGAAGATATTAATCACATCCTCGGCTCAATCTCCCGCTGAATAAAATCCACGCGGTCAAAAATTGTCGGCTTAAAATATGACGATACCGCAACAACAATCTTTTTCTCAGGATTAATATAAATAACATTACCACTATTTCCAATAGCCGCATAAATCCCCTTCTTACGGCTTATGACCCACCACATATATCCGTAATCCATTCCTCGGAAATGCTTGCCTTCTACAGTGCGCGGCTGTGTCATATCGCGAATCCACTTAGCGGATACAATCTGCTGTCCGCCAAACTCACCCTTATTCAAGCACATCACACCAATCTTTGCCATATCCTCGGCAGACAAACATAAGCCGTAGCCTGGAGTTCCCAGATCCTGTCTGTCACTAAACCACACAGCTTCTTTCGGAGTCTTTTGAATTGTAAACTGCTTGTGCTCTTCTGCAGACTTTGCGATGTAAACTTTGTGAGCCGGAATACCCAATGGGCCAAACAGATATTTGTTCGCATAGTCCACAGTTATCATACCCGTAGCCTTATAAAGAATGCCTGTCAAAATATGAATGCACACCGACGAATACCTGAACTCATCTGTGAGTCCCTGTCGTCCACCAAGAAAATCAAGCGAGGTGTAAGTCCAGTTTTCACTCGCGCAAACTTTACTCCACGGATCACCCTTGCCCTTATACGGTGCTCTCATCGTAAGCAGATGCCTGATTGTCACATCATAAATTGTCTTTTCACCACGCTTCACTTTATATTCAGGAAAATAATCAAGCACTTTATCATCAATGCTTTTAATCTGTCCCTTATCTATTGCAATGCCAATCAGCAGTGAAAAAATACTTTTGGTCACAGACATAACATGTGCGCAGTCATCAACCTTGTAGTTGTTCCAGCAGTCAGAGAAAACCTTTTCACCAGCCTTGTACGCCGTCACCTGGCAGATGTTAGGTTGTTCAGTTTCAATTAATTTGTGTAGTTCTTGTTTGTTCATGGTTTAGATTCTTTCATTCAATTTTTAATTAGTCAATAAATTTTTTTAAGATTTTTTAAGAATCAATTGATAACCCTTTACTCATACATGCCTCTTGGGTAAAATAAACTTATGAGAAGATTTTTATACATTTTAATTCAATGCACCTGGGGTTTGGGTCAAACACTCATTGGGCTGCTTTTTTTTATAATCCATATAACAAAGCCACACAGAATCTACAAAGGAGCAATCGAAACCCGTTGGAATAGTCCTTATGCCGGATTGAGTCTTGGACTTTTTATTTTTGTTCCCCGCGATGAAGGTGAATATCAAAACGGTGCGCGCGTTCATGAATACGGTCACACAATTCAGTCACTGGTGCTGGGACCTTTCTATGCTCTTGTTGGAATTATTTCGGTAGGCTGGGGAAGTATAATTTTCCCAATTCTAAAGGGCACCGAAAAATACAAGGATGTTCCTTATACAAAGTGTTTTGTTGAATACAACGCAAGCTGGCTTGGTGAAAAAGTAACCGGCGAAAAAGCGGCCTGGTAAAATCAGATTTTATACAGTTGGAATTTCCTCAAATTATGATTTATAATTAAACTATGAACAAATATTTATACGAATCATTTAAAGATTATTTTAGAGTTGGCGCTGCAGTTAGCGGTATTATTCTGATGCCCGATAAAGAGCGCGAAGAACTTTTTGAAAACATGAAAAAGCGCATGGAAGAATTCAAAAAGAATTTTAAACCACAACCAGGCATGCCGGAATTTAAGTTCCCTGAACCTCAGCCTTTTCCTGCAGGTGAAATGATTGATAAAAAACTTGCAGCCGAACACTTTAATCTTGTAGTTGCAGAAAATGAATGTAAGATGGGCAGCGTTTACAAAGGTCCTGATGAGTTTGATTTTACAGGAGCCGATCGTCTTCTTAAGTTTGCCCGCGAAAATAATCAGGCAATGCGCTGGCACACGCTTGTTTGGCATAATCAGTCGCCACGATGGATTTTTGAGGACGGAAACGGTGGCAAGGCAGGCAAGGAGCTGCTCGAAGAACGCCTGAAGAAATATATTTTTGCAGTAGGCGAACGTTATCGTGATGATATCTGCTCTGTTGATGTTGTAAATGAATGTATTTCTGATAAAAACTTTATCCTGCGCGACGGAGCCGATCGTTCACAATGGTTTGATATTCTTGGTCCTGAGTATGTTGATAAGGCCTTTTTCTGGGCCAAAGAAGCCTTTCCAAATTCAAGCCTTGTAATTAATGATTATAACCTTGAAATGATTGAAGGAAAGCGTCAGGGCATGTACAAGCTTGTAAAAGGCATGCTGGATCGCGGAGTTCCTGTAGACACAGTAGGTCTTCAGATGCACATAAACATTCAGAACCCGCCGGTAAGTGAAATTGAAGAAACAATTGAACTTTACGGTAGTCTTGGTTTGAATGTAATTGTTACAGAGATGGAAGTTTCTGCATATCTTGATAAGGATTTTGAACATCCGGATCCATGTCGTGAATATGACCAGGCCTTTTTGGAGCAGCAGGCAGAACGCTACGCACAGATTTTTGAATGCTTTAAGAAGGAAGCAAAAGCCGGCATCTTAAAAGACGTAGTTTTATGGGGAATCACAGACAAAATGAGCTGGAAAAACAACTTCCCGGCCCCAGGACGCGGCGATGCACCACTCTTATTTGATGTTGATGGCAAAGAAAAACCTGCATTTAACCGATTGCTTGGGTTGTAGGTTTTATTTTGACAAAAATCGCTTGAAATGTCATTTTCATTCTGATATAGTTCTCCTTGGGGTCGAAAGGCCGCAAGGAGATTTTTTATGTATATAGAAGTTCCATATCAGCGACGCTACGAAGATTTTAGAAAGGACGGCAAAATGCGCCTTGGTGCAATTCTCAAGGCATTTGAAGTTGCAGGCAGCCGTCACTGCGATACAGTTGGAGACAATATCCTGGTAGACACCAAAGAAGGCAAAGCCTGGATTATGACCGACTGGTTTGTAGAAATTGACTCTTTTCCAAAGGTAAATCAGGAAATAAAAATACGCACCTGGGTAGAACCAATCACCCAGATTTTGTTCAGCAACCGCCACTTTGAAGTTATTGCCGACGAAAAGGTTTGCGTACGCTGTATCGGCCGCTATGTAATTGTAGACCTGGCAACAGGCCGCCCTCAAAAAATCGGCCCGGAATTTGCCGACCAGTACAAGCCCGAAGAAGAATACGCCATCCAGATGCAAAAGCCTCCACGTCTTATTTCTGTTGCTCCGGAAGCCTTTACAAACGAAGTTGCCCTTACAGTCCGCCGCTCAGACATAGACTACAACGACCATGTTCATAATCTTACATATCTGGACTACGCTTTTGAAGCTCTGCCACATGAAGTTTACAAGAATTATGATTTTAAGGGCTTCCGCGTAACCTACAAGCAGGCAGTAAAGCCGCATGAAGAGCTTGTTTGTAAGTATGCGTGTGTGGAAGGCAAGCATGTTTGCTGCATTTTTGATAAGGCAGGCGAGCTTAAAACTCAGATTGAATTTTACTAATTTGTAATGATATGAATATAAAAGGGCCCTTCGAGAGCCTCAGGGACCACGCGCCATTTAATAGGCCTGCGGTCCCTGAGCCTGTCGAAGGGCCCTTTTGTTTCAATTATTTATACAACGGAGCCAATGTATCTACAACCTTTGTATATTCGGCGTAGGCTTTGTCGTAGGCTTTTACGTTTTTGGCAATTGGTTTAGCGGTTTTTGTTTCGTCGAGCTTGATGTGTTCGGCACAAAGCTTTGCAATGCTGCATTTTCCGCTCATGTTTTTAAGACACCACAAGGCCTGAACTGCTCCACCAAGGGCTGCTGCTTCGTCCAGGGCAGGAACGTGGATTGGAAGATTCATAATATCTGCAACAATCTGGCGCCAGATAGGAGATTTTGAACCGCCGCCAATCAGACGAATCTGTTTTGGTTTAAATCCCAGCTTGCGGAAGGCATCAAGACCGCCACGCATAGCAAATACTGCAGATTCCAAAGAAGCGCGGGCAATGTTTGCACGGTTTGTATTTGCAGAAGTAAGACCTGTAATGCTTGCACGTCCGTTTGGTAAGTTTGGAGTACGTTCACCATTGAAGAATGGAATTACCAGAACGCCTTCTGAACCGCATGGAGCTTTTGCTGCTTCGCCATCCAGTTCTTTTACATCCATATTGAAAAGTCCGCGTACAAATTCTGTAGCAACTGTACAGTTCATTGTACACAAAAGTGGAAGCCATCCGCCTGTAGAAGAACAGAAGCCCGAAAGTCCGTTTGCAGGATCAGCAATCGGCTTGTCTGAATATCCGTAGAGAGTTCCGGAAGTTCCCATAGACATTGTAAGGAATCCGTCGGCAACGGTACCTGTTCCAACAGCACCCATCATGTTGTCTCCGCCACCTGCAGAAACAGGGATGCCTGCAGGAATACCATATTTTTTGGCAGCAGCTTCTGTAACTACTCCGGCCGGTGCACTTGGTTCAATCAGTTTTGGAAGCAGACCCAAAAGCTTTGGATCGATGATGTTACAAATTTCTTTTGACCACTTGCGTTTTTTAGAATCGAACAAGGCTGTACCGGAAGCATCGCCGTATTCCATTACATATTGACCTGTGAGCTTCCAGTTTAAGTAGTCATGTGGAAGCATGATATAAGCGAGCTTTTCAAATGCGGCAGGTTTGTTTTCCTTGAGCCACAAGATTTTTGGAGCGGTAAAGCCCGGAAGCATAAGGTTGCCCAGAAGCTTTACAACATTTTTATCTCCACCGGCAGCCTTTGTAATTTTTTCACACTGCTTTACTGTAGAAGTATCGCACCAGAGCTTGATGTTATAAAGAGCCTTTCCGTTTTTTCCAAGAGGAACAAAGCCGTGCTGCTGACCAGAAACACCAATGGCTTCGATAGTCTTTTTGTTTGCCGCACTCAATTTTCCAAAACAAACATCAAGTCCGTTGTCGAACCATTCTGCTTTCTGTTCGCGTGTTCCATCAGCCTTGGAAATAAGTTCCATTGGGCAGCTGGCCTTTTCAATAATTTCCTTTTTTTCATAATCATAAATTACAACCTTCATACTCTGTGTACCAAGGTCAATTCCAGCAACAGTTTTCATTAATCCTCCAAGTGTCATTGTCGGACTTGATCCGACAATCTCTTTTTTTTCATAAATTCTAATACAAACCCCGAATAAGTCAAGCGGAATTTTTCTTATGTTTTATTTGTCATTTTTAATGATAAATGCTATTCTGACGATGGAATCAGTATTTTATGGAAACAACAAAAAACACACGTCCCGTTTTTGGCTATATTCTTGCTGCAATTACTATTTTTTTCTGGGGAATAACTTTTATCTGTACAAAGGCGCTGCTTAATGATTTTTCGGCGCTTGAGATTCTTTTTTTCAGGTTTCTGGCGGCTTATATTGGACTTTGGATTATCAGGCCAAAACGTCAAAAAATTGAACCCCGCGACAATATTCTTTTTGCCCTTGCGGGGCTTTCGGGAGTAGTGCTCTACCAGTTTTCCGAAAATATGGCTATTAATTTTACAAATGCTTCTAATGTAAGTGTTATTGTAAGTATCTGCCCGCTTTTTACAGCTCTTATTGCTCAGTATTTTTTAAAAGAAAACAATCTGAATCTGTGGTTTCTTTTAGGTTTTCTTATTTCAATCACAGGTGTTGCGCTTGTATGCTTCAACGGAAAAATGGAGCTTGAACTTAATCCTGTAGGCGACCTGCTTGCTCTTTTTGCTGCAGTCTGCTGGGGATTTTATTCGCTTTTTGTTTCGCTCATTAATAGAAAAAAATACGACCCAATCTGTGCAACCCGCCGCGTTTTCTTTTATGCAGTTTTGTTCATGCTTCCGCTTATGGCTTCTGGTTTTCTTGTTACAAAAAGTGGAGCTCAGGGTGGAATGGCTGAATCAATGGCTGTTACCTTCGATAAAGCAATAAATGCTGCTCGTTTTTCAAAGCCATTAAACTGGTTCAACCTGCTTTTCCTTGGTTTTGTTGCAAGCGGTTTTTGTTTTAGTGCCTGGAACAAAACATGTGAAATTCTTGGAACTGTAAAGGTAACCTGCGGACTTTATCTTATCCCTGTTGTTACAATCATTTTTGCTTTCTTCACCCTTGGCGAACAGATTACTCTTCTTGGCGGCATTGGTGCAGTAATAACAATTGTAGGATTGTTTATAAGCGAAAAAAAGACAAAAGAATAATCGTGTGATATAATCAAAAACTAATTAAAATCTTAAGGAACAAAAAATGAAAAAATCAATAATGATTATTACAGTTGTTCTTACCTGCGTTTGTTTCAGCTGCTGTACAAAAAAATCAGAAACCGCTAAAAATACACAGTCTCCGTTTCAGAGTCAGTTTCCAGGTTTAAGTTCAAATAAAGATTCAGCAGAAGCTCAGCCTGTAGAAGATAATTTTGTAGAAGATGGTTTTATAAAAGAAGCACGCCTTTGTGATCTTGCCCAAAAATATGGATTTAAAGTAGGTGCCTGCATTTCTTATAATCTGGTATCTCGTTCCGGTTATGTAAAAATGCTTACAGACGATTTTAACACAACAACAGGAACAAATGAATTCAAAGCATACTCATTGCTTGACCAAAGAAAAAGCATGGCTCAGGGTGTGCCTGTTATGAACTACTATCAGGCAGATGCAATTGCACGTCTTGCACAGGCAAAAGGAATTGGAATACGCGGGCATGTTCTTGTCTGGGATGCCTACATGACAGAATGGTTTTTCCGTGAAGATTTTAGATCAGACGGAAAAATTGTAAACAAAGATGAAATGCAGCGCCGCGTAAAATTATACATTGAAGATGTTATAACTCATTTTGAAACTCAGTTTCCTGGTGTAGTTTACTGCTGGGATGTTGTTAATGAAGCAGTTGCCGACGAAGTAAATGAGCGTGTTGCAGACAATGATTATCATTTACGAAAAAGCCGTGGTGGAAGCCCAAACCTTTTTTACGGAACAATGGGTGAAGACTATGTAAAATATGCCTTCCAGTGTGCCCGCGAAACTGTAAATAAAGTGAATCCGGATATCAAACTTTTTTACAACGACTACAACACTTTTTACGAAGACAAACGCGATGCAATTATCAGAATGATTCAGTATATCAATAAAGAAGAAAAGCTTTGCGATGGTATAGGAATGCAGGGTTATATAGGAGGCTACGGTCAGCAGGAAGGCTGTATGAATCCGAATGATTTGAACCTTATAAAAACTGCAATCAAAAAATACAGTGACCTTGGCCTTGAAGTTCAGCTTACAGAAGTTGCCGTCAGAAATTACGACAAAGCACAGATAGACAAGCATGCAGAATTTTATGGAAAGCTTTTCAAGACAATCATAAGTGCCTGCAATGAAGGTGCAAACTTTACAGGAATAACAATCTGGGGTATTACAGATAATCCGTCTATGCCAAAAAATGATTACAGCTATAAAATGAACGGTCCATACTGCGGATTGTTTTCTGAATTCTATGAGCCTAAGGAATCGTATAAAGAAGTATACAAGGTCCTTTGTGAATAATTACAAGCAGGTTATAAAGCAGCTATGCCACAAAATACATTGATAACAATTCAAAATTGCCGGATTGATAATTCTCGAAAAACAATTGTTCAGAATATAAACTGGACAATGAATGCAGGAGAAAACTGGCTTGTTATTGGACCAAACGGCGGCGGCAAGGCTGATTTTTTGAATGCACTTGCTGGTGTTAGCGGGCTTAAAATAACTCCAAATGCTGGACAGAATGTTTCGCTTTTTTCAAACAGTTTTGCAGGTTCAACAGAAATAGTTTCTCTGGAACGCGCTGCAAAAATTATTCAGGAAGAACGCGACAACGACGAAAGTGATTATGTAGAAGGCGGCGTAGATATCGGTCGTACGGCCCGAATGTTTATAGCACAGTCGCTCTGGCCTGATATTAAAAAGGGTAAGCCGCTCCCTCCAGAAGCCCAGGAGTTTGATAACCGCCCTGAAATTGAATTAACAGGAATAAAAAAGATTCTTGACCGTGGATTAAAATATCTTTCTACCGGCGAAATAAGACGAACTCTTTTAGCCCGTGCACTCATAAGCGGCAAGCAGCTTTTAATTCTTTCAGACCCATTTGCCGGCCTTGATGCCCAGAGCCGAAAGATTATTTTTGATTTTATAGAAAGGGAACTGACAGGGGCCCTTGGGCTTATTCTTGGTATGGAGCGCTGGAACGAAATTCCTGACACAATTACTCACGTACTGGAATTTACTAACAAAGAGATTTCTTTTTGCGGGGTGCGTGGGGAATATGAAAAGGTAATGCATAAGCGGGAGACTCTTCGACACGCTCAGGGTTCCCAGTCGCTAGTACTTCCAGATAACGGAATCGTGGTCCCTGAGCGTGTCGAAGGGCCGCAAAACTCTTCCGAACTAGACTCGCCCCTTGTCCAAATGACCAACGTAAACGTAGCCTGGGGCGACAATCATGTACTTAGGAACCTCAGCTGGACTGTGAATCGGGGTGAACACTGGCTCATACAGGGACCAAACGGCAGCGGAAAAACAACTCTTCTTGAACTCATCACCGGCGACAACATGCAGGTTTTCTGTAATGATGTAAAGCTTTTTGGTAACAGACGCGGCTCCGGTGAAACAATCTGGGATATAAAAAAACAGTTGGGCATAGTTTCATACCGCCTTCATGTAGAATACAGAATGCTTGGCGGAACAAGTCTGCTCAATGTAATAATTTCGGGCTTCAGAGACTCAATAGGCCTTTACGAAGCCGCAAAAGACACCGAAATTGACCTTGCAAAAAAATGGCTTGCCTTTGGCGGTTTTTCCGGCCGCGAAAATGAATCCTTCGGCAACCTGAGCTACGGCGAACAGCGTGCAATATTAATCCTTCGTTCCGCAGTAAAGTCACCGGCCCTGCTTATTTTAGATGAACCCTGCCACGGTCTGGACGAAAACTTCCGCACAAAAGTCCTTCACCTTATGGAACTAATAGGCGAAGGCGGCACCACCACAATGCTCCACGTAACCCACGACCCAACAGAAATTCTTCCATGCGAAAAAAATATCCTCCAGCTATGTCCGCAGGAGGATCCGATGTATGTTATTAAAACACAGAAGTAAGTTTTATAAAACCAAAAATCGTCTGTTAAATACTTTTTGAAGTTTATATATAGTTTCCAAGGTCGGATTTGTTTTGTGAGGATTTTCCAGTCGCTGATATTGCTGGTAGGTCATTCCGGCTTTGGAAGCGACTTCTTTTTGTGAATGACCGGCGCGGGCTTTTCTTAATTCAATTGCAAAGGCTACTTTTGGCGAAACTTCAATAGGGTAGCCGCTTTTATAATCTGGATCCGAAATTGGATAGTTGTTATCTACATGAGAAGCAAGTATACCATTAAGTACATCTCTTGCCATTTCAAAAGCTTCTTCCTTTGTTTCGCCATAAGTCATTGCATTTGGCACATCAGGGAATCTTACAATAAATTTTCCATGTTCTTCTGTAATGTCGCAGTGATAAATCATTTTTTTATTTCCTTAAGAGTTACCGGATCAATACCAGCCTCTTTCAAAATCTCTTTTGCAAAGAATCCTAAATCAGAATCTTTGCCTTTATGATAAGGTACAGGAACAGAACGGTTATGACCTTCCTTTTTGAAAATATGGTGTGAACTTTCAATACGGTCCAGTTTCCACCCATTTTTCTTGAGAACTTTCATAACCTGTTTTGCTGTCATCCCCATGAATTAAATATACAACATATATGTTGTGCTGTCAAATTTTTGACAAGAAGCCGAGTATAAGTGTAAAATAATGTACGGGAGTGCATAAATAAAATGAAAAAAATAATTTGTTTATTCTTAGTATCTTTTCTCTTTAATTGTACTTTTACACAGAATTTTGACAAAGATGGAAATATAATTGACTTATCAGGTTTGTCTTATAGAGAAGATATAATTAAAGAGTTTGCTTTTAAAGATAATACCCTGGTGTTTTGGGATTTGAATTCTGGCCGTAAAGAAAATTCATATGTTATAAAATCTTATGATTTTACATATTCAAATATCAATAATTTAACTTTTTTATTACTTGATAATAAGGAATCTTTATTATGTCTTGCTAATGAAGATATGTGTATTTTGTATGATAAGAATTCAAATAATCCATTATGTATTGGCACTCACTTTACAGAATTACAATCTTTCTTGAGAAAAGAAAACATTACAGCTTCATCAGAACTAATTGAAGGTAAGACTGTTTATGGAGCTGGAAATCTAGCTAATTTAGCTTTATCTTCTCCCTGGGTTGAAGCATCAAAAGGATATGGAATAGGCGATTATATAATCTTTGAACCTAATTGTTCTCATTTGTATTTTTTAAATGGTTATGTATCTTTTGAAAAGCCTTATTTATATACAGCAAATTCAAGAGTAAAGAAAATAAAATTAAGTTTCTTAGACGCTCCAGATCAACAACCAATGATTGTTGAAATAAAGGACACTCCTAATCCTCAAAAAATAAGTTTTGGTTTTAGATCTAAAGGCAAAATAAAAATGGAAATCCTTGAAGTATATCCTGGAGAAAAATATCAAGATACTTGTATTAATGGAATAGTTTTAAAAATTTATTAATCTTGATATTGTGAGTGTACTTGAAAATCTCACCACTAAAATTCAATTTGTAATTTTTTTTCATCTGTTCTATAATATATAGCATAAAAACTCAGAGGTGATTATGCACAGCATTAAGGGAAAACTTATCATATTGACTGTATCAATTGTTCTTGTGGGAATTATTGTTACAGGAGGATTGGCATATTATTTTGCAGATAAGGCTTTAAGAGCTTCTTCGCGCAGCAGTTTTGAGGCTGTTGCTAATGATGCAACTAATCAGATTAATGAATTGAACGAAAAAGAATTCATGCTTTTGAATTCTATTGCAGAGATGCCGTTTGCAAGAGATCCTGAAGTTTCTCTTGAAGAAAAAAACAGACAGATGGCAGATGTTGTAAACTTGAATGTAGATAAATATGAAAACTGTGCCTTCTACGACGAAGATGGTTTTACATATATTCGTTCTACCGGCCAGAAGCTCAACCTTGCATCTGGGCGAGTTTACTTTGAGCAGGCAATGAAGGGAGCAAATTATGTAGTTGATCCTGCGTTTTCTTCTGTAATAAATGCGGTTCTTATGTTCTATGCAGTTCCGGTTTATAACTACAAAGGAAAGATTCACGGAGTTGCTGTTTCTGTAATTAAGGGAAACAGACTTTCGCACATTGTAACAGATATTCCAATTGGTGAAGGTTATCATCCGTTTGTAGTAAGTAAATCAACAGGTGAAATTATTGGTATGCCTGAAACTATGGAAATTGACCTTGAGAAGAATACAGCACTTAAAGAAGTTGTAGACAAGGCTATGGCAGGTTTTGATGACATTATGGAATACACCGACACTCTTACCGGTAAAAAGATGTCGTTCCTTGCAAAGGAAGTTCCTTCAAAACCAGAATGGCTTGTTGTTTGTTCTGTTCCTTATGATTTCTACTTTGGCGGACTTAAGCACATCAAGAACTCAATCATCATTATTGTTTCTGTAGCTTTAATTATTATTCTTTTAAGTCTTTTGCTTTCACTTAACAAGTTCCTGCGACCTCTTCTTGAGCTTACAAAATCAATTTCTGAACTTGCAAGTGATAGTGCCGACCTTACACGAAAAATCCAGGTTCGCAATAAAGATGAAATTGGAAAGGTTGTTACAGGCTTTAACCTGTTCACCGACAAGCTCCGCAACATCATTATGGATATTAAAACCTCGCAGGAAACTTTGGATACTGTAAGTGTTGATATGAGTCACTCTGCTACAGATACTTCAAATATCATGGCTCAGATTTCTTCAAGCATTGATGAGCTTCATACTCAGCTTGGAGAGCAGGCTTGTACCGTAGCCGAAACAGTATTTAAGGTAAACGAGGTTTCAACAAATATTTCTTCGCTCGATGATTTGATTACTGTTCAGGTAAACGAAGTAACCCAGGCTTCTTCTACTGTAGAAGAAATGGTAAGCAATATTGCTTCTGTAAACAGAATTGTAGACCGCATGGCTTCTTCGTTCAGCAACCTCGAAAGTAATGTTCGCAACGGTTCAGAAAAGCAGGTTCTTGTAAATGATAGAATCATTAAGATTCAGGATGAATCAGAAATGCTTGAAGAGGCTAACACTGTAATTCAGGGTATTGCCGAACAGACAAACCTTCTTGCTATGAACGCTGCAATCGAAGCTGCACACGCCGGTGAAGCAGGAAAGGGCTTCTCTGTAGTAGCAGACGAAATCCGTAAGCTTTCTGAAGATTCTTCTGAACAGTCACAGAAAATTGGTGAACAGCTTTCAAAAATCAGAGAGTCTATTGCCGGCGTAACAATTGCTTCCGGTGAATCGCTTGAATCCTTTAATAAGCTTTCTGGTATGATTACCGAAACAGATAATCTTGTTCGTCAGATTAAAGATTCTATGAATGAACAGACAGAAGGATCTAAGCATATTAATGAATCGCTCCAGACTTTGAACAACAATACACGCGATGTTCGTTCTTCTAGTAACATCATGACCGAAAGCAACAAACTGGTTATGGATAAGATTCATATTCTTGAGTCTGTTACAGAAACAATGGCTAACAACATGAACGGAGTTGCAGAAGATTCTAAGAAAATTGCCGAAGCAGGAATTATCCTTTCAGAAAATTCCCGCAACGTTCGCAACAGTGTTTCTAAGATCAGCGCTCAGATTAAACAGTTCAAAGTATAACGTCATCCCGAACTTGTTTCGGGATCTCACTAAAGTTCGAATTTGCCCAGCTCATCATTAATGTTCTGTACAGACTTTTGATTTGCCTGGGCTTTTTCATTTACAATTTCAATTGACTGAGAGAAGTCCTTTAAAATTCCAAGTGAAAGATTCATAGAGCCGTCCAGCTTGCCTGAAAGCTCAACTACATTCTTTATGCCCTCTGTAATTTCTTCTGTGTAATTTGCTTGGTTTTGAATAAGCTCATTTACACTCTTAATATTCTGCGAAATCTTATTTGTTGTAGAAAGAATTTCTTCGGCACCTGTTGACTGAATTTCCATTGTCTGGGCAATGTTTTCAACAACGTGTGTCTGAGTTTCAATTTCCTGCTGGATCTTATAGAACATAGTCTTTGTATCCTGCATGCTCGAAGAACCGTTTTGAATTGCATTTGTAATTTCAATAATCAAATCTTTAATGCTCTTAGCCTGGCTTTGAGTGCTTTCGGCAAGCTTACGGATTTCATCGGCAACTACAGAGAATCCTTGTCCGGCTTCGCCAGCGTGTGCAGCCTCAATAGCAGCGTTCATGGCAAGCAAGTTTGTCTGTGAAGCAACCTGCTGAATAACCTGAATAACCTCAGACATCTTCTTTGATTTTTCACTTACAGAATTAATTACAAGCTCTGTTTTTTCTACTTCGGAAGAACCAGCCTCGGAAGAATCAGAAAGATTTTTTGAAAGCTCTCGTGCCTGCTGAATAAGCTCATTGATGTGGGTTGTGTTTTCGGCCATCTGCGAAATAGCTTCGGCGTTCTGTTCTTCGGCCATTGCCTGTTCCTGCATGGTTGCACTAACCTTTGAAGCATCTTCGTTAAGCTTGTAGATACTGTTTTTTGCAGATTCAAGAACAGTGTCTTTTTCCTGATTCCTTTTCTGCATTTCTTCAAAGCTGTTTACAATCATGTTCATGCTTGTAGAAGAATTATCTGTAATAGAAAGAAGATCATTTGCAGCATTGCCTACAGAAGTAGATTCAGATTTTAATGCAGTAAGCGACTGGTACAGGAATTCCATAAGCTTGTTCATAGATGTCATGATTACACCAAAGTCATCAAAGGTTCCAATGTTCAATCGTGCAACAAGGTTTCCTTCTTTTCTAAGGGCATCAATCTGTTCTACAGTCATCTTAAAGCGCTTTCTAAGCTGGTTCAGAATAAGAATACAAAGAGGAAGCGAAATGGCACAACTCATTATAAGTGCATACAAACCTTTTCGTATAAAATATGCAATGGTCCAGCCGTGACGAACAGCACTATAACCAGAGCAGAACAAATGCCAGCCAACAATAAGCATTACATTAATGATGATTACTGCAAGAGAGTGGGTGTAGCGTGAGTTTTTCATGCCGTCTGTATTCTGAATTTTTAATTTTGCAAGCTGAGTTCGGGCCATTATGTTGAAGCATTTTGTAGAATAAGAAATGGCAAGCATGGCATAAAGCATTACAAGAACAAGAATAATCAGAAGGTCTGTAAGGTTGTAATTAAGGCCACCGGTAAGTGTCTTGATTACGATTGTAGAACCGTTTCCTACAGGATATCCAAGAAGAATTGAAATAATCGAAAGAGTATTAATTCTTGAAAGGATTTTTTGAGCATTATGTTTTTCTTCTTCTGTTAAAGAACGATTTTCTGCTTCTTTTACAAGCTTTGAAAGAGGTTTAAGCATTCTCCAGACAATTATTGAAATAAGGATAAAAACACCGGCAGCAGGTCCAAGCGAAGTTCCAAGGTGTGATACCCAGTCCATCCAGGTAGAACCTTTAATCTGGGTTACCTGAAAAGATGAAAGTAAAGGAACTCCAATTACAGTTGAAAGTCCAAAAAACAGTAAATAGATGCTAAATAAATTCATAACTCCATGCTCCAAATAAAGAGAAAAAATATGCTTTTATTATACCACAAATATGCCGATTTTACTAATAAATAATAATCTATTCGGATTATTTGACATATATATATTTACTATGATATACTATAAATTACGGTATATAAAATAAAGTGGGGAAAATGTTTTGCCAAGAACACAACGAAAGGTAAAAAAGTTCGAAAAACGCTTCGCAAACAAAGTTACGAATAAAACAAGTAGTTTCTTTAAGTCATTTGGCATGTTTTTTGTTCGTGCGTTTAAACTTTTTGACAGCAAGCTTACAATTATGGTTGTTCCCCATTCTCATGGTAAAGTAATCAATTTTCAGACAAATGTATTTGCAATAACACTCGGATTTTTAATTTCAATTGGAGTTATTTCTTCTTTTGTTTACTTCAACCGTCATTCAATGGCATCTAAAACTGAAATTTCAAATCTTATGAGTCAGAACCGCGAAACTCTTGCAAGTCTTGATCAGCTTCGTGATGAAAATGCAAACCTTTTTAAGGCTGCAAAACGATTCCAGACTTCACTTTCACAGAGTCTTTCGCTTCTTGGTATTCAGCAGGTTGAATCAAGTTCTGATACTTCGCTTAACAACGGAGACCTTTCTTCTTTATTTAATTCAAAAGAAATTACTACAGGTTCGGCACGCGAGCTTGCAGACATAAAAGAGTTAACATCTTACCTTGAAAGTGCTGTTGATCCGATTGAACAGATTGGAAAGATGATTAAGACTCAGCAGGCACTCTTTACAGAAATTCCAAGTATCTGTCCTCTTAAGAGTCCAAACCTTCACGTTTCAATGGCATTTGGTCCAAACCTGCACCCTCTTACAAATCAGTGGTACATTCATAAGGGAATTGATTTTTCTACATACCGTTCGGGCGATGCTGTAATGGCAACTGCTTCCGGACAGGTAGTAAACGTAGGCTTTGATTCAAACTACGGAAACTTTGTAATTATTAAACACAATCACGGTATTTATACACGCTATGCTCACTTGAGTAACTATCGCGTTAAGAAAGGACAGCTTGTAGAGCAGGGAACTATAATCGGTTATGTAGGAAATACAGGTATTTCTACAGGTCCTCACCTTCATTATGAAGTTCACATTGGTTCCGATGTAGTTGATCCTGCAAAATACGTAAACGTTAAGCTTTCAAAATAGGTTCTTATGGCTTTAAAAGTTGATGATATTTCCATAAACACAATTATCGGAAAAGGTTCTTCCATTACAGGTAATCTTCACATTAACGGTTTTGTTCGTCTTGACGGCGATGTAGACGGAAATCTTGAAACAGACGGAAACATAATCATTGGCGACAGCGCCCGCATTAAAGGCGATGTAAAGGCCAAGGCTGTAATTGTTGGTGGAATTGTTGTAGGAAATATTATTGCTCAGGAAAGCGTAAAGCTTCTTTCTAATTCAGCAGTTATGGGCGATATTATTTCGCGAAAGGTGCAGGTTGAAGATAAAGCAACTTTCCACGGCCACTGCATTTCTATTAAAGATGAAGAGCATTTCAAGAAGATTTCAGATTCTTATCTTCAGTCTAAGGCAATCAAGGAGAAGGTTGTTCTTTCATGAGTGATATAAATCCGCTGGGAGCGTCAACTTATTACTCAGGACTTCAGAATGCTACAAGTCAGGCTGCAAAAGATGCCAAAAAAAATGAAAAAAGTTCTTCGGTTTCAAAACTTAAGTTTTCCGAAATAAAAAAATCCTTTAGCAAAACAGAAGCAGAACGTGAGGCAGAAGCAGCCGGATATCCACTGGAAATTGCAAGGCTTAGTATTGAAGAAGCCGCAGTATTTCTTAAGGATGAAGTTGATAAGGCAGGAAATAAACTTTCTGAAAATCAGAGTTCCGAAAACATTGCAGAATTCAGAGAATCGGTAAGGCTTTTTATAAAATATATTGTCGAAAACAACTACATTGAAAACAAGAAAAAGCTTCACGGGTCTGCACGTCCGGCACAGTTTTTTTCAAAGTTCAATGAAATGCCGCGTCAAAGAGATCCTCGCGTTATGATAAACATAATAAATCAAAAGCTTGATGATATGGTACGCGACACAATGAGCCTGCAGAAGAACAATCTTAAAATTTTGCAGCAGGCAGACGAAATAAAAGGTCTGATTGTAGACTTAATGCAGGCCTAGGGGTATAATTAGTTATTATGAGTGATATTTTTGAAACAGATATAGATGACGAGGCAGAAAACCTGTCGAATCTTGAGGATAACGAAGGTGCGGTTGTAGAAACAGAAGCGCTTGTTATTGATTATCCTCTTTATCATTTAAAGCTTGAATACTCTAACGAAACTTTATATGCAAAAACTCCGGGAAACACTGCGCTCACAGCCGGTGAATATGTAATTGTTCCAACACGCTACGGTAAAGATATGGCGCTTGTTCTTGGAGAATCTAAAAAGCCAATTGGCATTAAAAAAGACGATATTGTTACAATTGACCGAAAGGCCAACGCCGATGATATGGAAAAGCGCAAGCAGCTTGCCCAGAAAGAAAAGGAAGCCTTCCCGATTTTTAAGGAAAAGGTTGCCAACCACAATCTGGACATGAAGCTTGTAGACACACACTTTTTGTTTGATGAGCCAAAAGCATTGTTCTTCTTCAGCTCAGACAACCGTGTAGACTTCCGCGAACTTGTAAAAGATTTAGTAAGCGTTTTCAAAATGCGAATTGAACTTCGCCAGATAGGTGTCCGCGATGAAAGCCGCATTACCGGAGGCCTTGGTATTTGTGGCCGCCCGTTCTGCTGTAACGCTGTTTCTGATAAATTGCGCCCCGTTTCTATCCGCATGGCAAAGGACCAGAACCTTTCGCTCAACTCTATGAAGATTTCTGGTCAATGTGGCCGCCTTTTGTGCTGTCTTTCTTACGAGTTTGACTGGTACAACGAAGCCCGCCGCAACTTGCCAAATGAAGGAATCCACATTTTCTACGACGGTACAAACTTCCGCATTACAGAAGTAAACCCTCTTACAAACATGGTTAAGATGTCTGGGGAAGATGGCCGTTTACTTGAGGTAAATGCAAAACGCTTTGTGCATGAAGGCGGAAAGTGGAAAATTGATTAGAATTGTCATCCTGAACAGTATAGTCATCCCGAACTTGTTTCGGGATCTTTTTTATGACTGTTTTGCGAATAATAAGAATTCCGCAGGTGTCATAACTCGTACTGCAGAATTCTTATAATCAGACTCATTTCTTGTAACTATAATATCTGCATTGATTTGTTGTGCAACTTCATGTTGAACAGAATCTTCAAAGTCGTTCCAATCTGATTCAAGTGCATTGCGAATACAGGCTTCATCAACACCAGCAACAGAAACTGCAGTTAAAAGATTTTTCATGATTTGTTTTGTTATTTCTGTATCATGTATAGTCCGTTTCACGATATAAAAAATATCAGTACAGGAAGCTGCTGAAATATAAAAATCATACCCCTTATCGCAATAAGAGAGAACAGAATTAGATTCATCATAAAAATCTGTATTTCCGAGCATTACATCAAGAACAAGGTTTGTATCTATGAATATAATCATAATCCATACTTTTCCTTCAAACGCTCTTCGCGGATTTGTGCTATGGTTATTGGTTTACTTAATTTGAGAACACCTTGTATTGCATGAAGGGCTTTTAAACGTTCAGAACCAGCTGACCGTGTAACATCAGACTTTGGTTTTTCTACAATGTGAATGAGAATTTCGTTTCCGTCAATATTCTGAAGATCATCATCAATTGCAACAACTGTGTTTCCATCGATATAACCTTTTACAGCTAACATAACACGCCTCCTTCATGAAGTTCTAAAATATTATAACTCACTTTGGGAGAAAATGCATTAAGTTTGTTCTTTAATTATACATTTCAAGATAAAGTTAGAAAAACTATTTATCTTTCCATTCAGAAATCAGCTTACATAAAAGATTCTTTGTATTGTCAGGCATTTCGTTTAGTTTCTGGATTATTGAATAGTACTTTTTACAAAGTTTAATATCGAGTTGAGGTTGAACAGTATTATTTTTCTTAGATAGTTCCATGTTCAATAATGATTCTAACGAAACTCCAAGCACAAATGCAATTTTTAAAGCAGTATCTGCTGCTGGTATATTACCATTCTTTTCGCCTTTTCCTATATTAGAGGCATCAAAGCCAATTTCAGCAGCCAATTCTTTTCTTGTTTTTCCTTGAAATTCGAGTTCGGCTACGACATTTTCCCAAAAATTCATATCTCTATTGTGATAGGAAAAATCCTTTTTTGTTGAAATAATGGGAAAATTCCCTATAATATAATAATGGGATATTTCCTATTATTTTAAAAAAGGAAAATAAGCAATAATGACTTTAGAGACAGAACAGCAATACAAAAATAAAATTGCAGAATTAGAAGACGAAATCAAAAGATTAAAAGAAAAAGAAACAAAAAAAATAAAGAACACGAAATATGGTTTAAACTGGATCGATGTACCAGAAGCATTTGAAGATAAAAGTAAAAATGCCATTCCAATACTTGAGGAAGTAAAAGAAAAGTCAATTAAAAATAACGATGGAAAACCTACTCATATTTTAATAGAAGGAGATAATTTTCATGCACTCACATGTTTGAATTATACTCATGCTGGCAAAATTGATGTGATATATATTGATCCTCCTTACAACACTGGCAATACAGAAGAAGATCAGTTTGTTTATAGAGATGAGAGATTTATAAAGGAATTTCCAAATGGAATGCCTGTTCCTAAAGAGCATCCTTTACGTCACAGTTATTGGCTCAGTTTTATGGCAAAACGATTAAAACTGGCAAAAAATCTACTTTCTAACAAAGGAATTCTTTTTATATCAATTGATGATAATGAGCAGGCTAATTTAAGATTACTTTGTGATGAAATTTTTGGTGAATCTAGTTTTGTAACAACATTACATGTTGAAATGTCTGCAACTCAAGGAATGAAGGTTAAAGCAGCACAAAAAGGAAATATCGTTAAAAATGCTGAATACATTCTTATATATACAAAAGATGGTCATAAAGATATAGCAAGAAATCTTTTATATGATTTTAGGCCAGATTATGATGATCATTATTCTAAGATGATAAAAGAAAATAAACTTGTTAATTTAAAAGATGAATTTCAAAAATATTTTCCTAAAGAATCTATTTCCAAGTTATCTGACGCATACGAAAATAATAAATTATTTCGAGACTTTGTAGAGAAGAATATCGACAATATATTTGCAGATGATAAAATATCGGGTTTTGATATAACCGATTACAAAGAAGGCTTAGTATATAAAGTCTCTGGAAAAGACCGGTTTTATTATATATACAATAATGGTAGTAAAATTCGACAATTACTCCCTCTTTCTGCATCGTTTGGACTGTGTGATGATTTTAGAAAAAATTATGGCTTAAGAAAAATACGAGGCGATTGGTGGAAAGATTTTTATAAAGACATGGGAAATGTTTCAAAAGAGGGCGGAATTGTTTATAAAAATGGAAAAAAACCTGTAAGATTAATACAACAATTGATTTACATGTCTTCAAAAAAAGATTCAATTATATTGGATTTTTTTGGTGGAAGTGGAACAACGACACATGCATGTATTCTTGCAAATCAAGATGACAATGGTAATCGTCAAAGTATTTTATGCCAAGCACAAGAAAATAATAAAATTTGTGAAAAAACAACTTATCAGAGAATCTGTAATATCGAAAATGGATATAAACCTGAGAATAGCAAAAATGAAGTATCTGGCCTCGGTAATTCACTTAAATATTTCAGGACAACCTTTGTTGGAAAAAACAATGCAGAAACAGCAACCGATTCCGATAGAATCATATTATCTCAAAAAGCAGGAACCCTTATTTCACTTTCTGAAAACACCCTTGAAGAAATAGAGGCTACAAATTCATATCAAATATATACAAATGGAAAACGATATACTGCTATTTATTTTACTGAGGATCTTTCCGATTTTCCAAAATTTGTCGAAGAAGTTGAAAATAAAAATGCCCCAACTTCAGTATTTGTGTTTACATGGGGAAGCCCAGATATCTTCGAAAATGAATTTACAGATCTAAAAAACATAACAATCAAAGCAATTCCAAAACCTATTCTTGAAATATACAAATCTCTTAACGGAGGCTTATAATGAATACTCTAGAATTTCAAAAGAAAGCTATAGATTCTCTTGTGAATAATTTTAAACTCTTATATCCAAAAAAATCTGACACTCTTGATAAAACACCTAAAATCATTCTACAAGCTCCCACCGGTAGTGGAAAAACATTTATTACAGAAAGCTTTATTAATGAATTAAATAATCAACCAGATTTTACAGAAGATATAGCTTTTATTTGGATTACATTTAGCGATGACCTTGCAATGCAAAGTCGGGATAAATTCCGAGAATATTTTTCTTCTAATCTAAACAACCAACTTCTTACTGTTGATGATTTCTCAAAAGGGAAACTTGAGAAAAATGATATTCTCTTTACAAACTGGCAAAAATTTAATATTGCAAAAGATAAATTTGATAAACGTTTATTACGTCGACCAGATAATGATGAAAGGAAATTAAAAGAAAGCGGGTATTATTATGATGATATTCTTGAAAATACTCATGCAGAAGGTCGTGAAATAATTGTCATAATTGATGAAAGCCATGCTTATGATTCTAAAAGTGCAAAAGAAATTGTTTTGGAACCAATAAAACCTCGTGTAATTGTAAAGATGTCTGCAACGCCTTTCAAAGATCAAAAAGATGAAGATGAATTCTACAATCTAAAGGGACGAGAACTTGCAGCCATTGTTTCTGTAAAACGAAAAGATGTAATAGAAGCAGGTCTAATAAAAAAAGAAATTCTTGCACAAACAGAAGAAGACATCATCACACACACTGGAGAAGATATTGAAAAACTCCTTCTGAGACTTGCTATCGAAAAGCGTTTACAATTAAAAGCCGAATGGGAAAGAGTTGGTAAACAAATAAATCCTCTTGTTTTGATTCAACTTCCTGATGATACACAAAAAGATAAGGACAAAGGTCTTGAAACCAAATATGAACATTCAAAAAAACTTCTTTTGGAGTTAGGAATTTCAGAAGAAAAGATTGCTTCAAAATTGAATGATTCATATGAAAATATGGAAAGTATTACTAAAAATGAAAGCACTGTGGATTTTATGTTTTTCAAAGTTGCAGCTGCAACAGGCTGGGATTGCCCTAGAGCACATATTCTTGTTCGATTTCGTGAAATAAAATCTGAAAATTTTAATACTCAAACACTCGGAAGAATTCTTCGAATGCCTTTTGTGGATAGTAATTTTTCTAATGAATTATTACAAACTGGTTATCTCTTTACAAACTTTCCTCGAAGTGAAATTGGAATGCCAGATGATGTTCACAATGAAAATCGTCCAAAGGTATTTACAGCAAAATTAACACCAGAGACAAAAAAAGAATTAGTAAAAAACACAATACTTTCTGGAATTGAAACCATTTTTAATCAGGCAAAAGAAGAAGCCTCTGAAGATAAATCAAAAATAGCACAATTAGAAATAATTTGTCATCAAACAATGGATACATTCTCAGCTTCTTTAGAAAAAATGAATTTTGTGACGGATGATATTAAAAATGATAATGATTTATTTGAAAAGACAGAACAAGCGATTGAAAATTCGATAAAGACTTTATCGAATCAAATTTCTGATATCACAAAAGATTTTTTTACATTGGAAGATAATGAAACCATTACTGATAAAGTGATAAAACTTTCTGAAGATATAAAAGAGGTTGCTCTTGATAAATATCCTACACAAATAATATTAGATCCATTTCTTATCAGTGATTTTATTTCTCGAGCAGATTATGGTGACATAGGCTCTGTTGTAAGCTTTGAGAATTCATTTATTAATTCAATGAATAAATTCTTTGAAATTGATAAATCGAAAATATTAGATTCAGATTATGCAAAAAAACAACTTGCGAAAAAAGGTGTTGATACAGACTTTTCTCTTACACAAGATATAATGGTAAATGTAAGATTTAAAAGTGAAAATCCAATTGAAAATGATAACAGCGGAAAAAACATAAAATATGAAATGTCTGAAAATGATGTTGAACATGAATTTGCCTGGAAGTGTTATGACATTCTTTGTGAACAAACTGAAGAAGATGCCAAAATAGGAAACGTTGCCCGTTCTTGGGGAAGTTTCAAAGGGGCGTTGAGAAATTGGTTTAAAAATTATGTTTTCCCTAATGTTAATCATATAGAGTATTACAAGGTTTTTATAAAAGATGTTCTTAAAGTTGACAGTGTGGTTAGAAGGGCAATTACTCAAAGTTTAAAAGAATATCGGCCTATTTTAAATGAATTTATTGCAAAAAGAACAACAGCAGAAGAAAGTGAAAAATCTTTACCGTTTGCAATAAAATCAGAATACTCCTGGACAGATGAGTATGAACAATATCCAGCGAATCGAAGTATTGTTAATCCCTTTTATCTTAGAAAAGATTACAATGGAAGAGATAACGAAACCGATTTTATAAAATATCTTGAAGAATCAAGTGGCGTAAATTGGTGGTTTAAAAACGGAGATAACGGTAAAGATTTTTTTGCAATCAAGTATTATAATTCAATAAAAGGTAAGAATAGTCTTTTTTACCCTGACTGGATTATAAAACTAGACGATGGTCGAATTTGTATTCTTGATACTAAAAAAGATTTGACTACCGAACAAAAAGAAACAAAAGACAAAGCCGAGGCCCTATATAATCGAATTCAATATCTCAATAAGAATAGTAAAATAAAATATGTTGGAGGAATTGTTATTAAGGCAAACGGACAATGGTATATTCAATATCAAAGAGAATACAAATATAATCCAAATGATCTTAATATATCTGGATGGAAAAGTTTGGCCTGGAATGAAATATAAGATTGGAACAATAATACTAGGGAAGCTTTTCTCCGACTAAATTATGAAATTTAGGCTTTTAGTCGGCAAAAATTGAAAGAGATTTAATTAAATCTGTGTAAAATTCCCGACTAAATGAATGATTTTGTTTATTTAGTCGGGAATTTTTTTATTGTAGGCTTTATAAAATACATTTTTTTCCCGACTAAATGTCGGTTTTGGATAAATTGGTCGGGAAATTTCCGAAAAAAGTATAAAAGGGAACCCTTTTTTTCCCGACTAAAACGACTTTTTTATCAGTTTGGTCGGGGTTTTTAAGGGGTGGAACCCCTTAGGAGAGGGGGTAGCGGAAAAGACCGGAGCGAGCGAATGCGAGTGAGGACTTTGGAGCGAGGGGCAGGCGCCCCTATTTTCAATCCTTTTTATTTCTACTATAATATCCCCATTATGAAAGCATCTAATTTTATTATCTGGACGCTGCGTGAGGCGCCTAATGACGCTGTTATTGCCAGTCATCAGTTGATGATGCGCGCAGGACTTATCCGTAAGCTTGGAAACGGACTTTATTCTTATATGCCTATGGGACTTAAGGCATTCCGTAAGGTAGAAAAAATTATTCGTGAAGAACTGGACAAAGCCGGTATGCTTGAAATGAAGCCTACTGTTATTCAGCCCGGTGAAATCTGGAAGGAAAGTGGCCGCTGGGAAAAAATGGGACCCGAAATGCTCAAGCCGCAGAATCGTGGTGGCCAGGATATGGTTGTTTCTCCTACTGCAGAAGAAGCCTTTACTGCTCTGGTTCGTGATGCCCTTGATTCTTACAAGCAGCTTCCTTTTACATTGTATCAGATTAATACTAAATATCGTGATGAAATCCGTCCGCGCTATGGCGTTATGAGAGGACGCGAATTTACAATGATGGACGCCTACTCGTTTGATAAAGACCAGACAGATCTGGACGAATCTTACAACAAGGCTGCAGCTGCTTACCGCCGTATCTTTAAGCGCATGGGGCTGGAAACTATTTCTGTTCGTGCAGATACTGGTGCTATGGGTGGTTCTGGTTCTGAAGAATTCATGGTAGAAAGCGAAGTAGGTGACGATACACTTATTCTTTGTCCTGGCTGTAAATATGCTGCAAACGTAGAAAAAGCCAGCTGCCGCGACGACGTTGCCCTTGGTGCAGACGGAAAACCACAGGCTGCTACAACTGCTGCTGTTGAAGAGATTCCTACTCCAAATGTTCGCACAATCGAAGAACTGAGCGAGTTCCTTAAGACAACTCCACAGGCATTTATTAAGACTCTTATTTACAAGGTAGAAAATCCTGGTGTTGAGCTTGAAGGTGACTTTGTTGCTGTTTGTATTCGCGGCGACCTTGATGTAAACGAAGCTAAATTGTGTGCTCTTCTTAAAGCCAGCTCTGTTGAACTTGCAGAAGAAGCTGATGTTGTTCGCATTACAGACGCTCCTGTTGGTTTTGCAGGCCCTGTAAACTTAAAGAAAGCACAGGTTATTGCAGATAAAACTGTAATGACAATGCACGACGCTGTAACCGGTGGTCTTAAAAAAGATGTTCACTTTATTCATGTTGAACCAGGCCGCGACTTTACTCCGTTTATGACTGCCGATGTTCGCGTTGTAAAACCTGGAGATATTTGTCCTGAATGTGGCGGAACCTTCTACTCTAAAAAAGGTAACGAGCTTGGTCATATCTTTAAGCTTGGAACAAAATATACTCAGAGCATGAACGTAACTTACCTTGACGTTAGCGGAAAGCCTGTTACTCCTGTTATGGGCTGCTACGGAATTGGTGTAGACCGTACTCTTGCAAGTATTATTGAAGGTCACCACGACGACAAGGGAATTATCTGGCCAATGAGTGTTGCTCCATTCCAGGTTGCAGTTATTCCTGTTATGTACAAAGACAAAATGAAGGAAGTTGCAGACAAGCTTTATGATGAACTTACTGCAGCCGGTATAGAAGTTCTTCTTGATGACCGCAACGAACGCCCAGGTGTTAAGTTTACAGACTCTGAACTTTTGGGTTATCCAATTCGTATTGTTGTTGGCGACAAGAATCTTCCAAATGTTGAATTAAAGCTTCGCACTGCAGAGGCTCCAGAGCTTGTACCAGCTGAACAGGCTGCTGCTAAAGCAATTGAAATTGTAAAAGCAGAAATGGATAAGTTGAACGGATAAAACTATGAAAAAACTGATTTTAATAATGACATTGGTTCTTGGAGGTGCGCTTGCTTTTGCTCTTCCAGGCTTTACTCCATTTGTACCAGATACAGCCGGAGAATATGTTTATTACCGCGACTATTCTTTTGAACGCGAAAGCTATGTCGGCCTTTTGAGTTATGATGAGACATCGTATCAGATCCGCTATTACGCACCTGCAGACCGCGAGCTTGGTTTACCTGAATTGAATCTGGCACTTCTTTTTTCAGTTAATCCTGAATCTTCTTTCATGGATATGACCGGTGAAAGAATTATTACAGATGTTGATCCATATGGCGACGATGTTGATATTTTGAATTATCTGCACGACCTGCTTTATGAATTTTCTTCACGCCGCATTAAGCTTGATGAACTTGCAGGAAGCGAAGTTTTTTCTAGCCAGGAATTTGAGCAGTTTGGCGGAAAAGTAACAATGTGCTTTGACAGCATGATTCCTCTTTTTAATCTTAAGCAGATTCTTGGTCCTGCAAATGAGATGCTTTTTTCTTGCGTTACATTCGGCCGCCTTTTGAGTTCAGAAGACAAATCTTTTGATAACTTTAAGGGTTTTGTTCCTGCTAAGGAATATCACGCACCAACAAAAACAAAGATTAAGGGAAAATCAAAGAAGTATAAGCTCGAAGACGGACAGCAGATTACACTTGATTCAAACTGGACTCAGGAAATGGAAAATATGTGGATGTATGGCGAAGAAGCCTTTATATCTATTGCATCTATTCCTCAGTATTTTGAAGATCAGGCAATGAATGATTTGTATGTTTTGCGCCGTATTCTTGAAAGCACAGACGGTTCATATACAGACATTGAAAATGCTGAATTTACTTTTGATGTAAAAAATTTCCGAATCAGAGTAATAACACATGTATCTCAGCCGGAAGACAAACAGGTTGTTTATGTTGTAAAACAGATAACAACAAACCCTTCAAAAAAAGTAAACAGCTATCTTGCACTTTCTGCATATGAAGACAGCTATCTTGCAAAGAGCAGTTATTACACTAAATTGTTGAAATCTTTTAAAGACTAAACGAAGTTCTTGAAAGCGGAGAGCCTATCCACTGGCCTTCGCTTCCAAGGTAATCCTTTTTCTGACCTTCAATCAAAAACTGAACAGAATTAACTGTAGAAAAAGTTGTGGCAGTATATACAATCTGCATTAACTGTGCAGTATAACCTTCTACACCGTTCGTATTAAATTCAAAAGAATCATTAAAATCAAGATAAGCAACTCCGTCTGAAACGCGAGCTCCAAGCAGCTTTGTTCCTGTTGGAATGAGCGAAATACACTCTCGTTCTTCTGATTTTGTTGTGTCCGGGCCTGCAATTACTGCTTTAATTGCTGTTGTAAGCGGAGAATCATTTTTTGCAACCTTGCGTTTTACAATTTTGCGGTTGATTGAGCCGTCTGCATCAATTTCTACAAAGCAAAGCTGAAGTTCTGTATATGCATTTTGAACAGGTTTCTTTTCTTCGGCTGGTTTTTTAGTTTCGGCAGGCTGCTGTTCCTGTTTTTGTTCAGTTTTTTCCTGTGTGGCTGCCGGTTCCTGTGGTTTTGTGGCAGGAGTCTGTGGTTCAACCTTTATAACAACTTCATCAGATTCCGGTGCAAGCGGAATTTTTACAGTTTCCTTTTCGCTTGGAGTGTGATTTTCTACAAATTCAGGTGTAGAACCGAATACGCGTTCAAAAAATCTGGTTTCCTTAAGATTTGTAAGGATTGAATCCTTTTTTACAAGGAAAAAAATGAAAATAATGAGAATTGCTAAAATTATGCAGGCTAATGTAAGGCCTGTTTTTTTCTTTGAACTTTTATCTGCCATATTTTGATTATCGGCAAAGTTTTAAAGGGGTTAAGTCATATGCGTCGCTGCCATGCTTTTTTCCGGCTAAGGCGTGGGCTTCGCAGGCAGAAATAGCGGCATCTTTTGCAGTGTAGCCTTGTGCAAGCAACGAGGCAATCATACCGGCAAGGGCGTCTCCGCTGCCACCTTTTGCAAGGCTTGGACTTCCGTCGCTTATAATGTAGATTTGTCCACCTCTGACAATAAAAGTATTTGCGCTTTTTATTACAAGAGTTGCATTTGGAAAGAGGCTGTTTATTTTTTGCCCCAAAAGGATTTTAATTTGAGGGTCTTCTGTAAGGGTTTCTACAGAAATCTGGCCCATTTGTTTTGGGAAAATCTTAAGACTTTTGCAAAAACGGTAAAATTCTAAAATGTGAGGGGTTAAAATTATGCGGGCGTTTGCTTTTGCCTGGATTTTTTGCAAAAAGTTGATAAAGTTTTCATTCCCAAAGACTCCAGCATCAAAAACAACGGCCGGATTCTTGTTAGCAGAAGATTTAATCCAGGTGGAAATCTGTTCTAATGCACAGGTAAGGCTTTTTTCCAGGCCAGGGCCACAGACAATACAGTTGGTTTTTGCCGGAATTACAGGACTTATCATAAGTTCCGGAGAAATTTTAAACTGCTTAAGGTTTGAATGTTCAAGTTCTATAAGACTTGTAAGTCCGCTTCCAAAATTCATTGCTGCTGTGGCGCTGATTATAGCAGCCCCGGATTTTTCTCCTGCAAAGACTGCTGTATGACCGTAGGTTCCTTTGTGTGCGGCTTTATTTTTGCGCATTGGCAGCTTAAGGTCTTGTGGCTCAACAAGATGGATATGTGGTGCTGCAAGCATAACATTTTCAAAAAGAGAACGTTCTAGACCAAGGTTTGCAACAATTATATTACCAGACATGGCTTTGGCCTTGTCGCTATAAAGGGCAAGCTTTTGTTCTCCCATTGTAAGAGTGTAGCTGGCATTAAAAGCAAGCCCGGAAGAAATATCGCAGGCTATTCTAAGAGCCTGGGCTTTGTTTGCAGCTTCTAAAATTTTAAGGACCTGTGGAGCAAGCTGACCTTTAAAACCTGTTCCATAAAGGCAGTCTACAATGATAAGTCCACAAGGCTGTGGTTTTTCGTATTCGTTTAAAAGTTCCAGAAGTGCTTTTTTTGTAATAAAAGGAATGCCCATTTTCTTGCACATTGTGTACTGGGCTTTGGCTTCTGCTGCCACCGGGGCTTCAAGAGTAAAAATCAGGGGCTCGAGTTCGCCCTTAATCAGTCTTGCAAGAGCATAACCGTCACCGCCATTGTTGCCTTTACCGCAAAGAATAAGGCATTTGGTCTGGCCGGCAGATTTTTTTTCAAGTATAAGATTTTTTAAGGCAAGTGCGGCATTTTCCATCATTATAAAATCAGGAAAGCCGAACTTTTGTTTTGCGAGTGCTTCTAATTGCGAAGGATTGTCAAAGACTTTCTGCATTATTCCTTAATTGTCTTTCCAAAATGAATCAAATAATCTGTAAATGAAACGTAGCTCAAAATAAGTGAAAGAACAAAAAGGCAGATTGCTATGATTCTAAGTGTTCCAAAGCATTCTGGTACGCAATCAAGGCGAACGAGTGTTTCAAGGAACAATGCATAAAAACCAGAAACTACATAAGAAACAGTTTTGATTTTTCCACCCTTACGAGCTGCAATTGCAATGCCTTTTTTAGCTGCAACCATGCGCAGGAAGGTCTGTCCCATTTCGCGGTACATAATCAGAATAAAAACAAAAATAGGAGTATAACCTCCAAGGCTGCCTGTAGAGAACATAAGACTTGCAAATGTTGTCATATGAAGAATTACATCGGCAAAAGGATCAAAAATCTTTCCAAAATCGCTTACTTCGTTGTGTTTGCGGGCATAGTGACCATCCAAAAAGTCGGTAAATTCAGCAAAACACAAAAGCGGAATAGCAACTAAAAGCGAAAGTTTTGTAAAAGCCCCTGTCCAGATTGGAATAAAATATAATATAAAAAATATAGGCGCAAAAAGAATGCGTGTAAGTGTAAATCCGTTTGAAGTTTTCATAGGTTAATTATCGCTAATCGGTAGATAAAAGTCAACCGAGTTACTGAAACTGCTTAAAGTCATGCACAATGCTTACAGCAGACTTTGTTGGATATTCCGGCAGTTCTTTGCGTACAATTTCGAGTGCCTGTTCTACAAGACCCGGTGCATCTGTAACTCCATACAAAACAAAGGTTCCGTCTTCTATGGCAGCATGCAGGAAATCTATGCCAATCTTAAAGTCAAAAATCAGTTTATTTACAACAGACTGGGCTTTTAACATTTCTTCTACGAGTTTTGTTCCTTCTGCCTCTTTTGATGGAGTGATATGGGCACGGGTAAAGTCTGCAATGATATTTGCGCAGTCATTTATTGAAACAGCGCCTGTGTTTAAAAACATATGGAAATTTGTAGGGTCGTCAACGTCTATGTTGTAAAAGTTTTTGTGGAAGCCTGTGCGGTTGGCATCGCTTTCCTGTATGTGCTGGCGGGCCTGTTTTTCGTTCCAGTCAAATTCTTCCATAAGGCGTGCAATTCTGACCTTTTCACTTGCAATAAGGCGTACAGAAACGTGATTTGGAACAGAAGCAAACAGGGCAAAGGCGCCTCGTCCTATAAAAACAACGTTTCCTTTAGCGGCGGCTTCGAGCATGGCATATTGCGAAAGATTTTGGTAGGCATCGCGGTCTTTTGCCATAGAAGCAAAGAAACCAGGCTTTCGTTCGTCGTATTTTGGAAGCTTTGAAGCAGGGAATCCAAGTGAAAGAATGCGCTCCTCTAACTGTTTACGAGTAATAAAGCTGTAACCAAGCTTTGCGGCCAATTCCTGAGCAACTTCGTCTCCTTTTGCCGCTACCTGACGTGCGAGTGTGATAATTGCCATAAATGCCTCCTGTGTATTATGATAAGTCTAGAAGGTGCATATGTCAAACTATTTTACAGACGATGATGAAAAGCTCAAATGGACCAGCGGAGAAAAGAAGCTGCTCTTAAAAACTGCGGTTTTTGATGTTACAAGCAGTAGAAATACGCATAAAGAAGACGACCGGGATGTTCAGGGGGACTATATAGTTCTTGATGCTCCTGACTGGGTTATTGTTATCCCCGAAATTGAAGATAAAACTGCCGGTCAGAAAGAGTTTTTTATGGTAAAACAGTGGCGCCATGGTTCAAAATGCCTTAGCGTAGAGTTTCCTGGAGGTGTAATTGATAAGGGAGAGGCTCCTGAAGAAGCTGCCCGCCGTGAATTGCTAGAAGAAACAGGCTGCCGTGCAGGAAAACTGGTAAAACTGGGCCAGGTAAACCCGAATCCGGCTCTTTTTTCGAACCATGTGCATTTTTTCTTAGCTCAAGACCTTGAATGCACCAACACCCAGGATTTAGATAATGATGAATTTGTAAATGTTATTAGAGTTCCGGTGAATCAGATAATAGATGATATGGGAACAGAACAATTCCCACATGCACTTATGTCGAGTGCGATGATGTTCTATTTAAAAAAAAGATCCCCGGATCAATGAAGTCCGGGGATGACATGTCATTGTCGGGCTTGACCCGACAATCTCTTATTTACCATAAGTGTCATACTCTTTCTTAGGATCGTATGTACCTGTTCGGTATTCACCGGTAAGACTTGGAATAGTCATTTTCATACCTGGAAGAATGAGGTTTGGATCCTCAGGCTTAGGCATCTTTGATTTGTTTGCCTGATACAGGTTTTCCCAAAGGAGAGGGTTGTTGTAAACATAAGGGCGACCAGAAATATTCCAGTAGCAGTCTTTTGTTTCTGCCCATGGGCGAACAATATATTCAGCAGGAAGAGGGGTTACTTCTGTAACTCCTTCAAGAGCTGCAAGTGAAAGCTTTGCATATTCATTTGCGCGGCCCCATTCTTCTGCTTCAAAAGAAGTTTCTGCATTTGCAAGATTTTCTTTTGCTGCTGTATAAGCCATAGGATAGATGTTTGGAGCATCAATCTTTTCGGCCCATGCAATCTTATTCTTTGCAAGCTTAATATTGTCTTCTGCTTCACCCATAGCAAGCATTCTTGCTACAAATGCTTTAGAAAGCTCTGCATTTTTCTGTGCTTCTTCTGAATATTTGATTGCATCATCATATTCACCGGCGTCCATAGCTTTTTCAGCTTTCTTTGTATATTCGTCGGCAAGCTTCTGATATGTGTTGTTCTTGTAACTAACAGCAAAAATAGAGGCAGTCATTAAAACTGCAACAAAAATCAATACTAACTTTTTCATTTTGCATCACCTCCAACCTGGAGTTCTTCACTAAGATAAACCTCGGCATCTTCTGGATCAGCATAGTTGTCTTCTTCAAGAAGAACTGCGTCTTCATCTTCAATTCCGTCAACATCGCCTGTAAGAGGTGCTTCAAGGTCAGCTTCTTCTGCAATTGCAGCACTTGCTTCTACGCTCTTTTTAGCAGCTTCAATTGCGGCAAGAGCAGCAGCGCGTTTTTCAGAAATTGTTTCATAAAGCTCTGTGAAAATATCATAAGCTTCGTCGTAAGACTTTGTTGCAGATTCATATCCGTTCATTGAGTAACTTGCGTCACCGTTCTTGAATAATTCAACTGCACGATTGTATTCGCGTTTTTCAGAAACACCTGCTTTTACAGAGTCTGCATCTTTCTTTGCTTCAAGAGCATCTGCACGAGCATCTTTTGCAATGTCTTTGTAGAGAGCTACAAGAACTGTCTTAAAGCTTGCGTATGCACCAGTTCCTTTTGCAAGAAGATCATCTGCACTTGCATTTGGATCTTCAAAGAGCTTTTCAAAATCATCAAGTTCACTGCAGCCTTTGTCGTAAGCAGCCTGTGCAAGAGGTGGAAGTTCGTAATCATCGATTGTTTCCTTTGCATCAAGTGCGTTTACGTATGCGGCCAGAGCCTGATATCGTTTTGCAAGATCATTGCATTCAGCTGTAACATCTTCGCCATTTGCTGCACGTGCCTTGAGATCGTTATATTTTTCTTCAAGGGTATCAAAATAGTCTGGAGCATATTCTTCGGCGTCAGAATCGATTGCAGCCTGTCTTGAAGAATTCATATTTGCCAGAGCAAGTTCAAGTCCTGCCTGATTTACTGCTTCTTCGACAGCCTGTTCTGTTGTAGTCTCTTCTACAGTTTCTTCAACTGCCGGTGGTTCCGGATTCGCTGTATCTTCTGGTTTCTTTTTAGAACCGCAGGAAATGAGCGAAAGGATTAGGAAAACCGAAAGAGCCCAAAAAGCTAATTTTTTCATAATAATCCTCACATTTTAAAGATTAGTTATATTTTAACCTATAAAATACATTCTTACAACTTTATTATCGGTATTTTGTGGCAAATTCGGTAAAAAAAACTCGTTATATAGAAAATATGTGGTAAAATATGTTTAAACGGAGGTTTTTATGGCAGATGATTTTTCATTTTCTATAGAGCAAAGTTTAGGTCTGGTTACCGAAGGAAAAGGCGGCTGGAATCTTGAGTTGAATCTTGTTTCCTGGGGTGGTCGTCCTGCAAAATATGATTTACGCAGCTGGTCACCAGATCATCAGAAAATGGGAAAGGGTTTGACCTTAACCAAAGAAGAATTGATTGCATTGAAAGATTTGTTGAATAAAATAGAACTTTAGCGACCCTTCGACAGGCTCAGGGACCCCGCGACTTTAATATTCTGCGGTTGCCAGGGTTGCGCCTTTTTTTACAATAATTTCAAAAAGCATTTTTTGCAAAAGAACATCTTCCATCATTGTTCCGCCTGAGCGAATCTGCATATCTGTAGAAGCAAGAATAGCGAGTATTGCAGTTGCCTGTCCTATTGTCCAGATTTTTGCAGCCTTGCGGTACTGGTTCTGCATAAGATTACTTACAAATCCGTTTGATTTAAGAGTAGAATCATCTGCGCCGTAGCCGCCGTTGCTTTCGGTCTGAAGTTTGTGCCATAAAACAAGTTTCCTGAAGCATGACGAAAGTCCCGCAATTATTGAAACAGAAGAATTATCTTTTGAAAGCCTTATTCCCTGAAGAACCTCAAGCGCATCTGAAAAGCGTTTTTCTGATGATTCTGAATCTGTTACCATCTGTTTAAAAAGTGTAAAGGCGTTTTCTTCGCGGTTATGAGTTAAGAAAGAATCTATATCTTCTGGGGTAACAGTTTTTCCTTTTTCAAGAACCAGGAAGAAACGTGAACATTCATTTTTAAGTGCCAGCGTGTTGTTGTCTACCATGTCCAAAATCATCTGGGCTGCATCTGCTTGCAGGCTGTAGCCGTTTTTGCGGAAATAATCTGTGAGCCATGGTACCTTCTGATTATCAAACATTTCCCAGAATTTCTTTTTGTTTGAAGGCGGAATAAGTTTGTCAAGCTTAGAATCTACAGAAATTTCATCGGAAACAAAAATAAGGGCAGAGCTTTCTTCGCCGGAATCCTGGACACTTTTGATCCAGTTTTCTACAACAGCAATATCTTCCTTTTTTTTGAGCAGTTCGGCGTTTTTGCAGATTACACAGGTGGCGCTTGAAAACAAGTTTCCGTTGTCTAAAACAGAAAGCACCTGGGCAATGGAAGTTTCGTTGAGATAATAAATATGTTGTTCACTTTCGCCGAATTTTTTTTCGAGTGTTTTGATTACTGCATCTACGGCTTCATCTCTCTGACCAAATTCGGGGCCGTTATATAAATAAACCGGTGGTGTCATTATCTTGTCTTACTGCTCCAGTGCTGTTTAGTAAGTTCTTACGATATTTGAAAGAATGCCAACAATTCGAAGATCATCGCAATAAATAGGCTGGAAATTCGGATTTTCTGGCTGAAGTCTGATTCTTCCTGCTTCTTTGTAATAGCGTTTAAGTGTAATTGCATCATCAATTACAGCTACAATAATCTGGCCGTCTACTGCAGTGCTTGCCTGTTCTATAACTGCAAGGTCGCCTTCAAGAATACCGGCATTTATCATGCTTTGTCCGCGAACTCTGAGAGCAAAGTAGCTTTTTCCGGGGCGAACAAAAGGTTCAGTAAGGTTTAAATATCCGTCAAGATTTTCTTCGCATAAAAGGGGTTTGCCTGCAGCAACTGTGCCAAGTAAAGGAATGCGACCAACGAAAGGTGCCGACACACCAGAATCAGAAAGAACCTTTATAGAACGTGCTCTTTTTTGTGATTGAGATAAGTATCCTTTTTTCTGAAGAGCAAGAATATGGTCTTGAACTGCACGAATTGAAATGTCAAAATGTTCACTTATTTCTCTGACTGTTGGAGGATAACTGTTTGCTTCTGAAAATGAAGATATAAATGTAAGGACTTCTTTTTGTCTGTCTGTTATACCTTTCATTATTCCTCCTCGAATTTTGATTCAAAAAGAGCTTCAATTGTTGCAGCGGCTTCTGATTCATCGGGGCCTTCTACTGTCATTGTCATCTGAGTATTGTAACCGGCACCCATAGCAATTACACCCATAATAGATTTAGCATTTACGGAAGTATCATCTCGTGTAAGTGTAATTTCGGCTTCAAACTTGTTTGCTGTCTGTGCGATGATTGCAGCTGGGCGAGCATGAATACCTGCACGATTCTGAACAGTAAGAATTTTTTCAATCATAATGTTTTCCCCGGCATTTCTGCCTATTTATATTTTAGTATGAATTATCGTGACCATAATATGCAGTCTTTGCATCTCCGGTTTCAATCCATTTAAGTACATTTTCATTAAAGTCTTTTGCTGCGTTATAACCCATGTCCTTAAGACGTTCGTTCATGGCAGCGGCTTCTATAATAATTGGAAGGTTTCGTCCAGGGCGAACAGGAATTTCAATTACAGGAATCTTAACTCCTAAAAGCTCCTGGTAGGCTTGTTCTGTACCAAGACGATCATAGGCCTTGCTTGAATCCCAGTCTTCAAGCTGAACAATAAGCTGAACTTCTTTCTGGTTACGAATGGCACCAACACCATAAAGCTGTGAAATATTTATAATACCAAGCCCGCGGATTTCCATGTGGTGGCTGATTGTTGTATTTGCACCACGACCAAGAATAGTGTTTCCGTTTACACAGCGGATTTCGATAATATCATCTGCAACAAGTCGATGACCTCGTTCTACAAGTTCAAGGGCTGTTTCACTTTTACCAACACCAGAGTGTCCCGAAAGAAGAATACCAATACCGTATACTTCGACTAAAACTCCGTGGAAGGTTTTGTGGGGAGCAAATATATTTGAAAAAACACGTGTAAGACGAGTAGTGAATTCTGTAGAAGCAAGATCTGTCTGCAAAACAGGGCAGCAGTATTCTTCGGCAAGAGCACGGAATTCTTCTGTTGGTTCGCTGTTATAAGTAAAAATACAGCATGGAATTCCAGGGCTGAAAAACTGCTTTAAGGTTTCGGTATTTTTTTCTTTGTGAAGTTTGTAAAGATAGGCTGTTTCACCGCGACCAAAAAGCTGAACACGGTCACCGGCGAAATTTTCAAAAAAGCCCGAAAGAGCAAGACCCGGGCGGTTAATTTCTGGAATTGTTATGGCACGAGGAAGGCCACGACGTCCTGCAATACATTTTAATTGCAAGGCATCGTGCCCCGAAAGCTCCAGGTCGAGCAAATCCAAAACAGTGAATTTTTTATCTGCCATACGGGTATACTATACAAATAATAGGAGATAAATTCAACTATTTCTCTTGTTTCTTTTCCTTTTCTTTGTTTATCTTCTGATCCAGCATGTCCATGTTTTTGTTCAGGGCAGCACCGAAATCAAAGTCTTCGTTAGAAACGTGAGCTTGTGAACCCCAGCGGAAGTTTACAGTTGTTTCTACCGAGTAGGCCTTGTCATGCTTGATGCGCATTGTAAGGTTGATGATAAGGTCTTCTGCATAAGCAATTCTTTTAAGTTTTGAATCTATCATGTCAGACTGCTTCTGTTCCAATGTAAATCCAACTGCATTTATTGATTTTTCCATAAATTTCTCCTTGCGGGCCTTTTTGCCCTTCTAGTAATTTACTCTCTCTATATAAAGATAACATGAGAAAGGGGAAAAAACAAATGAAAAAATACTACTCTAAAACAATTGTATATTGCGCACTGATAATGGAAGATGCGCCTGACGTAATATATGTGGCGTTATCATATTTGATTGAGATAGTTGTGCCTGAGGAAACTGCACCAGAATAAACACCACCATCAGTTATTAGCTCATCATTTATAGAAATGGATCCAACCCCTGAAATTATATTAATAGTCAGTGTTCCATTTTCAGTAACTGTATAAGTAATGGTATTTGTTTGATGAACAGGATTTGTACCAATACTATAACTCTTTGCAAATCCCTTATTCTTTACAAGATTAAGATTATTATCAGAGGCTTGATGATATTTTGTTTTAAAATGCTTTGTGATGTTTGTTGTGACAGTTTCTTTTTTGCCCATCATAGAATAAGTTATTGTACATAAGAACTTAATATTACCATCATAAAAATCACTAGGAATATCCATGAGGAAATCTTTATCAGCTTCGTTTTTATTTGTATTTTGTGTTTGAGAAGAACTTGGGGTAGAGCCGTCAAAAGTCCAATAGCATTCTGCAGAACGAACATTACAATTGCTGTTATCGTTAGAAACTGTGACCCATACTTTTTCAGTAAAAGGATCATAATTGCCAAAGTTTATTGTAAAAGCTCCAGGCTGCATGTTACATCCTGCAAGAAATCCAATAAATAAAATTGAGATACACATTTGAAGAATAGTACGTTTTTTCATAATAAACTCCTTAATATATATTTATATAATATCATACCCCCCCCACTCAACATCTGTCAAGGTGTTTTTACTGTTTGTAGGAGTTTTCAAGACCGGCCTGGTTACGGTATTTATTGACTGTGCGGCGGGATATTTTTATGCCCTGTTCATTCAAGAGTTTTGTGATTTTTTCATCTGAAAGAGGGGTAGAAGAATTTGCAAGCAGTTCCGAAATGTGAACTTTTATTGCTTCAGAAGAGGTAGTGGTCCCTAAGCCAGCTTGTCCTGAGCTATGTCGAAGGGAAGGGCCGCTCACAAAGAAATAGCTTGCCGGGAAAAGCTGACCCATAACATCAATTCTGCGGTTTGTTTTTTTAGCGGTCATTCTTGAAACTGTTGATTCGTGAACGCCAATTGATGCGGCAATCTGGCGGCGTGTGAGCGGTTTTAAGTTGCCCGGACCTTTTATGAAAAAATCTTTCTGGCTGCTTACAATTGCGCAACCAAGAAGAATTACAGAAGTCTGGCGGTATTTTAAAAGGTGTAAGAATTCTTTTGCTTTTTGAACAGATTTTGAATCAAAGGAAAAATCCGGGGCAATTTGTACTTCCGGGAGTTCGCCGTTTGCATATTTAATTTGAAAATGAAAATCGCTGCCACCTGTAACAATTCCGTTTTCAAAATCATCAGCAGGAATTGAACCCGATTTTTTTTCTACAGAAAGAAGGATGTCTGGCTGCAAAAAATCAGTTTGGGTGGTGTCAGAAATATATTCGCCTGCCGGCCGCGGATTTAATGAAGTAATATATTTAATTGCAGAGTCTGCGTTTCCTTCGGAAAGTTCAATTTCATCAAGAGCAATCTTTGGTGCAAACTTTTTGGAATGCCATTCTTTAAGATAATCCTTTAGTTTTTTAACAACTCGATCAGCCTGCGGAGGGTTCAGCAATTCCAGATGTCCGTCAAGAATAAAAAGCGCGAGCGGTGGTGCGTCTCCTGAAATTTTGGCCTGCACAAAAAGGCTTTCTTCAAGAGTCTGACAGCACGTTCCTATTGGGTCCATGCGCTGAATGCGTTCAATACAGCGGGTAAGCATTTGCTTTGTTTGAAGAGGGCGTGAACGGTCTAAAAGTGTTTCCGGGGCAAGCATGGAACCGTAACAGCCGTTTGTATCAAGATTATAAATAAGCTTCTGCGACAATTCAAATTCATCCGGGGGAAGCTTTATAAGATTCAGCTGCTCCATAAGATGCTGCTGCAGAGTTTCGCCACGATTTTCCATTGCTTCAAGAGCCTGCTGATTTGCATCTGAAGCAGCACTACTACCGGCAGAAGAGGTCGAAGAATATTTTTCATTTGCAGAGCTTCGTCGTGGATCAGAAACAATTTGAAGGGCCGGATTTTCTGCAGCAGTTTTATATATTTCTTCACGCAGATCACGATTAGACATGGCAAGAAAATTTACCGCCTGAATCTGAACCTGAGACATTTTTTGAATCTGCTTTTGAGACTGCCTTTGTGACTGAATCATTCTTTTTCCTTAAAGCCAAAGCTGTTTGCCTGAATGCGGTGATTTTTATAATTCAGAAGACTTTTTCCGTTCAAACAAATTTCTGCAGAACCGCCTCCGTCAAATTCCAGAGCATCGGTGCAGCCCAGCGCCAGAAATATTTCTCCGCACTGCTGGTAAGTAAGCCCTGTGCTTTTAGAAGAGTTTTCTCCTTCTACAACTAAAAGATATAAAATTTTTCCGTCTTGTGAAATTCCAGCCCCGCTTCGTGAGTTATAAGTTTCGGCAAATGAATATTGAACCTGGCTGTTTTGTAAAACTGTAAAAAATCCTCCAAACGCAAAGCTTGCACCATCCGGCAGATTTTCTTCCTGATTTTTTATAATCTGAGCATGCCTGTCATTGAAAAATACAATTGAAGAATATCTTGAATTTGCTTTAGAAAAAAGATTTCCGTTTACAAAATGCAAGCCTATAATCTTCTTTTTAAAAAATCTTCCTTCGAACGGCGAAACGTTTATGGCTGCAATACAGTTATTTTTTTTGGCGAATGTAGTTGTAGTCATTCCTTTAAAAGTTCCGGCGGCAGATTGTTTTGTAGCGTCATCAGGATAGCAGACAAGCTGGAGGTTATCATTTGTCAAATCAATTTTTACTGCATGATAAACAAGAGGGATTGCAGGATTTTCAAAATCAAAACGTTCAATTCCTGGGGCAACAGGTTCCCATAAAAATTCCTGCGGGATAAAATCGGAATATGCAATATTTTGAGGTGCTTCAGTTTTTTTTGTACTTACACAGCCTGCAAGAATAGTCAAAGAGAAAAGTATTAAAAAAAGTGAATATAAGAGCTTTCGCCGAATGTTCATATAGTAAAAATCATTATATCACACAACGGTATCTTATAGCAAAAAAACTTCCTTAACTGTATACTCAACAATATGAAAAAGCTTGAAGATTTTGGAATGAAAGTACCGGAGATTTTGCTCCCGGCTAATGTTGATTTGTCTAAGTGGTCTGTAATTGCATGCGACCAGTATACTCAGGATCTGGATTATTGGAAAAAGGCAGAAGCTGCTGCAGGTGGTTCACCTTCGACCTTGAATCTGATTTTGCCTGAGGTTTATTTGAACTCGCCGGACAAGTCAGAGCGAATCAAAAAAATCAGAGAAACAATGAAGGCCTATCTGGACGGAGGTGTCTTTGCTTCTCCTTTTAAAGGCTTTGTTTATATAGAACGAAAGACCGCCTTTGGCCGTACACGCCGTGGTCTTGTTGCTCAGATTGATCTGGAAACTTATGAATGGAAGCCTTTCAGCAAGGCAAATATCCGCGCTACAGAAGCAACAATTGTAGACCGCATTCCTCCACGCAAAGAGATTCGTAAAGGTGCACCTCTTGAACTTCCTCATATCATGCTGCTTGTAAATGACAAGGATGATATTCTTGTTGGCGGTTCATGTGTTGCTGCAAAAAAGAATGCGCCTCTTTATGACGGACAGCTCATGTGTAACGGTGGAAGTATTACAGGCTGGGGCTTATCAAGTGAAAGTGAACTTGCAGGTGTTACAGAAGCAGTTGCAAAGATTGCAGATAAGAATCGCGCTGCCGATGGTTCAACTTTCCTGTTTGCAGTAGGCGACGGAAACCATTCTCTTGCTACAGCAAAAGCCGTTTGGGACGAATATAAAGCAGAGCTTGTTGCTGGTGGAGCAGGGGAAGCTGAACTTGAAGCTTGTCCTGTTCGTTATGCACTTGTAGAAATTGTAAATATTTATGATACAGGTTTAACATTTGAACCGATTCACCGTGTAATTTTCAATGCCGATGTTGAAGGGCTCATAAAGCACCTTGCTCAAAAGCTTGATGGAACTGTAAGCGAAGTTGCCGGTGCCGCAGAGCTTGATGCCGCAGTAAAAGCCAGCTGGGCAGATTTTGGATTTGCCTACCGAGAGGGCGGAAACGGTGCACAGAAATATGTTCTTTTGAAAACAGGAATCAAAGAGCTCGCAGTTGCAAGACTCCAGCCGGAAATTGATGCCTTCTTGAAAGATGCAGTTAGTTCTGGTGCCGCCGAAATCGACTACATCCACGGAAGCGAAGAAGTTCTCAAACTTGGCGAACGCGAAAACGCAGTAGGAATATTGCTACCACCGATTGCCAAAGACAGCTTCTTCGAAACAATCAACGGCCGCGGACCACTTCCAAGAAAGAGTTTCTCCATGGGCGAAGCCGACGAAAAACGATTCTATCTGGAATGCAGAAGGTTGTTCAGTTAATAAGATTCAAAAATCGATCATGCATTTTTGTATTCACTTTCATTATTAATCATTCTCTTCCTTCATCACATCTTTAATAACCGCGATGATTGATTTTCCGAACTGGTCGGCTTTGGCTTCGCCGATTCCGTAGACCTGGAGGAGAGATGATCGGTTGCCTGGTTTTTTGGCGGCAATGTCGTACAGGGTTTTGTCACCGAAGATTACGTATGGAGGAACATTCATGTCATCTGCTTTGCGACGGCGCCAGGCTTTAAGTGCTTTGATGATTTCTTCTGCCTGATGGTCGTCGGCTGCTGGTTTTTCTGCAATACGTTTTTCTGTTGAGATTCTTTCGCCACTTGATTTTTTAGGGAATGCCAGAGTTGTTCTTCTGAATTGTAACAGGACTTTTTCTTTTGAAGAAAGAAGAGAGTATCCATCTTCTGTAATTTGAGGAATGCTGTACTCACCGTATTTTGTTAGATAGCCTGCTGCTATACACAAATCAATCAGCTGGAACCAATCATCTTTGCAAAGCTCTTTACCAATTCCCCAGGTTGAAATTCTATCGTGGCCATTATCTATAATGCGTTTTTGTTTTGAGCCAAGCAGAACATCAATTACATAAGAAGAACCAAAGCGTTCTTGAGTTCTTATGATGCAGCAGATGAGTTTCTGAACAGGAATAGTCATGTCGACCTTTGGAATCTCGCCGCAGGAACAGATATCGCAGCAGCTGTCCTTTGTTGCTTTTGTCGGGTCGTAAGCTTCTCCAAAATAGCCAAGCAGAATACGGCGGCGGCAGGAACAGGCAGTTGCAAAATTAATCATTCCCTGTAGGCGCATTTCTGCCTTTCGAGGGTCTGATGAGGAGTCAAAAAAGAATCGAACCTTGTTAATATCACCAGGAGAATAAAGCAGCAGCGCTGTAGAAGCAAGCCCATCTCGTCCGGCACGACCAATTTCCTGATAGTATTCTTCCAAAGATTTCGGCAGATCATAGTTAATTACAAAACGAACATTCGGTTTATTGATTCCCATTCCAAAGGCAATTGTCGCAACAATAATCTGAACCTTATCCTTTACAAACTTATCCTGATTTTCTGCACGCACATTATCTGGCAGTCCTGCATGATAGTTCAAAACAGAAAAACCCATATCGCTCAAAACCTTTGTAAGCTCATCAACTGCCTTACGTGAATAACAGTAAATGATTCCGCTTTCACCATAGTGTTTGTTTATGCAGTTAACAATCTGGTCCAGAGCGTTTCTTTTTGGCTGAACTTCAAGGAAGATATTTTCGCGATTAAAGCTTGAAACAAAAACTTGAGGCTTGTTGAGTTTAAGGTTTTTGATGATATCTTGTCGAACATTTTCTGTAGCAGTTGCAGTAAGCGCAATCATTACAGCGTCTGGGAACAGAGCACGGAAAGAGCCGATTTCCATATAGTCCGGGCGGAAGTCGTGACCCCATTGAGAAACACAATGTGCTTCATCAATTGTAATGCAGCTGATTTTCAAACCTTCTGAACCAAGAATCTGCCTGATTTTTTCTGTTGAAAGTCCTTCCGGAGAAACATAAATGATTTTAACTTCTCCACTTTTTATTTCATCAACTGACTTTTTATAATCGTCCCAGGTTAGTGAACTGTTTAAAAAAGCAGAGTGAATTCCCGAGGCCTCAAGCGAATCTACCTGATCCTGCATAAGAGAGATGAGCGGTGAAACTACAACAGTTATTCCTTCAAAAATGAGTGCCGGAATCTGATAGCAGATTGATTTACCGCCGCCTGTTGGCATGATGGCAAGAGTATCTTTTCCGTCTAATACACTTTGAATTATTTTTCTTTGATTCTGGCGGAAGGAATCGTAACCGAATACAGTTTTTAGTACCAGCTCTGGATCCGTGCCTTCAAACGTGTGTGCATTAATCTTCACGTAATTATTATAACAAGCATCAAACACTTGAAAAACCCCCGTTTTTTTGTTATATTTTGTCTACTCACGCCGGAGTGGTGGAATGGTAGACACGACAGACTCAAAATCTGTTGCGAGCAATCGTGTAAGAGTTCAAGTCTCTTCTCCGGTATATCAAGCTCCCTGTATGGGGAGCTTTTTCTTTTAACCGCGCGTTAATGGTTCGACTTGAACTCGGGTCGCTCGATAAATCTCGCTCCGCGCCGAATATCGATAATCCTAAACAGACCGCTGTCGCGCTCTGTTTTTAACGGATTTTCGATTGTCGGCAAGTTCAAGTCTCTTCTCCGGTAAAGGCATATTTGTTGAAAATAGGCCTTCGTCATTGCGAGGAGCGCAGCGACGTGGCAATCCATTACAACTCCGGCCTCATATTTACACATAGCTTGTGGAAGTCTACTGCTTCGGCCAGATGTGGGGACTCGATTTTCTCGCAACCGGAAATATCTGCAATAGTTCTTGCCACCTTTATGCAGCTGCTTATGGCTCTTGGAGAAAAACCGTAGCGGCTGATTGCTTTATCTAAGACATCGCGGACATCTTTTTCCATGACGCAGTAATCAAGAATTTCCTGCGGGGAAAGTCTTGCATTTTTTGTTCCCTGACGTTTGCGCTGGGCAAGTACAGCTCTTGCAATTCCTTCGCGGATTTCTTCTGTAGTAAGAAGGTCCTTGCGCTGTTCAATTTCTTCCTGCGTTTCAGACTGATTTTCTACAAACACACGTAAATCAATGCGGTCGAGCAGGGGAGCAGAAAATTTTTTCCAGTACTGATCAATCGATTTTCCGCTGCATAAACAGATTTTTGTTTTATAACCATAGTTTCCGCACGGGCACGGATTAGTTGCCATGAGCAGCTGGAATCTTGCCGGATACGTAGTGCTTCTGCCGGCCCTGCTCAAAGTAATGCTTTCGCTTTCCAAAGGTACGCGCAGCATTTGAAGAACACTCGACCTGAATTCAGCCGCTTCATCCAGAAACAAAACGCCGTTATGCGCCAAAGAAATTTCTCCAGGCCTGCAGTTCACACCGCCGCCACACATTCCTTCCACCGAAGCAGTCTGATGCGGAATCCTGAACGGTGGAATGCGAATCAAAGGATTGTTAGGTTTTATAAGCCCCGCAAGCGACCAGATCCTTGTAACAGACTGCGCCTCTTCCATAGTCAAAACCGGATTAATTGCCGGAAACTTTTGAATAGCCATAGTCTTTCCGCAGCCCGGAGCTCCAACCGCAAGAAGATTATGCCCGCCTGCAGCCGCAATCTGTAAAGCACGAATCAGTTCCCGCTGCCCAAGAATTTCTGCATATTCATAACCCTCCTGCATCTGTGCAAAAAACACGCCGTCTTTTTCTTCGCAGCCTGCAGGAATATCTTTTGCCCCTCTTCCAATATTCCTGTTCATAAAAAAAGCCGGATCACTGAGCGCCCTAAAAGCATTTTCAAGAGTGTCTGCTCCATAAACCCGCACGCCCGGAACTTCCATAGCTTCATCTGCATTCGAAGCCGGAACAATACACTGCATAATCCCGCAAGACGCCGCAGTTGCAACAGCCGCATGCACGCCCTTTACAGCACGCACCTTACCCGAAAGTTCAAGCTCTCCCATTACAAGAATCGGATCAGGCAGGAAGTTTGCAGTATTAGAAAGCTCAGCACTTGCTCCAAGCACCCCAAGCGCGATTGGTAAATCAAATCCTGCACCTTCTTTTTTCAAATCAGCCGGTGAAAGACTGATAAGCACACGCTCCGGCGGAAAAGGGAATCCCGAATTTCTTATAGCTGCCTGCATACGTTCCCGCGCCTCTTTTACAGCTCCATCTGCCAGCCCAACCAGATCAATTGCCGGAATGCCCCTGCGCAAATCCACCTCGACCGTGACCAATGCCCCCTCATAACCAAAGGGAGAAAACGAATAGATTTTCATAGTACCTCGTCCATTTTTTTAGAGTATTTTTTCCTATACTTAATATTGAAAAAAAAATGGACTTCTTACAAAAATTCCGAGAAAAAAAATGAATTTTTTTGAAAAAAAGTGAGAAATTTTAGAAAAAGTGATTATTTTACAGGATAATATCCTTTATTTTGTCCCAGACCTCATCTTCAATTTTGCGTCCACCGCATGTATGTCCAAGTTTTCTGTCTGCACGGATTTTTTCTCCGTGAAAATCACTTCCTGCAGTAACAAAATATCCGATTTTCTGAGCAAGTTCTTCAAGTCTAAGGCATTCAGTAACGCGCGCACCAGGATGAAATGCCTCCAGCCCCATAACTCCACGCTCATAAAAGTTCTGAAGTGCATCAGGAAGCTTACCCCACGAAAGATAAAGCGACATTGGATGAGCAATAACAGGAACTCCGCCCGATTCTTTTATTGCAACAATGGCTTCATCAAGATTTGAACCCACTCGAGCAACATACCAGGGCCTTCCTTTTGCTAAATATCTGTCAAAAGCCTGCTGTCTTGTTTTTACAACCTTTTTATTCACAAGTTCAGCCGCAAAATGAGGACGTCCAAGCACAGTATCCGGAAAATCGGCCTGCATTTCTTCTAAAGTTATATCAACTCCGGCTTCACGCATTTTTTCTATAATTTGAGCATTCCTAAGCTCCCGGTTTTTTACAAGATTATCAAGAATTTCGGTCAGAGAAGGGGAAATCTGCTTAAAACCCAGCCCCAGAAGGTGAAATTCGCCTGTAGGATAGCTTATATTCAGTTCAACACCCGGAACAAAAGTGATTCCATGCTTTTTTGCAGCTGCGGCGCCTTCTTCAAGACCGGCAACGGTATCGTGATCTGTAATTGCAATTGTGGTTATATTCTTTTCTGCTGCCTTTTCTATAATTTGAGCAGGTGTATATTGTCCGTCGGAAGCTGTTGTATGAACATGTAAATCAATCATACGATTATAATAGCATTTTTTTTTATGTTGTGATATAATGTAGAATAATCTGCAAATCAGGAGATTAAAAAAGATATGCCTAAAGCGATGCAATACACAAAAGGGTCCGTCATTTATTTTGAAGGCGATCATGATGACAGAGTTTTCATCATGCAGGCTGGTGCTGTCGTTCTTCAGAGTACAGATATTGAAACCGGTGCGCCTGTAATTGAACAAGTAAAAAGCGGTGAATTTTTTGGTGTAAAATCGGCATTCGGACACTTTGGGCGTGAAGAAACAGCTACAGCGCTTGTTCCTACTATTGCAGTTGCTTTAACAGTACAGGAGTTTGAAGTTCTTTTCAGCAATAACAAACAGCTGATTATGAAAATGCTCCGTGTATTCTCAAACCAGTTAAGACAGATTCACAAAAAGACAGAATCAATTTTAAATAATATCTCTGTAGATCAGCAGTCTGGTATGCTTTCTGTTGCCCAGTGTTTTTATGATGATGAACAGTATCGTTCTGCAATGGATGTATATCTTAAATTCCTTACACGCTATCCACAGAATCCAAGAAAAGAAGAAATTGCAAAGAAATATGCTGATTGTAAAATGAGACATGAGCGCATGGCAGCACAGGGAAGACGAGGAATTCTTGATACCCCTGTAGAAACCGATGACGGTTCGCTCAAGATTTTCTCTCTTCCGGCATTTGAACGATTTGCAAAAGAGTATGAACCAGGTCAGGTTATTATTGCCGAATATGAACCAGGAGATTCGTTCTATCTTATTCAGAGCGGCCGCGTTCAGCTTGTAAAGAGTGTAAATGGAACTTTAAAAAATCTTGATATCCTTAAGCCAGGTGAATTCTTTGGTGAAATGGCTATTCTTGATAAGTCACCACGTTCTGCAACCTGTATGGCTGCCGGTCACGTAAAGTGTCTTGAATTCAACAAAGAAAACTTTGAGCTTTTGATTACAGGTAACCCACAGACAGCACTTGTTCTTCTTAAGCTTTTCTGTAAACGAATCTACGACCAGAAGCGCCGCTTCCGCATTCTTTGTATTAAAGATTTGCAGGCTCGTCTTGCCGATGTATTCCTTATGCTCGACGAAATGAACCCTGTAAGCAATCCTGCAGAAAAAGCACGCCGCTTCAATGTTACACTTTCTGATATTGCTCACTGGGCCGGCCTTACACAGGAAGTTACCCACGACGAAATTAACAAACTCGTTGAAAAGCGCAAAATCGAAATGTACGACAGCTACATCATCGTAAGCAACATTGCCGATATGCGCCGTATGTACGAAACCCGTTCCGGTAACGCTAACCGCTAAAACAATTTAAAAATAAATATATTTTTTTCGCCGATTTAGCTCACCTGGTAGAGCAGCACCCTCGTAACGTGCAGGTACTCGGTTCAAGTCCGGGAATCGGCTTACAGCCGCTTCCCGGACTTGAACCGAGTAACGTAGAGAGCGGCCAGAAAATCGCGAGCAGTGCGCAGCAATTTTCTGGTAAATTGCCAGGGATGGCAATTTAGCGAACGAAGGCGCCGTGGAAGGAGCGCACAGGACGTGCGCGACTGTAACGGGTTGGTTCAAGTCCGGGAATCGGCTCTATATTGTTATGATTACATTTACCTGGGATGATACCCCTGAGCAATATGACGATCCTTCTCTTGTAAACAAACTGAATTTTGAACCGCCATTTATTTTTTCGCCGGAAGCTAACTATTTCATCCAGTCCGACAACTATCCCGCCCTGCAAAAACTCAGCCCCCAGCTCAAAGAAAAGATCGACCTCATATACATAGACCCGCCCTACAACACCGGAAACAACTTTGCCTACAACGACAAATTTGCCCGCGACGAATGGCTAAGCTTTATGTTTCGCCGCCTGCGTCTTGCACAGGAGCTTCTTGCTCCAACAGGCTGCATCTTCATAGCAATAGATCAGTCAGAGCTTCATTACTTAAAGATTCTGTGCGATCAGCTTTTTGGCGAGCAGAACTATGTAAACGATTTTATGTGGCTCCACGGCAAAGGAAAAAAAGACACCTGGTCACGCACGCTCCAGCAGCACACCTTATGCTATGCAAAAGACAAACGCCAGCTGGCACCTTTTGAAGAAACAGCTCAAACAGACTGGGCAACCCAGAATAAAGACAACGACCCACGCGGCAACTGGTTCAGTGGAAGCATTTCTTTCAGCGAAAAGCGTAGTAACCCAAAGCACAAGAATTATTTTACAATAAAATCGCCTTCGGGAGTGGAGTGGACCCGTCAGTGGCAGCGAACCCGCCAGGAAATGGATGCGCTTCTTGCAGATAACCGCATTTACTTTGGCCCTGCCCCGGAATATAAGGGAGTTCCCCGCATAAAAATATTCAACGAAGACACGCAGAAAATCATTCCGCGAAACATAATTGAATGCGTAGATTCGACCCGCCACGCACAGGCACATCTGGACGAGCTGCTCGGACACAAAGGCCTTTTTGATAACCCAAAGCCTGTGGAACTTATCAGTCATCTCATAGAAATAACAGCCATGCCAAAAGACGCCCTGGTAATGGACTTCTTCGCCGGCAGCGGCACAACATTTGAAGCAGTATGCCAGTTAAATAAAAAAGATGGCGGCACAAGGCACACCATCTTAATTCAAAAACCCGAACCCCTCCAGGAGCCCGGTCCCTACAAAACAATTTCCGATCTATGCTGGGCCCGCATCCAGAAGAATGCCGCCCAGTATAATCAGCCGTGCACCCGCATTACGATGCCATAATCTGGATCTTTTTAGGTGCTACAATTGCCTTTTTCTTCATATTGATGGTCAAAATACCATTCTTGAAGTTGGCAGAAATGCTTTCGTCGTCAACATCAGAAGGAAGTGCAAATCTGCGGGAGAACTCGCTGTAGCGTCGCTCCTTAAGAATGTACTTAGGCTTCTTCTTGTCCTTTTTATCTTCTTTAGACTCTTTCTCTTCGGTAACCTTAGAAGAAATTGTCAGATTGTCGTGGTCAAGTTCGATGTTTACGTCGTTTTCAGTTCTACCAGGCAATTCCATTTCCAATGTGTAAGCTCCTTCATCCTCAGTAACATCAACACGAGGTGCACTTACACCCGCACGATACATAACACTTGGAGTGCTATCCAATACATCATTAAAAAGTGAATCAATTAAACTAAGTTCGTTCATATTTTGCCTCCTGAACTATTTGTTTCACCATATGTATTGCAAGTTTCGTGCCAAGTTGTAAAAATGTATCTGGTTTTTAAAAGAAATTGAAAAAAAAGACTGAAACGGAGTGAAAAACGCATAGGTTCTGCTTCTGAGGGATTTTGGCGCTTAGCCATAGAAGAAATCTGAGGATTTACGCAGGAAACCGCAAGATTTCTTCCAAAAAATCAGCTCAGCCCGCAGGTTCTATGCGTTTTTCACGGGAGTGTAAGTCTTTTTTTTCTGTTTGTTTGCATCGCGGTGGACTAAAGGGCTCCAAATCCGGCTCCGGTAGCATCGCAAATGAATCTTTTTAGCTCAGTTGTATCTTTCTGAAACGATGTGCATGGGTAAAAATGACACAGTATTTACTTTTTTAACCAGAAATCAGTAATTCACTGACCGATCCGTCATTTTCATTAATAGTCAGAACAGTCCATTGATTGCTTTCTGTAATGCTTGGAACAGTTAATTCAACAAAAGTATTAAAATAATTCTTGTATGACTGATGAATATGCCCGCAGGTAACAATTTTAACATTATTTTTACTGTAAAGAGTAAGCAGCATATCTGTTTCATAAGTATTCTGGAACGAAAAGTATCCCATATAGTTCAGCGGGTTCCCGTATGCCGGAATATGCGTAATTATAATCTTTGGCGCGGAATCCTGTGCAAAAAGAGCTTTTAGTTTATCAAACTGCTTTTTTCCCAACGTTCCGGATGCAGAATCTATACAATACCAGCTGAATTTCTTAGTTTTAAAAGTATAGAACGATGAATTAGGAAAAATCATCTGGTTATAGAGATTCCACCCGTTATTATATAAATCATGATTTCCCAGGACATTATAAACTTTCCCATCCCCCAGAATTGCTTCAACCTGCTCGCAGAATTTATTATAAGCGGCAAATTCACTTTCTTTACCGTGTTCGGCAATATCGCCAAGACAAATACAGAATTCAGGACAATTTCCGTCTGCTTTTGCTTTGGTGAGCCAGTTTAGAAAATCCTGTTCATGTCTTGTTGCCTGTTTACCACCAAAATGGATATCGGAAAAAATGGCAACTGTATAAATGTCAGAAGATGGATGCGGAATCTGTGAATCATCAAGAGTTATGCACGTTTTTGTTCTGGAATCGGTATCTTTTGATCTGTAGAAGGCATTTTGAAAATCATATTCACAGGATGTAAATAGAATACAAGCCAGGCATAATAAAACTGTTACCATTTGTATCTTACTCCTAGTTTAATGTCTGTATCTGCATAATGCGCCGAAAGAGTAAAGAAATCAATATAGTGAATTGTTACATCAAGGGCCACATCAAAAGAATCGTTTATTGTGTACTCAACACCGCCAATATACGAAGGAGCACAGAAAATATCGTATCGGAAGGTTTCAAACGAAGCAAATTCCAAATATAAGCGGAAATTCTTTGGCAGATTGAAGATGCTTTTTATGCTAACTGCTAATGTCGTGTTTATAAGCTGATGTTGATTAAATCCAAAAATGAAAAGATGCCTGAATTTAAACAAAAGATCAAAGTTTACTTCAAGAGTATAAAAAGGGGCAGGCTTCCATTCAAAATAAAGGCATGGCAGAAAATTGTTAGTCAAACTATATTCCTGTAGCCAGTTTAAATTGTAAATAACTCCTGTTTGCAGCGAAACCTTTTCACTTTTAAAGAAGGAATAAAAAGCAGAAAGTGTGAGCTGCATGTCTCCTTTCTGCATCTGGATTCCTCCCAAAGCCGAAAAGCGTTTTCCCCAGATATTATATATTGTCGAACCGGAAAAAAGAGACGGTTCATAATCCTGCATGGTATTAAATTTTGCACAAACTTCTATACTCTGCTGAAACTTTATAGGAATTTGAGTATCTGCTTCCTGAAATGCCTGAGACCAGATGGCATTAGTAAAGAATAAAAATAAAATGAACAAAAAATTTTTAAGCTTCATTTTGAATTGCATCCGACTTTTATTTATATCATTTTATTTGAATAAAGTCTTTATTATTTCCCTGATATTTTCTGCTTTGACAGAGCCTTCTTCTGCTTCGGGAGCAACAACTTTGCTGAACCCAAGATTCTGTGCTGCTTTTATGCGCTGTTTTGATTTTGTTACAGGTCTTATTTCTCCGGCAAGACTCAATTCACCGAATACTGCAGTATTAGTATTAAGCGGAATATCTGTTCTGGCAGAATAAAGGGCGCAGGCTAGGGCAGCATCAATAGAACTTTCTGTAAGACGCACTCCTCCTGCAACATTTACATAAATATCCTGATCACTGAACTTTAAACCGCAGCGCTTTTCAATAACTGCCGCAACTCTTGCAACACGACCAGAGTCAATTTTTTCGCTGTAAACACGGCTTACACTTGCTTTTGCAGGAACTGTTAGCGCCTGAATTTCTACAAGAAAAACACGGGTTCCTTCAAAAACCGGTGTACATGCAACACCTGCAGGTTGTGTAGTCTGGGATTCGCTCCGCTTAGTTAAAAACAGCGATGCCGGATCTTGTACAGGCACAAGTCCTTTTTCTGTCATTGTAAAAATGCCAAGTTCGTCCACTGAGCCAAAACGGTTTTTCTGTGCATGCAAAAAGCGAATGTCATCTGTGTTCCGTTCAAAAGAAATTACAGTGTCGACCATATGTTCAAGAGATTTTGGTCCGGCAATAGTCCCTTCTTTTGTAACATGGGCTGTCATTATAAGAACAGAATCGCGTTCCTTTACCCAGGCAATAAGCTCATTTGCACAATACTTAAGCTGGTTTACAGTTCCTGGAATAAGGCCTGCTTCTGCAGAATAAATTGTCTGAATAGAATCAATTACAACAAAAACGGGGTTAAGAGAATCAAGAGCATCAAGAGTATCTTCAAGCCGTGAAGTACACAAAACCTGAATATTTGAACTGTCTACGCCAAGCCTGTTTGCCCTGTCTTTTATTTGTGCAGCAGACTCTTCGCCGCTTACATAAAGAATTTTTCCTGTCTGATTTTTAAGATTTGCAGCTGCACTTGAAGCAGTCTGAAGGAGCAGTGTAGATTTACCAATGCCAGGCTCTCCACCCAAAAGAATGGCAGAACGTTTTGTAGCACCACCGCCAAGTACACGGTCAAATTCTTCGATTCCTGTAGAAAGGCGCACAGCTTCCATAGCCTGAACACTTGCAAGATCAACAGGTTTTTGTTTCTGCACCTGTTCGGAACCGCGGCCACCTGGAGTAAGCGCATTTCTGTCAATGATGATTTCTTCTAAAGAATTCCATTCGCCGCACTCAGGACATCTGCCGAGCCATTTTGGCTGACTGTAGCCGCAGTTTGTGCATTTGTACATTATAGTTCCGTTCTTTTTTGCCATGGTTTGAGTATAGTATGTAAAAGTTGAATTTGAAAGAGTTTTTTGTAATTAATTATTTTTCATCGCTCGGACTACATATTTATGCCTAAAAAGTGTGAAAAATAGGGGAATTTCCCTAAAAATAACAAGAATTTTTTAAAAAATACTTGCATTCTAAAATTATGTGTGCTATATTTAAGTCAGCTTGTAAATAAGCTGATAAACTCTCTCCGATGTCCTGGTTACAGGACGACAGGGTTCTCTCGGATTTTCCTTGGGAACCTTGTTTTTTTTATATAGTGATTACTGATCCCGCAGGAACCGACTTTGTAATCCAGGTGTTGCCGCCTATTGTTGAACCTTTTCCTATAATGGTTTCTCCGCCTAGAATAGTTGCTCCGGCATAAATAGTTACATCGTCTTCTATAGTCGGGTGGCGTTTTGTTCCTTTAAGAGATTTTTTTACGCTCAGGGCACCAAGTGTTACACCCTGATATATTTTTACATTATTTCCAATAATAGTAGTTTCGCCAATTACAACGCCGGTTGCATGGTCAATAAAAAATGACTCACCGATTGTTGCGCCGGGATGAATATCTACACCGGTTTTTCCGTGAACGTGTTCGCTCATGATACGAGGGACAATCGGCACACCATTTTTGAACAAGAAGTGAGCAACTCTGTGAACGGCAATAGCTTCAAGGCCCGGGTAAGAAAGAATAACCTCTTCATTACTTTTTGCAGCAGGATCTCCATTAAAAGCGGCAGTTACATCCAGCTGAACTTTGCGTCTGATTTCAGGAATTTCTTCGACAAGGGCAAAGGCAGTTTTTTCTGCCAGGGCAAAGCAATGAGATTTTTCTATATTATCTGAAGAACCCTTGGTGTGGGTCATTGTATAGATAAGAGCTTTCTGAATTTCTTTTGTAAGCTTAGCAATAACGCTATTCACCTTTTGCCCGGTGACATAACGAATATTTACAGGATCAATATTTTCTTCAGTCCTGAAGCCCGGAAAAATCAGCGACAGCACATCACTCAAAATAGAAACCACTGTCTGCCTGTTAGGAAAGTTTTCCGCATCATTCCTGTTCACGAGCCCATATTTATCATAAGAATCAATAATACCATCTACAAGTTTATCTATGTTTGTCATACGCATCCTTCCCAGTTAAGGAGATAAATATATAGAAACATAATATAATAGAATAAAAGAAAATGTAAGTAGGGGAATAAGTAGTGGAAAATGAATTGCTGCCTTATGAAGACACCTGAAAACCGATATGCGCGAGCAAGGGGTGGCCGAAGACTACATCTGAGCTTGCCGAGCGCAGCGAGGTAAATCTTCCATACAAGCTCAGCAGTAGTCTTCGGACACACCGCCGCGGAAGTATATCGGTTTTCCATATGTTTGCATATTCAAATTCAAACTTCTTCTATTGACATTCTTTTCATCTTTCAATATATTTATCAGACGCACGTTTTCTGTTTTTGTGAAGAATACTGCATGCCCATGTAGCTCAGTTGGTAGAGCACCACATCGGTAATGTGGAGGTCTGCAGTTCGATTCTGCACATGGGCTTTAGAAAACATTTTTAGTGATTTTATTTAGGAGTTATATATGGCTAGCAAGAAAAAGGGTTCAGTAGAAATCATTGCTTTGCAGTGTTCAGAATGCAAGAGAAAGAATTATACTACTTACAAGAACCGCAAGAACATTACAGGCAAGCTTGAAAAGAACAAGTATTGTCCATGGTGCAAGAAGAGTGTTCTTCACAAAGAAACAAAGGCAAAATAATTTTGATATTTTTCCGGGGCTGGCAATTGCCGCTCTGGTATAAATATATAGGGCAGTAGTTCAGTTGGTAGAGCAGCGGTCTCCAAAACCGCCTGTCGTGGGTTCAAGTCCTGCCTGCCCTGATAAAAAGGAAAAATAAAGATGGCAAAAATTTTTCAGTTTTTTAAAGAAAGCAGAGCAGAATTAAAGAAGGTTGTATGGCCAACAAAGGCTGATGTGCTTTCATCAATTAAAGTTGTAATCATTTCTACAATCGTTGTTGCAATTCTTCTTGGATTGCTTGATTTGGGATTCTCTGAGTTATTCCGCTTGATTTTAAGATAGGATTTTTAGGTAGGACGGAAACAGATGTCTAGATGCTGGTATATTCTTCATACTTACACAGGATATGAGGGAAAAATCGAACGTTCAATTCGCTCTCTCTTGGAAAAACAGGAAATCAGTTCTGATGTAGTTCTTGATGTTCGTGTTCCTGTAGAAGAAGTTGTAGAAATCAAAGACGGTAAGAAAAAGACCCGCAATAACAAATTCCTTCCAGGTTATATTATGCTCGAAATGGATCTTCCAGAAATCGGTTGGAAAGATACATGTGCAAAACTTTACAAAATTCAGGGTGTTACAGGCTTTGTAGGAAACGTAAGCCGCAATAACCGCCCTTTCCCTATTACTCCGGATGAGGCAAAAAACCTGCTTCAGAAATCAGGAGTTATTAAAGGCGAAAAACCTGTTATTCGCCAGTCATTCAACGTTGGTGATGTTGTTAAAATCAATGACGGTGCATTTGCATCATTTACAGGTACAATTAAAGAGATTAATCTCGAAAAGGAAAAACTGAGCGTAGAAGTTCAGATTTTCGGACGTCCTACTCCGGTAGAAGTTACATTCTTACAGGTAGAAAAGGCGTAAGTTCTTTTACAAGGCAAAATCAGGGGTTTGCATCCCAAATGCAAATCATATAAATCCTGTTTTTGGGAGAGGTGCAGGTCCGTTGGACATAGGCATCTCGTTAGTAAGTAGTCTATATGGCGCTTACACACCAATATTGGGAGAAAGAAAATGGCTACAAAAAAGGTTTCGGCTATTATCAAGTTGCAGTGTCCTGCAGGAGCGGCTACACCAGCTCCTCCAATTGGTCCGGCACTTGGTCCTCACGGAGTTTCCGCACCTAAGTTTGTTCAGGAATTCAACGACAGAACAAAGACAATGGAACGCGGACTCATCATTCCTGTTGTAATCACAGTTTACCAGGATAAAACTTACACATTCATTCTCAAGACTCCTCCTGCAGCTGTTCTTATTAAGAAGGCTTGCAAAATCGAAAAGGGTTCTGGAAATCCTCTTCGTGACAAGGTTGCTACATTGTCTAAGGCAGATCTTGAAGAAATCGCAAAAACAAAGATGCCAGATATCAATGCAAACGATATTGAAGCAGCAAAGAAAATCATTGCCGGTACTGCACGCAGTATGGGCGTAGAGGTGGAGCAGTAATATGAAACATGGAAAGAAATATAACGCAGCTGCTGCAAAGTATGATCTTTCAAAGAAATATGATGTAGCTTCAGCTTGTAAAATGGTTCAGGACATGAAATTTGCTAACTTCGACGAAACTGTAGAAGCACACATTTCTGTTCGTCTTGAAAAAAATGCTACTGTTCGTGATACATTGGTATTCCCTAATCAGTTCCGTGGCGAAAAGAAAGTTCTTGTTTTCTGTAAGGAAGACAAAGTTAAGGAAGCATTGGATGCTGGTGCCGCTTTTGCCGGTTCAGACGAATACATCGAAAAAGTAAAGGGCGGCTGGCTCGACTTTGACGTTTGTGTTGCTACTCCAGATATGATGAAGGATGTAGGTCGTCTTGGTATGGTACTCGGACGCAAAGGTTTGATGCCTAACCCTAAGACTGGAACTGTAACTCCTAACGTAGGTGAAGCAGTTGCAGAACTTAAGAAGGGTCGTACAGAATACCGCGCAGACAAAACTGGTATCGTTCACATTGCTGTAGGAAAGTGTTCAATGGATGCAGACAAAATCGTTGCTAACATTTCTACACTTCTTTCAGAAGTAAGCAAGAAAAAGCCTGTTGGTGCAGCTGCTGGATTTATCCGCTCTGTATCAATCAGTTCATCTATGGGCCCAGGTGTTTGGGTTGATTATAAGGAAGGCGAATAATGGCAGTAAGAGCAAAGAAAATTCAGCCTGCTAAAGCTCAGGCTATTGAAGACGCAAAAAAGACATTTGCTGATTACAGCGACTTCATTTTCGCTGACTATCGCGGTCTTACAGTAGAGCAGATTACTGCTCTTAGAGATAAGCTTCGTGAAAAGAATGCAGTTCTTAAGGTTGTAAAGAACAACTTTGCACGCATTGCATTCGAAGATATGAAGGTAGAAAACGTTGCCGACTATCTTAAGGGTCCTACTGTTGTAGCTATGGCAAAAGAGGATTCAAACGAAGTTGCAAAGGTTCTTTTTGACTTTGCAAAAGATACACCAGCACTCAGTGTTAAGGGTGCAAGCATTGCCAACGAAATCTATGATGCAGCTAAGATTGAAGCTTACTCAAAGGTACCTGGCAAGAACCAGCTTATTGCTATGCTTATGTCTGCAATGAACGGCCCAGTTCAGAAGCTCGCCGCTACATTGAAGGCTTACGCAGATTCAAAAGCTGAATAAGTAACTTTGGTCCGCATTGCGGGCTTACACACCTTCAGGCTTCATAGCTGTCGACTGTCGGTGTGAAAAGGGCAGAAAGCCTCAGTTGAGGAAGACCTGCCGCCACCTTGGTGGAAAATATAAATAATTAATTGAGTGGAGAAGACAATATGGCAGCTCTCACAAATGATCAGATTCTTGATGCAATCGCATCTATGTCAGTTCTTGAAGTTTCAGAACTCGTAAAGGCAATGGAAGAAAAATTCGGTGTTACAGCAGCAGTAGCAGTAGCAGCAGGTCCTGCAGCAGCAGGAGGAGCCGCAGCTGGTGGCGATGAACAGACAGAATTCACAGTAACTCTCGAATCATTCGACGCAGCAAAGAAGATTCCAGTAATCAAGGCTGTACGCGAAATCACAGGTCTCGGACTTGGTGAAGCTAAGGCTCTCGTTGAAGGCGCACCTAAGACTCTTAAGGAAGGCGTAAACAAGACTGAAGCTGACGACATGATCAAGAAGATTGAAGAAGCTGGTGGTAAAGCTAGCAAGAAATAATTGATTTCTGCCACGTGCAGAGTCATTTTAATTAAGGGGATGCCCGTTTTATGCGGGTATCCCTTTACGCATTTTTATGTAAAAAATCGGCTGCTTCTGTGCTGTGCAGAGTTTCTTGCATGTAGCAGAAATCCGGCTGAACCTATAAAAAGAGGGGTAACTGATGTTCGCAAAAACCCGAACAATCAACCGTCAGTACATCGGTAAGAACATTAAGGACTTCATGGAAGTTCCTAATCTTATCGCCATCCAGACGTCATCTTACGAAGATTTTCTTCAGGCTGACAAAACCAAAAAACATGAAGAATTGTTGAACCAGGGACTTCAGGAAGTATTTAAATCTACTTTCCCTATTGAAAGTCCAAATGGCGACATGGCTCTGGAGTATGATTTTTATGAGTTGGACTGGGACAACATCAAATTCTCAGAAATTCAATGTAAACAGAAGGGACTCACTTATTCTGTTCCTCTCAAAGCACGAATCAGCTTGAATTTCCTCCAGACAGGTGCCATTCTTCAGAAAGACATCTACATGGGCGACATTCCGCTTATGACAGACCGTGGTACATTCGTTATCAATGGTGCTGAACGTGTTGTTGTTTCACAGATTCACCGTTCTCCTGGCGTAATTTTCTGCCACGACAAGGGTGTTTACTCAAGCCGTATTATTCCATACCGCGGTTCATGGCTTGAATTTGAAATTGACCAGAAAAAAGAGCTTATTTTTGCAAAGATTGACCGCAAAAAGAAGATTCTTGGTACAATCTTCCTCAGAGCTCTTGGATATAGTACCCGCGAAGAAATCATCCGTTGTTTCTATGACACAGAAACAATCAAGGTAAAGACAGACGCTGCCGGAAAAGAGTCACTCGTAGACAAGGTTCTTGCAGATGCTATCATTATCAAAGATGAAAACGGAGAAGACAAGCGCCTCTTCAATGCAGGTACAAGACTTCATCCTCATGATGTTGATGACCTTGTTGCAAACAAGATTGATAAAATCAGTGTAATCCGCTTTGACTCTACAAACGGCAGTGATCAGAAGAATACATCACTCAATTCACAGATGATTATCAACTGTTTTGACCGTGAGGAAATCAAATACGTAAAAGAAGGCTCTCTCGACAATGAACCAACTAAGGAAGATTGTCTTGCAGCCGTTTACGCTATTTTGCAGCCGGGCGAACCAATGACTGTAGAACAGGCCGAAAAAGATTTGAACTCTTTGTTCTTCTCTGAACGCCGCTACGATCTTGGACGTGTTGGTCGCTATAAGCTCAACAAAAAGTTTGATTATTCAGACGATGTAAAAGACTTTACTCTCATTAAGGACGATATCATCAACACAATGAAGTACCTCATTAAGGTATACATTGGCGATGAACAGGTAGATGATATTGACCACCTTGGAAACCGCCGTATCCGTTCTGTAGGCGAGTTGATGACTATTCAGCTCAAGTCTGCGTTTGCAAGAATGGAACGCATTGCCAAGGAACGCATGAGCCTTAAAGAAACAGATACAATGAAGCCACAGGATTTGATTTCTATCAAACCTATCGTTGCTTCTATCAAAGAATTCTTTGGTTCATCACAGCTTTCACAGTTCATGGATCAGGTAAACCCTCTTGCAGAACTTACCCACAAACGCCGTTTGAACGCTCTTGGACCTGGTGGTCTTTCACGCGATCGTGCCGGCTTTGAAGTTCGTGACGTTCACTATTCACACTACGGACGCATGTGTCCTATTGAAACTCCTGAAGGTCCGAACATTGGTCTTATTGTTTCTCTTGCAATGTTTACACGCATCAATGACTACGGATTCCTTGAAGCTCCATTCCGCAAGGTAGAAGACGGAAAGGTAACAGACAAGGTTGACTGGCTTTCTGCTATGGACGAAGACAAGTACTACGTAGGTCAGTTGGTAGAAGGTATTAAGGAAGACGGTTCTTTCCCAACAGAAACTATTCCTTGCCGCCGCCACGGTGACTATACACAGCGTTCTCCAAAGGACGTTCAGTACATCGACGTTTGTCCACGCCAGATTATTTCTGTTTCTGCTTCTCTTATTCCGTTCCTTGAACACGACGACGCTAACCGTGCCCTCATGGGTTGTAACATGCAGCGCCAGGCCGTTCCACTTTTGTTCCCTGAGCCACCACATGTTGGTACAGGTATGGAAAAGAAGTGTGCTTACGACTCAGGTGTACTTGTTAAAGCTAAACGCGCCGGTGAAGTTATTTATGTTTCAAGTGACTGCGTAAAGGTTAAAGTTAATAAGTCAGACGAAATTGACGAATATACACTTCTTAAATATCAGAGAACAAACCAGGATACCTGTTATCATCAGCGCCCAACTGTAGCTGTTGGCGAAAAGGTAAAAGCTGGTGCAGTTCTTGCAGATGGTCCTGCTACCTTCAACGGTGAGCTTGCTCTTGGACGCAACATTCTTGTAGGATTCGTTCCTTGGAATGGTTACAACTATGAGGATGCTGTACTTATTTCTCAGCGTGTTGTTCGCGAAGATATGTACACTTCTATTCATATTAAAGAGTACTCTATCGAAATCCGCGAAACAAAACTTGGACCAGAAAAGATTACCCGCGATATTCCAAATACAGCCGAAAAAGCTCTTGCTAACCTTGATAACGACGGTATTATCCGCATTGGTTCTAAGGTTCGCTCTGGTGATATTCTTGTTGGTAAGGTTACCCCTAAATCAGAAACAGAAACAACTCCGGAATTCAAGCTTTTGAACTCAATCTTTGGTGAAAAGGCCAAGGAAGTTCGCGATTCTTCTCTCCATGTTCCACACGGTGTAGAAGGTATTGTAATCGATATCCAGCAGCTCAGCCGCCTTAATGGTGATGACCTGAACCCTGGTGTAGATAAGGTTGTAAAGGTTCTTATTGCCAACAAACGTAAGCTTTGCGAAGGTGATAAGATGGCCGGACGCCACGGAAACAAGGGTGTTGTTTCACGCATCCTTCCTGTTGAAGATATGCCGTTCCTCGAAGACGGTACTCCACTCGATGTTTGTTTGAACCCTCTTGGTGTACCTTCCCGAATGAACATTGGTCAGATTCTTGAATCAGAACTTGGTATTGCAGGTAAGTACTTGAATCAGTTCTTCGAGTCTCCTGTATTCCAGTCTCCTTCTCAGAAGATGATTGCCGATAAGCTTGAAGAAGCAGGACTTCCTCGCAGCTGTAAGCAGATTGTTCATGATGGACGCACTGGTGAACCATTCGTAAACCCAATTTTCGTTGGTGTTATTTACTATATGAAGCTTCATCACCTTGTTGATGATAAAATGCACGCTCGTTCTACAGGTCCTTACTCGCTTGTTACACAGCAGCCTCTTGGTGGTAAGGCACAGTTTGGTGGTCAGCGTCTTGGAGAAATGGAAGTATGGGCACTCGAAGCATACGGTGCTGCTAATACCCTCCAGGAAATGATGACAATCAAGTCTGATGATATGAACGGTCGTTCAAAGATTTACGAATCTATCGTAAAGGGTGACCCTTCATCACCAATTGGTATTCCTGAATCATTCAACGTACTTGTACAGGAACTTCGTGGTCTTGCTCTTGACTTTACTATCTATGATGCTAAAGGAAAGCAGATTGCCCTTACAGAACGTGACCAGGAATTAATCGAAAAGAATGCTTCCGGTTTTGACAAGGAGGATGCAAATGCGTGATGTACAGGATTTTGACAGCTTAAAGATTAAACTGGCTTCTCCAGAGACTATCAGATCATGGTCTTATGGTGAGGTTAAAAAGCCTGAAACTATAAACTACAGAACTCTCCGCCCAGAGAAAGACGGTTTGTTCTGTGAAAGAATCTTTGGTACAACTAAAGAGTGGGAATGCTACTGCGGTAAGTTCAAGTCTATCCGTTATAAGGGTGTAATTTGTGACCGCTGTGGTGTAGAAGTTACTCACTTTAAAGTTCGCCGTGAAAGAACCGGACACATTGAGCTTGCAGCACCGGTAAGCCACATCTGGTATTACCGTTCAGTTCCAAGCCGTATGGGTCTTTTGCTTGACCTTCAGGTTGCAGCACTCCGTTCAGTTTTGTACTACGAAAAGTACATCGTTATTGATCCGGGTGATACAGACCTTAAAGAAAAGCAGCTTTTGACAGAAGAAGAATATCAGACAGCCTTCGACCATTATGGTAATGCCTTTGTTGCAGACATGGGTGCCGAAGCTATTAAGACAATGCTTGAACGCCTTGATCTTGATGAACTTGCTTCTGAACTTCGTCTTAAGATGATCGAAAAGGGTGCTAAGTCTGACAAGAGACTTCTTCGCCGTATTGAAATTGTAGAAAACTTCCGCGCTTCAGGAAACAAAGTTTCATGGATGATTCTGGATATAATTCCGGTTATTCCTCCTGAGCTTCGTCCTATGGTTCAGCTTGATGGTGGACGTTTTGCTACATCTGACCTCAACGATTTGTACCGCCGCGTTATCAACCGCAACAACCGTCTTAAGAGATTGCAGCAGCTTTCGGCTCCGGACATCATTATCCGTAACGAAAAGCGCATGCTGCAGGAAGCAGTTGATGCCCTCTTTGATAACACAAAGCGCAAGCGTGCAGTTAAGGGTGCTTCTAACCGCCCACTAAAGTCTATTTCTGACCTTCTCAAAGGTAAGCAGGGACGTTTCCGTTTGAACTTGCTTGGTAAACGTGTTGACTACTCTGGACGTTCTGTAATTGTAGTTGGACCTGAACTTAAGCTCTGGCAGTGTGGTCTTCCTACAAAAATGGCTTTGGAATTGTTCAAGCCGTTCCTTATGAAAAAACTCGTCGACAAAGACGTAGTATTCAATATTAAAAAGGCAAAGATGCTTGTAGAAAGCGAATCTCCAGAAGTATTCGCAATCCTTGATGAAGTTGTAAAAGAGCACCCTGTTATGCTTAACCGTGCGCCTACACTCCACCGTCTTGGTATCCAGGCATTTGAACCAGTCCTTGTAGAAGGAAAGGCTCTTAAGCTTCACCCGCTCGCATGTAAAGCTTTCAACGCCGACTTCGATGGTGACCAGATGGCTATCCACGTACCTTTAACACAGGCTGCACAGATGGAATGCTGGACTTTGATGCTTTCTGCCCGCAACCTTCTTGACCCTGCTAACGGTAATACAATCGTTGCACCTTCTCAGGACATGGTACTTGGTATTTACTACATGACTGCTATCAAGCCAAACGCAAAGGGAACAGGAAAACGTTTCTCTACTCCTGATGAAGTACGCATGGCAGCAGAACTTGGTAATATTGAATGGCAGGCACTTATTAAGGTTCCTGCTCCTAAGGATTCTTTCAACAGTGCAGCTCTTAAGGTTAAGGGTGACAGCGCTTTTGTAAGTGGAACTCAGGACTTTAAGGCAGGTGATTTGATCGAGACTTCTGCTGGTCGTCTTGCATTCAATGAAGCAATGCCGGAAGGTATTGATTTTGTTAACCGCCAGATGTACGACAAGTCTTTGAAAAAGATGATCGAACATGTATATCACACAAAGGGTTCATGGCTTACAATCCAGATGCATGATGCAATTAAGGATGTTGGTTATAAGAACGCTACCTTCTACGGTGCAACACTTTGTATGGATGATATCCTTGTTCCGGCAGAAAAGACAAAGATGGTTGAAGAAGCAAACAAGAAAGTAGAAAAGATTGTTTACGACTACAGCCATGGACGTACAACTGCAGACGAACGTTACAACTCTGTATGTAACATCTGGGCTCGTACAAACGACGAACTCACAAAGATAATGATGGATAACCTTGCAAAAGACAAGGACGGCTTCAATACAATCTACATGATGGCTACTTCTGGTGCCCGAGGTTCTCGAGGTCAGATTTCTCAGCTTGCCGCAATGCGTGGTTTGATGACTAAGCCTAATGGTGAAATTATTGAGCTTCCTATTAAGTCAAACTTCTATGAAGGACTTTCGGTTATCGAATACTTTATTTCTACAAACGCTTCACGTAAGGGTCTTTCGGATACTGCTCTTAAGACAGCCGATGCCGGTTACATGACACGTCGTCTTGTTGATGTTGCTCAGGATGTAGTAATCAACGAAGAAGACTGTTCTACAATCAACGGTATTGACTATGCAGCAATTAAGGAAGGCGATGATATCAAAGTTCCATTGCACGAAAGAATTGTAGGACACTTTACAATTGAACGCGTTGTTCATCCAATTACAGGCGAACTCATCTGCGATGTAAACGAATACATTGATGATGACATGGCTAAGAAGATTGAAGAAGCCGGTGTAGAAAAGGTTAAGCTCCGCACTGTACTTACCTGTGAAGCTAAGCACGGTATTTGTGTTAAGTGTTACGGTAAGAACCTTGCACGCAATAAGATTGTAGAAATTGGTGAAGCAGTTGGTATTATTGCTGCTCAGTCAATCGGTCAGCCAGGTACACAGCTTACACTTCGTACCTTCCACTCTGGTGGTACTGCCGAAATGTCTACAGAAGATAACAACATCGTTCTTAAGTTCAATGCAATCTTGAAGGATGTTCAGGGAACTCACGTAGAAACAAACCGTGGTAAAACATGGTTGTTCACACGTAAGGGTTACATGACAGTTATCCGCATTCTTGATGAAGTTGATATCAGCAAGGACGATGAACTTTTAGTAGAAGACGGAATGAGTGTAGAACGCGGAAAACCAATTCTTTCTCACAAAGGCAAGGAAGTTACATCAACTGTTCAGGGTAAAGTTGTTATCATTGGCAAGAAGATGTACCTTACAAGCAAAGAACAGAAGATTGAAATTGCAAACGGTTCTAAGCTCAATGTTAAGGCCGGCGATATTATTAAGAAGGGTGAACCAATTGGTGAATTTGAACAGTTCATTGATCCAATTATTGCCGAAAGCGACGGATACATTCACTTTGAAGATATCATCGTAGGTTCAACTCTTGATGAACGTGTAGACATGGATACTGGTGCTACAGAACGTGTTATTACAGATCTTCACCTTGATGTTAAACAGCCTCGTATTCTTATTACAGATGAAGCTGGTAACGAAAGAGGTACATACTATCTTCCAGCCGGAGCTACTCTGCTTGTAGACGATAAGAAGAAGATTGCAGCCGGTGTTATGCTTGCTAAGATTCCTAAGGAAGCTGTTAAGTCACAGGATATTACTGGTGGTCTTCCTCGTGTATCTGAATTGTTCGAAGCACGTAAGCCAAAGAATCCTTGTGTACTTGCACAGATTTCTGGTACCGTTAAGTTTGCCGGTATTACAAAAGGTAAGCGTGTAATTACAATCGAAGACGAATACAACAAGAAGTTTACACACTATGTACCAATGACCAAGCGTATGATTGTGCGTGATGGCGATAAGGTAGAAGCAGGTGAACAGCTTTGCGCAGGTTCTCCAAATCCACAGGATGTTCTTGCAATCCTTGGTGAAAACGCTTTGCAGAATTACTTGATGGACGAAATCCAGGCCGTATACCGTGCTCAGGGTGTAGACATCAACGACAAGCATATTGGTATTATCGTACGCCAGATGCTCCGCAAGGTCGAAATTGTTGCCGTAGGTGATACACGCTTCATCTTTGGTCAGCAGGTTGATAAGTACAAGTTCCACGAAGAAAATAACCGTGTAATCGCTGAAGGTGGACAGCCGGCAATCGGTCGTCCAATGTTCCAGGGTATTACAAAGGCTTCGTTGAACGTAGACTCATTCATTTCTGCTGCATCCTTCCAGGAAACAACACGCGTTCTTACAAATGCCGCAATTTCCGGAGCAACAGATGGCCTCCACGGTATTAAGGAAAACGTTGCAATTGGTCACATGATTCCAGCCGGTACAGGTATCAAGAATTACAAGGATATCAAGCTCTTTGACGAATCTGCCACAGACTTGGATGTTCAGATGAACGAGATTCTTGAACGCCGCCGCCTCGAAGAAGAAGCCGAAGCCGCAAATGCCGCTGAAGAGCCTTCTTTTGAACACGAAGACAGCGACTAGGACGTCATAAAAAATTGTCATTCCCGGGCTTGTGCCCGGGAATCGTTTTTTTAACCATAGATTGCCACGTTCGCAATCCACATTTCAGAATAAATTTTACAATAACTATTTCTCATAGTATAATTAAATATTATTAATTTCCCGGAGAAGTATATTATGAAAAGTTCTGTAAAATCCTTCGCAATCCTTTTTGGCCTTGTTGCTGCATTTTCTTTTGCGGCCTGTACAGTTTCTGTAAATCCAAAAGAAAGCAAACCTAAATATACTGTTGAGTTTGATTCGATGGGGGGGAGCGCGGTTGATAGTCAGATTGTAGTAAAAGGACAAAAAATTACATTGCCCCAGGATCCAACAAAACCCGAAAACGAAACAGAAGGTTTTGTTTTTGCAAACTGGTATACTTCTACCGATGGCGGTAATACTCTTTCTGAGAGCCCTTTTGATTTTAATACACCAATAAAAGCAAATCTTACTCTTTATGCAAAATGGAATAGTCTTTCTCAAGATGGTAAAATTCCTCTAACACTTGAGTTTATAAATTCTGGCACTCTTTCTGTCAGCGGTCCGTGGAGCACATTAAAATACTCTAAGAATGGAGGAGACTTGACTGATTATACTGGAGATATAACAGTAGCAGCTCGTGATAGGATTTGTTTATATGCACAGGAGTCTGAAAATACATCTTCTAGTAATATGATGATAGACTGCTCTTCAGATTGTTATATATATGGTAATGTGATGAGTCTTGTTACCTTGGATCCTCAGACATCAAAATGGAATCCTTATACTTCTTCAGTTCAATCGTATGCATTTTTTGACTTATTTTACAATAACAGGCATATTAAAAATCATAGTGAGAAAAAAGTTTATCTGCCCGCAACAACGCTTGCAGATCATTGTTACTATTATATGTTCTATCATTGTACAAGCCTTACGATAGCTCCTGAATTACCAGCAACAACACTTGCAGACTATTGTTATTACTATATGTTTTATGGTTGCACGAACCTGATGACAGCACCCGCTTTACCTGCGAAAACACTAGCTTTTTATTGTTACTCGAATATGTTCTATTATTGTACAAGCTTGACGACAGCGCCAGATTTACCAGCGACAACACTTGCTGTTTATTGTTACAATTATATGTTCGGTGGTTGCACAAGTCTGACGACAGCGCCAGATTTACCAGCGACAATACTTACTGACCATTGTTATTCATTCATGTTCTCTAGCTGTGCAAGCCTGACTGTAGCGCCTGAATTACCTGCAATAACACTAGCAGATCATTGTTACTATTATATGTTTCGTGATTGTAAAACACTAACAACGGCTCCAGATTTACCAGCGACAACACTTGCGGACTATTGTTACAATCATATGTTCAATGGTTGTACAAACTTGATGACAGCCCCTGATTTACCAGCGATAAAACTCTCTGACCATTGTTACCAGGGTATGTTTTCTGGTTGCACAAGTCTGACGACAGCTCCTGAATTACCAGCAACAACACTTGCAGACTATTGTTATTACTATATGTTTTATGGTTGCACCAAATTAAACAGTATAAAATGTTTGGCAACTGATATTTCGGCTAGTGATTGTACAGGCGGTTGGGTTTATAGAGTATCTCAAACTGGAACTTTCATAAAAAATAAAAATATGAACGATTGGGCAACCGGTTCTGACGGCATTCCATCAGGCTGGACTGTTAAGAACGCAAATTAGTTTTTTTGTCATTGCGAGCGTAGCGAAGCAATGACAGAGGAAGATTTACTCCGCTCGCAATGACATTTTATCTTCTGAATATTTTTCTGTTTTCATTGTGAATACTTGCGAATTTTGGTATAATAGACTGTTACGATGAATTTGGAAAATCCTTTGATTGTTCAGGGTGACAGGTCTCTTCTTTTGGACGTGCATGCGGCGCTGGCGGATGAGTGCAGGAATGCGCTGATTCCTTTTGCGGAGCTGGAAAAGTCGCCTGAGCATCTTCATACATATAAATTAACTCCTCTTTCTTTGTGGAATGCAGCAAGTGCCGGTTTTAGTGCAGATGATGCAGTTGCTGTTCTTGAAAAGTTTGCCAGATACGATGTTCCTCAGGCTGTTGTGGCATGGATAAAAGAAGTTTGCAGCCGTTTTGGGAAGATAAGATTATTGCCATACGAAGAGGAAGAAGAAGAGAAGGAAAAGGAAAAGGCATCCAAGGAACAGTTCCTTTTGCTTGTTGCAGAGAATGAATCTATTTATAAGGAAATTGGGGCAAATACTTCGGTGAAGAAGCTGCTAAGTTTTGCTGGCCCTTCGACAAGCTCAGGGACCCCAGTGAATTCTTATCTTATCAAGCTTACAGACAGGGGAACCATAAAACAGCTGCTTCTGGAGGCGGGATGGCCTGTTAAAGACGAGGTTGCTCTTACGGACGGCGAAGCTCTTGAGTTTAATTTACGCAAAGAAACTGCCGGGGGAGAGCCACTTGTTATCCGCGACTATCAGACTTCTGCGGCAAAGGCTCTGGTTGGAGACAAAGGCCCTGGTACCGGTTTTGGAACAATAGTGCTTCCCTGTGGTTCGGGTAAAACAATCGTTGGCATGCAGATTATGGACATGCTCAAAACAAGCACACTCATAATTACAACAAATATAAGTGCAGTTCACCAGTGGATAGATGAACTCTTAGATAAAACAAATCTTACCCGCGACGATATTGCCGAATATACAGGCGAAAGTAAAGACATAAAGCCAGTGACAATTGCAACATATCAGGTGCTTACATGGCGGCCAGACAGGGAAGGACCGTTCCCTCATTTTTCAATTTTCCATGAACGACCTTGGGGACTCATAATTTATGATGAAGTTCATATGCTTCCGGCTCCTGTATTCCGTGTTGTTGCAGAGCTTCAGGCTGTGCGTCGTGTTGGCCTTACTGCAACTTTAGTTCGCGAAGATGGCTGCGAAGGATATGTATTCAGTCTTGTTGGACCAAAGCGCTATGATGTTCCGTGGAAAGAACTTGAACGCGATAAGTGGATTGCCAGTGCTGAATGTATTGAAGTTCGCATAGATTTACCGGATTACAAAGAGATTGATTATGCAGTTGCCGGGGCGCGCGAAAAGCATAAGATAGCAAGTCAGAATCCAGATAAACTACCGCTCGTTAGTCAGATAATTAATAAATACAGCGAAGATAAAATCCTTGTAATTGGTCAGTACCTTGAACAGCTGGATCAGATAGCTAAGGAGCTTGGAGCCCCAATCATTACAGGTAAAACTCCAACTGCCGAACGCGACAGAATTTACGGAGAATTCCGCAAGGGTAATATCCGCGTGCTTGTAGTTTCTAAGGTTGCCAATTTTGCAATTGATCTTCCCGATGCTTCTCTTGCAATTCAGGTTAGCGGAACTTTTGGAAGCCGTCAGGAAGAAGCACAACGTCTTGGAAGAATCCTTCGGCCAAAAGAAAGAACATCACGCTTCTTTACACTTATTACACGCAATACCGTAGAAGAAGAGTTCAGTTCGAATCGTCAGAAATTCCTGGCAGAGCAGGGTTACTCCTATAGAATTGTCCGCTACGCACAAGGGGAAGAGTTATAATGCAAATGGAAAACACTTTACCGGCAGATATAGTTGCCTGGGAGCAAAGCATTTCTTCTCTTTCTGACAGCAAGTTTTTTGAAATGGTGCGGCTTTATCTTGGCGAGGTAGAAACTCCTTATAACAAGCAGCGCCTTATTCAGCAGCTTGCAGGCTTTGTAAAAAATGAAACAAACGCACGGAATATAATTTCGCTTATTGATGAATTTGATATTGAAGTTCTTACAGTGCTCTGGTTTATTCCAAATGCAACGCAGGAAACTCTTGTTCAGTTTTTTAGTGGTCAGTATACAATGGCCGAGCTTTTTGCAGAGCTTTCTAACCTTATGGCGCGTCTGCTTGTTTACGAAAAATCAGATGAACATGGGGCAAAAAAGTTTTTAAAAATAAATCCGTTTATATGTGACCGTCTTAGTAAATTTATAAATCTTTCAAATATTGTACGACCTTCTGCGCCTGCACAAAAATCAATTGATGATGTATTTACAATTTCGCCAGACTTCCTTTCGGCATTTATTTCTTTTATAAACACAAAGGGCTGTGCCTGCAAAATGGACGGCGAAGTAAAAAAGAATTCGCTTGCAAAAATTAAATCGGTTTTTCCAGGACATGAAAAAGCAGTTCAGTTAATTCTTATTGCATTTATTAATTTAAATTTTGTTCGCGAAGGTACAAAAACTTATGAAATTGATAAAAAACGCTTTGAGCTTTTTGCAGCGCTGGAACCACAAAAACAGTATGCGCTTCTTTGTGCTGCTTCGTGTTCAAGATTCAGTCGTGAAGGCCTTAAAAAAGAAGCACAGCTTTTGCTCGATACATTAAGCTCTGTTGGAAGCGATAGTTATACTCTTGAAAATCTGGTGCGCATTGGATTCCTTGTTGGTAACAGAAAATCAGAAAGTGTAAAAACTTCTTCAAAATCGCGGTTCAGCCGTATGCTTGAGGCAGCCAGAAATGAAAATGCAATCTTGCCGGAGCAGGCAGGCTCCCTTGTAGAGCGCATGCTTGATTCTGCTGTAGAACTTGGCCTTTTACAAAAATCAGGTAAGGATGATAAAGGTAACGAAGTCTTTTCCTGCAAACACATTTTTGAAAGCAATCACAATCAGACAAAAAATATAAATATAGATTCAACCTTTACTGTCAGCATAATGCCTGGACTTTCTTTAAAGGAGCTTCTGCCGCTTACAGAATTCCTTGAAATTAAAAGCTTTGGAGTTGTTACAGAATATGAGATTTCTCGTCATTCAGTTTCGATTGCTTTTGACAAGGGCTGGAATGTAGAAAAAATCTGTGAAGAACTACAAAAGTATACTGATTATGATTTACCTCAAAACTTAAAAATTTCTATAAGTGAATGGTATGAAGCTTACAGCTCAGCAATGCTTTATAAGGGCTATGTGCTCAAGGTTGCAAAAAAGAATATTGGCATTGTAGAAAAAAATCCAAAAATCAGCTGTCATATAAAAGAAACTCTTGCAGAAGGAATTTACCTTTTAGACATTCCGCTCGAAGCAGACATAAATGATTTTGTAGAAGAAAGCGGACTTGATTTTATGGGCCGTGTAAAGGATTCGTTTACTGATGGTGAAAAATTGGATTTTCCGGTTTTGACGGGTGGGGTGCCGTTGCAAATCTGCCCTTCGACCCCTTCGACAGGCTCAGGGACTGGAGCTATTAATTTCCATGACGCGTGCCAACTCTTAAATTCCCTAAAGGCCGAACTTAAAAAACTGGAGCTTACAAAAAATCAGCGGGAGATTCTTGAAAACAGAATCCGTAACAGGCTTATTCTTACAAAAGAGCAGCTTGCAAATACTTCGGTGCGGCTTGAAATTTTGGAAGCAGATGGAATGGACTTTAGCGGAAAGCTTCATCTTTTTGAAGCAGGCTTGAAAGAAAATGATATGATGGAAATAACGCTGCCGCAATTCGATAACGAAAATGAATATTTTAAAGTAATTGGTCGCACGCTTGGCATTACAAAACAGACAGGAGATGCAGTTGTTCGCTTCCAGGTATATCCGACAAATGAAATTACAAATTTTGTTGTGAGCAGAATTACATATTTAAGAAGGCTGAGGTTTTAAATTTTTTATGGAAGTATATATTATCCGTCATGGAAAAACAGACTGGAACAAAGAATGCCGTTTTCAGGGGGCTCAGGATATTCCTCTTAATGAAGAAGGTCGTGCTGCTGCTGTAAAACTTGGTGAACGTTTAAAGGGCATTCATTTTGATGCAGTTTTTTCTTCACCTTTGAGCAGGGCTTATGAGACGGCGTGTATTGTTGCTGGGGCGGCCCTTCGACAAGCTCAGGGACCCCGAAAAAATGAACTCCTCACCGAAATAAGCTTTGGCGAAATGGAAGGTGTACCTTTTGACGAATGGATGAATACCGACCAACCACGCAAATACTTTTTTAAAGAACCTGCAAAATACCAGCCTCCAAAAGGGGGTGAAACATTTACATCCGGAATGGAGCGCAGTGAAAAATTTATTCACACAGTGCTGGAGCCACTTTATAAGGAAAATCCTTCTGCCAGAGTTATGGTAGTTGCCCATGGAGCCATTCTTGCAGCCCTGATGACTGTGCTCGAAAATCGTGGTCTTGAAAATTACTGGGGTCAGGGACTCAAGGGCAACTGTGAAGAAACAATTTATAACTACGACGGTAAAGACTGGACTTTAGCCAGCGAAGAAAAACCTCAGCAGAATCCTTATATGAAAATTGTTTCAAAGAGCGCCCCGGATTCTCTTGAGCGTACAGTTCAGGTATTAAAAAAAGGTGGGGTTGTAATAATTCCTACGGACACGGTGTATGGGTTTAGCGGGATAACGGGGTCCCTGAGCCTGTCGAAGGGCCCCGACGACCGCATCCGCTCCATCAAGGGCCGGGCAGAAACTAAGCCTATGATTCAACTGATTGCCTGTCCGGAAGAACTTGCAAAATATACAAACGACACAGTGCCTGCAGACCTTCTGCAAAAATGGCCGGGAGCCCTTACCATCATTGTAAATGACAAGCTTGGAGGTACTACAGCTTTCCGTTGTCCCGGCGACCAATGGCTCAGACAAGTGATTGCAGCCTGTGGAGAGCCAATTTACAGCACCAGCGTAAATCGTTCAGGTCAGCCTGTGCTCGACGAAGAAGCTGCAATCATAAATGAATTCACAAACGAAGTAGATCTTATCATAAAAGACGGTGACAAAAAAGGGGCAAAGCCTTCAACAATTGTAAGCATTACTGATGGAACAATAAAAGTCCTGCGACAAGGAGACGTAACAATATGAAAACACTAATCGAAAAAATCTGGGAGACAGGCGAATATACTTATGCGGCTGCCTATGGCTTTGAACCGAATATTCACGCATATCTTCACGACGAAGATGACAAAGCCCGTGACGGCATTATTATTGTTCCTGGCGGCGGCTACTGTATGGTCGTTCCGCCCGAAGCCGAAATTGTTGCAAAAACTTTTTATGAACGCGGCCTTAATGCTTTTGTCCTCACTTATACAACAGATATTACAATGTCCGTTCCTCTTAAAAAGCAGCCGCTTAATGATATTGCCCGAGCCGTACGTTTTGTAAGAAGCCGGGCAAAAGATTATTCCCTCACAAATAAACTTATCATCAACGGTGGATCTGCTGGCGGACATGTCTGTGCTTCTCTTGCCGTTCATTTTGACGATGTCCCGGACTCTAATCCTAAATACAAAGACATTTCTGCCCGCCCGGATGGAGTAATCTTGAATTATCCTGTAATCACGACAGGCGAGTTTACACATATTTATTCAGTCTGGGCACTGCTTGGTCAGAATGCTCCGGCAGAAGAAATGGATTATTTTTCTTTGGAAAAGAATGTAAAGGCAGACACTCCTCCCTGTTTTATCTGGCAGACCCGCGATGACAACCTTGTTCCTGTAGAAAATTCCTATCTTTTTGCCGCTGCCCTTAAAGAAAAGGGAGTCCCTTATGCCCATTATGTTTTCCCTCAGGGTTTTCACGGGCTTAGTGTAGCAAGCGTAGACTTTTTTAAAGGAGACTTTGGTGAGCCCTACACAATGGAACAGGTAAACCGAGCAGTAAAAGCTGTAAAAGAAGGTAAGGGAGTAAATGTAAGCGACCAGCGCCGCTCAGAATTAGAAGCACAGTTTGCTGATGATGCTCCACCGCCACCAACTTCTCCAGAAACCCCGGAAGAACAGGCCGCCAGATACCGCGATGTTGCTATGTGGCCGGATCTGGCTATGGTGTGGATCTTGTCATTGCGAGCGTAGCGCGGCAATCTACTTTCGCCTAACCTCAAATTCCTGGGTGTTTTTGCGGGCCTTTTGGTTTGTTTCGTTCTGATATTTATAGTGCTCGTAAAGCATTTTCTGGGCACGAATCTTTGAAGAACGTTTAGCGTCTATTGGCTCCCAGCTTCCGTTTGGTAGAAGTATTTCGGCATTTGTGTTGTCTTCAAAATACATATCGAGCCATGACTTTACCTGACGGAATGCTGTTTTATCAAGGATTGGGAACATAAGTTCAATACGGCGGTCAAGGTTTCGGCTCATCCAATCGGCGCTGGAACAGTAAAGTTCCGGAGTTCCTGCATTCTGGAAATAGAAAATTCTTGCGTGCTCAAGGTAACGGTCTACAATAGAAACTACGCTTATGTTTTCACTCAAACCTTTTACTCCAGGAACAAGCATACAGATTCCGCGTACATTAAGCATAACCTTTACACCAGCCTGGCTTGCCTTATACAAAGCATCAATTACTTCTTCGTGAGTAAGACTGTTCATTTTTGCAATAATAAGACCCGGCTGCTCAGGAGTGCTTCGTTCAATTTCGCGCTGAATCATGTTCAGGATTCTGTCTTTCAAGGTAACAGGTGCCATTCCCAGATGCTTCATGTTCTGCAGTGTAGAATATCCGGTTACAAGATTAAAGAACAGAGAAACGTCATTAGCAATTTCCTGATTTGCTGTGAACAACGAAATATCAGAATACAATTTTGCAGTTTTAGTATTGTAGTTTCCTGTTGCAAGGTGAACGTATCTGCGGATTGTATCTGACTCACGGCGGATTACCATTAAAACTTTTGCGTGAACTTTAAGATTAACAAGACCATATATAACAGTAACGCCTGCCTGTTCAAGCTCGTTGGCCCAGGCAATGTTGCGCTCTTCGTCAAAGCGGGCTTTAAGTTCAACAAGAACAACTACCTGTTTTCCACGCTGTGCTGCCCGTTCCAGTGCATCAATAATCGGGGAATTGCGGCCTGTGCGGTATAAGGTCATTTTTATTGCAAGAACGTTATCATCATCTGCGGCGTCGTTTAAGAATTTTACAACGGGCTCATAAGATTCATACGGTACATGAAGAATCTTGTCATGAAGCTTAAGTGTGTCCCAGTACGGTTCATCCTCAGGTAAATCAGAAGGATAAAAATGTTCCCATTCTTCAAAACTAAGGCGGCCTGTTTCGTCGGCATCGCGAAGTTCAAGAAGCCCGCTTGGGTCAAGCATTCCTTCTGTTTTGTAAACATCTTCTTCTGTAAGCTCCAGATGCTGCATAAGAAAATCGCGAAGTGTTTTTGAAGTTCCGTTGCACTGCATTTGAACAGGGAATGAAGACTTGCGTTGAATCAAAACATCTTCCATTGCATGAATAAAGTTTGAACCGGAATCTTCATCAACGGCAAAGTCGGCATCGCGGGCAACTTTAAATACAAGTGTTTCTTCAACTTCAAAACCCGGGAACAGCTGAGTTCCGCAGAAGGTAATAATATCATCAATCATTGCAAACTGACGGGCCTTTACTTTTCCATCTGTCGGAAGCCAGTACAGCTTCGAAATGCCGCTTGGAATTTCTACAAAAGCAATTCGCGGCTGGTCGTCATCACCCTTAAAGATTTCAGAGGTTGTTTTAATTCCGGCAATAGGCTTAAGAAGGAAGCCTGCATATATGTCAAGATTTTTTATATGAGGAAAAGGCTCTGTGTCTGTTCGAAGCGGTGTTAAAAGCGGAAAAATTTCTGAACGGAAAAGCTTCTGTAAATATTCAGTTTGCTGCGGAGTATACTGATCTGGTTTTACATAAACAAGACCTTCTTTGGCAAGGGCAGGCAATAAATCATTTATAAGGCATTCCTGCTGCTGGCGGATAATCTGGTGGGCGCGTGCACTAATGCTTGAAAGTACCATTTTTGGTGTAAGCCCCGAAGCATCAACAAAATCGGGATTGGATTCGAGCATTCTTTTTGTTGCTGCAACACGCACCTGAAAAAACTCATCAAAGTTAGAAGAAACAATTGAAAGAAACTGAAGTCGCTCCAAGAGTGGCAGCTCCTTCCTGAGCCCCTGTTTGAGAACACGTGCATTAAACTCCAGCCACGACAGTTCGCGGTTAAAAAAAATATTTTCACTCATAAAAACTCACTTTATAACAAAATTACCTTATAACCAAAAATACTTTCGAACATACCAGACTTTTCGCTCATGGCAATTTTTTCAAGTACGGTGTTCTTTGATTTTTTTGTCTGAAGATACATTGTGTTGTCCTGAAACTTTATGCTGAAGTCGTTGAACTTCTGGATATGTCCGCGGTCCATGGCATCGGCAATTCGCAAAATGGCAGTAAGTTTCAAAATAGTCATTCGATCGGAACGAGGCAGCATAAGGAAACTGTCTTCATCCTGTGGAACCGAACTACCTTTATGATATTTTGCAATCTCAGAAACGATTGTATTATCTTTGCGCGATAATCCAAAAATCTCTGAATTACGGATTATATAACTTGAATGAATATTATGGTTGTCGTAGCGTATAAACGCCCCGATATCGTGCAGAATTGCAGCTGTTTCAAGAAGTGTGCGCGCGTGTTCATCAAGGGCAATTTCTTTTTTCAAAGTATCATAAATCTTGGCAGCAATCATTCGTACACATTCTGCGTGGCTTTCGTCCCCGTGATATTTTCGCAAAAGGTTTCTTGCAGAGGCAGTAATCTGCATGTCGAATTCCTTCTGGAGTTCTTCATTTTCTGTAGAAATCTGACTGAGCAATATTCCATTACGGATATTTGTTTCAGGAACTAAAATTGTCTGAACTTTTGTAAGGTGAATAAACAGGTTGTAAATTAAAAGACTTGTCTGGAGTGTTTCTGCTTCTGCATAAGGAATCTTAAAGCGGGCAACACATTCATCAACAGAGTATTCCTGAATATCCTGAACAAAGGCATCAAAAGCATCGCGCTCAATTGACCACAAGAAAGTAGAAACAGGCTTTCCAATAAGAAGCGCCGTCATAGTCAAATCCTGACCAACTGCAATAAACTGCTTTACCTTTGAAAGATCAATTTCACTTTCGAGCGAACCCTTTGTGTTGTTTATAGACTCTTCAATATAGCGCTGAATATCATCATAAGAGGTAGTAAGATTTTTCATCTGCTGTTCAATACGAACAGTTCCAAGACGCAGCGAATGAACCCCCGCCATCTTGCCGTTTGAAATCATCATCATTTCGGTGGTGCTTCCGCCTACAACAAGAATCATTGTATCTTCAGTTTTAAAATCAATCGGCTGATCTTTTATTGCTTCGGTTACTGCAAGGTACATGAGCTTGTTTTCTTCTACGCCATCAACAATCTGAATTCTAAAGCCTGTCTGTACACGGATACGGTCCATAACAGGGTCGCTGTTTTTTGCATCGCGGAAGGTGCTTGTTGCAAAACAGGTAGTTTCGGCAGGAGTTATTCCCCAACCGGCAAGCTGCTCCTTGTAGCGCAAAAGCGTTTGAATAAGCAGACCCTGTGTTTCCTGAGAAATCTGTCCTGTAGTGATAGTGTCTTTACCAATAGATAAAGGCACATCGGAGCGGTCGAGGACATTCTGTTTTCTTTCCTGTGTGAATTCGGCAACCAGGAGACGCACCCCAGTCGAACCGATTTCAATGACAGATTCAGGGGTCGCCATAAAAATCTCCTGCTGACTATAGCTTGTCTATAAGCATAGAGCATTTGCCCGACGGAATAGGCAAAGTCTTTTTCTTCTGGTCCAGGATATTGATTGTAAAGTAATAGAGCTTTTCGCTTTCCATCTGAATGCCCCAGCCACGGTCACTCTTGTTGCTCAAAATTGTGATGAGGTTTCGTTTAAGAGAAAGCTTTTCAATACCCATGATTTCAAGGTTCGGAATAATCCAGTCTACAGTCTTGCGTGGAAGGCTTATAGAAAGTCCGATTATATTTTCAATCATCAAGGCGATTGTAGAAAGTCCTGCTGTAAGAATGTAGCGCTTGCGTGGGAAGTTTGGTTTGCCTTTAAGAACAGCTTTCCCTTCTTTTGTAGGAAGATATGCTTCCCAAAGGTCACCGGCCTGTTTTGAATCGTTTGGCATAAGTCCGTCGAGTACATAATACAGGTGGCGGATTGCACATTCGCGGGCAAGCTCATATTTTCCGTATTTTTCAAGGCCTTTAATAACCATAAAGTTAAATGCTGGGAATACGCTTCCACAGTAGCCATTTCCATCTTCGCGGAAGTTAGGGTCATCTGCACTCAGCGATGGGAATGGATGATCTGTACCAAATGAATCAGGATCATTCAAGTGATTTACAAGTTCTTCTGCTTTGTCTGCGTTTGGAATTTCTGCAAGCATTGGCCAGAAACCGGCGATTGTCTTTGTTTTAAGACGGTTCTGACCTTTGTCCAGATCGTAGTAGAAGTTTGTATCACTATCCCACATGAGGGAGTTTATTCTGGTTTTAATAGAGAAATACATCTTGCGGTACTGGAAGCTCAAATCTTTGTCGTTCAAAATATCACCCAGTGCCGACATATATGATGCGTTAATTGCCATACAGGCATTAAAGTCTACAGGATAAACGGCGTCTTTGCGTGGAGAGTTTGTCATACCGCTTGCTGCTGCCGGAACTGCATACAAACCGTTGTCTTTTTTGAAATTTGCATCAATCCAGGCCATGTATTTAAGAAGGGTAGGCATAACCTCTTTGATTCGTCGCTTGTTTGCAGACTTGTGGTAAAGGTTATATTCGGCCCATGCAAAAAGAGGCAGATCAAGACCGTTCGGATTCTTTTTATCTACAACCGGTTCGTTTGTAGAAACATCATATCTATTGCGGATTGCGCCGTCTGCTTCCTGGCGGGCATAAAAATAATCCAGATTATTGCAGGCATCAAAATTCCTGTTAGAGTAAACGAGAAAGAATGAAGAAAAAATAGATTCAAACTGGTTTATAATCATCTTTCCATTTTCGGGATAAATAAATAATCCGTCATTTGACTGTTCGCCTGTAGCAGGATCAGTCCAGAAAGCTGAAACCCAGGACCAGGTTTTATTATAAATATCTACAAAATCCTGATCATAAAAATGAATCTGGGGAAAATCGTGCTTGTTCACAATAACTCCTAAACTTGTTTTAAATAAATAGAAATTTCTCTCTATATATAGTATAACACAGAATTTTCAAAAACGGTGAAAAAATTGATAATATTTTATAAATTTTTTTTATTTTGTCTAGGGGTCAATCGTTAATAAGCCAATCAGGTCTACTAAAAATACTCTTTAAGAATATCTTTAGCGTAATTACTGTATTCCGGATCGTCAGAGGCAGCCATAATTTCGTAGTATTTTTTAGCTGCAGCGGTGTCTCCAAGATTGTAGTTGATTCGGGCTATGTTGCTCAAAAGAATCATGTCTGAAGGATCAAGCTCGTAGCCGCGTTCAAAATAAGTTCGGGCTGCTACAAGATCATTCAGGAGCAAGGCAGAAATTCCGGCATCATTATATGCAATAACATCTTTTGGATATTCCTTTGTATAAAGCTTTGTAATTTCCATCATGTATGGGTATGCAGCAGGGTCGCCGGTGTTGTACCATTTTACAAAATATTCATGGATGCTTTCGGGGAAGCCGATGCGCTTTTCTTTTGCAGACTCATTAAATGACCACAACCAGGAATCTGCATATTTTTTGTTGAGTTCAAAAGTTGTTTTGATTACTTCTGCCTGCTTGTCATATTCACCGCGCATAAAATAGAATTGTGCTTTTCCAAAATACAAATCAAGGCGTTTTGGATTATACGAAATTCCTTTATTAAGATAATCAAATGCAAGCTGCGAATTTTCATCGTCGTATTCAATTACAGAATAGATGTAAATACTGTCGCCTTCATCGTTTTTCCCAGTCATATATTTACCCTGATAACCATCAGGCAAAAATGATTCAACATGCATCTGCTCAAAAGAGGCCTTGTCTATATACATATTAAAATAGCATACATATAATTCAGGATCTTTTTCATCTTCCAGCTGCCACTGTTCAAGGAATGCTTCGGCTTCTTCGGCTTTGTCGTTATTCCACAATTCCCAGAAGTGATTATAATTGCTTTGTGATTTACTGCTTTTTTCTGCTTTTGCATTTGAAGCGCAGCCCAATAAAAGTAACGGTAGTAAAACGAATAAAAACTTTTTCATAGTTTTCTCTCCTATTCCCCTAATTTTTTTATTTTGGTATTATTATTTATTATGTCAGATTTGAATGAACAGAACAATAGCCCTAGAGCAGAAAACAAAATGGGGTACATGCCTATTGGCAAGCTTTTGATTTCTATGTCGCTGCCAATGATGATTTCAATGTTCGTGCAGGCGCTTTATAACATCGTAGACAGTATCTTTGTTGCACGCATTTCGGAGAACGCACTTACTGCAGTTTCTATGGCCTTTCCAATTCAGAATCTTATGTTTTCGGTTGCACTTGGAACAGCTGTTGGTATTAACTCTTTGCTTTCGCGCCGTCTTGGAGAAAAGAATTTTGAAGAAGTAGATAAGGTCGCCAATAACGGTGTTCTCCTTGCAATCTTCGGCTTTATTATTTTTATGATTGTTGGATTCTTTGTTCCACGTCCTTATTTTGAAAGCCAGACTGATAATGCAGAAATTATTGAATACGGCGTTACTTACATGCGCATTTGTCTTGTTGCCTGTGCCGGAGTTTTTGGAGCAATTACTTTTGAGCGCCTTTTGATTTCTACAGGTAAGACAGGCCTTTCTATGGTTTCGCAGCTTACAGGTACTGCATTCAATCTTGTGTTTGACCCGATTTTGATTTTTGGTCTGCTCGGATTTCCTGCTATGGGAATTGCCGGTGCGGCTGTAGCAACAGTTCTTGGTCAATTTGCGGCTATGACTGTTTCGCTTATTTTGAATGTGCGCAAGAACAAGGAAATACATCTTTCGTTCAAGGGTCTCAAGCCTAACGGACAGATTATCGGAAAGATTTACGCAGTTGGTGTTCCTTCGATTATCGTGATGTCTATAGGTTCAATTCTGGTTTACTTCCTGAATATCATTCTTGGTTCATTTACAACAACAGCAATTGCAGTTTACGGTGTTTACTTTAAGCTTCAGAGCTTTGTATTCATGCCTGTATTTGGTTTGAATAATGGTTCTGTTCCTATTGTTGCCTATAACTACGGAGCCCGCAACCGTAAGCGTATTACAAGAACAATTTTCCTCAGCTGTTTTGCAGCCTGCGCAATTATGATTGTCGGTGTTCTGATCTTTGAATTGTTCCCGGCTCAGCTGCTTGCTTTGTTTGCCGCTTCTGATGAAATGCTTAAGATTGGTATTCCGGCCCTGCGTATTATTGCCATTCACTTCCCGGTTGCTGCATTCTGTATTATTCTTGGTTCTGTATTCCAGGCTCTTGGAAAAGGTATTCAGTCAATGGTTATAAGCTTTGTGCGTCAGTTGATTTTCCTTCTTCCTGCTGCATGGCTTTTGTCGCTCACAGGAAAGATTGACAACATCTGGTGGTCATTCCTTATTGCCGAAGCGCTTTCTCTTGTTGTTTCTTTGATTTTGCTTAAGCCTGTTTACGACAAAGAAATTAAGACAATGGCCAATTAATGAAGCTTTATATTTCCGACCTGCATTTCTACCACAGCCAGCTCAATACCTCGCTCGACATGCGGGGGTTTGAGTCTGCAGAAGCAATGAACAGCTACATGATTTCTCAGTGGAACTCTAAGGTTCAGGGCGGCGATATTGTAATTGTAATCGGGGACTTTATTGGCAGCAAAAAACCGCATGAAGTAAACGCCATTTTGCGAAAGCTCAACGGAAAGATTTGTTTGATTGAAGGAAATCACGACAAGGATTGGCTCAACAAAGATGGTGTAGATTTTGACCGTTTTGAATGGATTAAACCATATGCCGAAATTGAAGACCACGGAAAAAATGTTATATTAAGTCATTATCCAACCTTCTGTTATAACCACCAGCATACGCGCGACACAAACAACCAGCCTAAAACCTACATGCTCTATGGTCACGTTCACAACAGTCCCGATGAAAAACTCGTAAATGAATTTCAGGAAATCACCCGCCGCACAGTCGTAACAAATGTAAAAGGCGTTACAGGCCCCATTCCATGCCAGATGATAAACTGCTTCTGTATGTTCAGCGATTATAAACCTTTGTCGCTTGAAGAATGGATTGCAGTAGATGCAGCGCGACGTGAAGCAATGAAAAAATAACTCTACAAAGCGTAGGTTGTATTGTTTGCCTTGAGGTTGTATTGTGTAAATGCAGCTGCGAAAAATGGAGGCATTTATATGACAAACCAATACATAACCGGCGCAATGATTAAACGTTTGCGTGAACAAAGAAAAATGACGCAAGCAGAGCTTGCCGAAAAAATATTCGTTACAGATAAAGCAATTTCGAAATGGGAAACAGGAAGAGGATATCCTGATGTTTCACTTATTGAACCGCTTGCAAAAGCACTTGGTGTTTCTGTAATTGAATTACTTTCGGGGCAGGATGTTGTAAATACAAACCGTGTTGCAAATATGACAAAGCTTAAGCTTTATGTTTGTCCTGTTTGCGGAAATATAATTCAAGGTACAGGTGAAGCAGTTGTAAGCTGCTGTGGAATTACGCTGCCGGAACTGGAAGCAGAAGAGCCGCAGGAAAATGATAATGTGCATCTTGCAACAATCGAGAAAGTTGAAGATGAATATTATATTACAATTCCTCACGAAATGACTCGTATGCATTATATTTCTTTTGTTGCAGCAGTACGGACAGATGGCTTTGAAATTAAAAAGCTTTACCCCGAGCAGGATGCACAGACCAGATTCAAAATAAGTGGTACAAGAGAAATTTTATATTACTGTAATCATCACGGATTGTTCAGGGTGAAGTTATAACTATTTTGAATCGTCTTTTTCAATCGGCGTGTTGTGAATATATTCCTGGCGTGCGGCTTCAATTTCTTCAAAGGTCCAGTGGCGTCCATTAGCGGCACGCATGCCAGGGCATTCTGTTGCAACTTCGTCCCAGGTTTGTTTATCTTTTAGAATCCATGCCCAGAAAGGATAAGTGCGGCATTGGCTTGGTCTGCCTTCGTAAACAGTGCAGCCGTTGTCCCAGAAGATGCAGTCATAATTTGGTTTTTCCAGTAACGCCAGAACCTGTTTGCCATAATAGTAGTCGGCCCAGCGGCAATATTTTTTTATAAAATCCGGTTCCGACATTTTAAGATGTTCACAAAGACGTTCCAAATCCGCTCGCGAAAGGTACACAAACCCCGGTGAATGTCCGCAGCAGAAAGAGCAGCGCTGGCAGGAGAAATTTATTCCGTCTTTGTAAAAACAAGTATCTGACATAAAAAGAACCTTTTAAAATGATACCACAGATAGGGAAATTAAAAAAGAGATAGCAAGGATTTGACAATTGTAACAATATGCAATATATTGCATATATGCAGCCGACTAATGAACAGATTCTAAGCATGATGCCTCCTCAGTTTGGCCTCTTTGGGCTTTTGTTTGCTTTTATGAACAGACTGCAGGCTGTGGGAGATTCTTTTTACAAGGAAATAACCTGCAAGCAATGGTTTCTTCTGGCCTGTATGAATCTGTATAGTGAAGATGCTCCCACAGCAAATGATCTTGCCGAAACAATGGGCTGTTCCCGTCAGAATGTAAAACAAATTCTGGACGGTCTTTGTAAAAAAGAAATCCTTATTCTAAAGCAGGACAAAAACGACAAGCGCAAGCAGCGTATTTATGCAACGGCAAAATATAAAAAGCTTGAAAAAAAGTACAAGAATAAAGAGCAGGATTTTCTAAAAAATCTTTTTTACGGAATATCAGAAGACGAAGTAAAAATCGTATTTCAAATAATTTCCAGGATGGAAAAAAATCTACAGGAGGATAAAAAATGAAAGCAATTGTAATTTACTCAAGTCAGACAGGTTTTACCAAAAAGTACGCAGAATGGATCAGCGAGGCCAGCGGAGCCGAATGTGTAGAGTTCAAGAAGGCCAGAAAAGTAAAGCTCGCCGAATATGATGCAGTTATTTTTGGCGGCTGGTTCATGGCAGGCGGAATTAAAAATCTTGCCTGGTTTAGAAAACAGATACCGTCCCTCGCAAGCGCCGGCAAAAAGCTCATCGTTTACGGAGTTGGAGGAAGTCCTGCAGAGAGCCCTGAAATTGCTGAAGGTCTCAAAAGAAATTTCACCGACCAGGAATGGAATTCAGTCAAAGCCTTTTACTGCCCGGGCGGCTTTAATTACGATAAAATGAGCGCTATGTCCAAGTTCATGATGAAAATGTTCACCACTATGCTTGCCAACAAAAAGGACGCCACCGAGGCCGAAAGAAACATGGCCCAGATGATCACACATTCCTACGACATTTCCGACAAAAAATACATTGAGCCGATTCTGGCGGAGTTGAAGTAGGGGAAAGCCTTCCCCTCGGTGGCACTTCTGAACTGACCCCCAAAAGTTAGACACTTTTGGAGGTTAAAAATGGGATTTACAATTCAACATCCGATTGACTTGCGTGTAAAAGTTTTGGCAGAATATAAGGCAGGAGTTGTCGGTTACAAAAAACTTGCAGTCAAATAT
>JAGCDP010000023.1 GCA_017651065.1 Treponema sp.
ATATTTGACTGCAAGTTTTTTGTAACCGACAACTCCTGCCTTATATTCTGCCAAAACTTTTACACGCAAGTCAATCGGATGTTGAATTGTAAATCCCATTTTTAACCTCCAAAAGTGTCTAACTTTTGGGGGTCAGTTCACGGGCTGAAGTCAGGGGGAGACTTGGTAGATTGTAATTGCAAGTGCAACACTTAAAATAAATAAAAAAACTTCATAGAATGTTTTAAACCCAAAAACTACCACATTAAAGGGAAAAACAAACTATGAAGTCATACAGTCATTTTACACAAATGGACATATGTTGTCTATTTTATTTGTTGCAGCTTGGAACAAGCAAGGCTCAGATCGCACGTACATTAAATAAGCACAGGGCTTCTGTAAGCCGGCTTATAAAAAGATGTCCAGGGGGAAAATTTAATCCAGAAATTTCGTATGAAAATTATCTGAAAAACAGGAAAAGATGCGTAAGAAAACAGAGAATTCAAAAAGGAACGGAATTATTTGAATTCATTCAGGAAAAGCTTTATGAATACTGGAGTCCTGAAATAATAGCACTTAAATGGAATGAACAGCATAAAGATGAATCAATTTCATTTAATACAATATATTCAACAATAAAAGCCGGTATTTTCGAAAAAATCTCAGCTCAAACACATTTGAGAAGACGAGGAAAACAAAAATACGGACACAGAAGCCAGTATTGTACCATACAGCCTGACAAAACAATTCACGATTTACCGGAAGAAGCAAAATACCGTGAACGGCTAAATGACTGGGAAGGAGATACAATACGAACAACACCAGGAAAAGGTTGCATTGTTACTTTGCTAGACAGAAAGAGCCGTTTCCTTCTGGCGAAAAGTGTTGATAAAGTTTCATCAGAGAAAGTTTGTAATGCTATAAAAGAAGCATTTAATGAAAACGGAATTCATCCAAAAACGATAGTTTTTGATAATGGTTCTGAATTTGCAAAATTTAGGGAACTGGAAAGAGACCTTCGGACTTCAATTTATTTTGCAGATCTTCACAGTCCATGGCAGCGCGGATCAAACGAAAACATAAACGATTGTTTGCGTTTCTTTTTGCCAAGAGGAATGGACTTTAGAAATTTGGATGACGGCTATTTAGAAACTGTGGTTTCTCTTCTAAATAACCGTCCTAGAAAATGTTTAGGGTTGAAGTCGCCATATGAAGTCTATTGTTGCACTTGACTTTGCAATGTTCCAGGCGCCCCTTCGACAGGCTCAGGGACCGCATTCAGGCTCAGGGACCTCATACTTTTTCATTGCGAATACGACATTTTGAGTTTATAATAGTAGTATATCATTTTTAAGGAAAGCGCTATGAATGTTCACAATTTAATGGAAGATCTTGTTATTCAGAATGTCAACGAAATGTATGAACAGGTAAAGGAAGCTAAGGCGGCCTGGCTTACCTGCGACTGCGAAAACTGCAGACTGGATACTGTAAGTTATGTTTTGAACAGAATTCCGCCTAAATATATTGTTTCGGGACGCGGTGTTACTCATGCTACAGAAACCTTGAACAACAAGCAGTTTATGGCAGATGTGAATGCGCTTATTCTTGAAGGAATGCGGACTGTAAGTTCTACAAAGCGTCCTTTCCACGGAAACGACAGACGCGAAAATACTGTTATTGCAGACGACAAACCTTCATTCAACTTTCCAACATTTACCGGAACTATTCTGGACGGCTCTACTTTTGAACCGATTACAGGTGCAATCGTTACTATGAAAATGGACGGCAAGCCTGTAGAAATGATTGATAAAACATGGAGCAATCCTTACACAACCTGCAAAAGCACAAAGGGAACTTTTTCTTTCTGGGCTAAACCTATTACTGCAGAAAAAGAAGGTGAACAGCAGCGATTTGTATTTACCTTTGAAATTTCGGCACAGGGCTACACAAGCACAGTTTACAATATTGGTGTGCCTGTAATAAGCGAAGCAGCATCGCGCAAGGAAATAGATTCAACTTACTTCTTAAAGCTCAAGGATTTTATTCTGTTTAAGGAAGGAATAGAAAACCCGATGGAAGACTAGGCCCTACACCGAAGCTCTTTCAATAAGACGGCATGGAATTTTGATATCGTTTGTTTCAATTTCCGTGCCGTTTATTTTTTTAAGCAGAACAACAGCAGACTCGCGGCCAATTTCTTCAAGAGGGATTTCCATAGTTGTAAGCGGAGGAGTTAAGTAGTCGCTCATTTCGCGGTTATCAAAGCCTGCAACTGCATAATCTTTTCCTGGAAGTTTACCCTGTTCATAAAGATAGTCATAAACACCGGCAGCCATAAGATCATTAAAACAGAAGATACAGGTAAAGTCGTTTGATTTTTTGAACAGTTTGCCGCATGCCTTGTAGCCGCCTTCCCTGCTCCAGCCGCCCGGTTCAACAAGAGCCTTGTTTACAGTAAGAGCCGCTTCATTCATTGCCTTTTCAAAACCTTCAAGACGGTCGCTTTCGTGCTTGTCGTCTTTTCCACCGCCAATAATTGCAATTTTTTTGTGACCCTTTTCAATAAGATGCTTAGTCATAATGTAAGAAGATTCAAAGTCGTCAATTTTAATTGCAGGAATCTTATTGTCTGTTTCGTAGGCGTAGGCAATTACAATAGGCACGCCAATTTCTTCTGTAAAATATTCAATGTCGTGGGCATGGGCTGCAATAAAAAGAATGCCGTCTACTTTAATAGAAAGCATTTCATCAACAGAGTCGCGCACAGCCTTTGCATATTCAGGTGAGTCCGGAGAGTTTTCCCATTTAGAATAAAGTCGCAGAGTCTCTATGATAGTTTTGTAGCCCTGGGCCTCCAGCAAGTCCAGCACCCCTTCTACAAGGTCAGGCGAGCTGAAGGCTCCAATGTCGTCTATGATAAGCCCCACCGTATTAGTCTTACGAGCCCGCAGCGTTCTTGCCATAAAGTTTGGTTTGTAACCGGTTTCTTCTATTACCTTAAGAACCCTTTCTTTTGTTGCCTGCGAAACATTAGATTTTCCGTTGAGAATATTAGAAATTGTAGCGATTGAAACATTACATCGTGTGGCGAGTTCTTTTAAGGTAATCATAACTGCATAGTAAATCGATTTATGAGAAATTTCAAGATGTTCTCATGTGGTTCCTGAGCTTGTCGAAGGGGCGCCTGCCCCGGAGAGTTTTCGAAGAAAATTCGATAGTGAGCGTAGCGAATGTATAACGCCGTACGAAATCTTGTCCGTGGGGGAATCCGATCAAATTTACATATATTTTAACGCGCCGCAGCCTTTTATATGTAATTTTGTCGGAAAACTTATCATTTTGGAAGGAAAATAGTTAAAAACTGGCAGAAAACAACCTTCTTTGACGCCAAAATTACAGAAATCTCTCAAAAAAGAGCAGATATTACATATATTTTAACATCAGGTATTAGAAAATATGTAATTTTCTAAATTATGTTGCTTTTTCTACTTGTCGGCGGAAGATTTCATTATTAAATTCATATATGAACACTCACAAGGAGGTCTGCCATCAAAAAGCTGGAACAATTGCCGCCGGCACAATTTATACCATTTGTAGAAGAACGAATTGCACAGCTGGAGCAGGCCCTTAAAACAAAGCAATACTCTGTAAAGCACACACCCGCGGGACTGGTTAGAATTGTCCAGAACAAGGGAAGCCTCCAGTTTTACAGACGTGAATCTCAAGCCGACACACAGGGAACTTACATGCCCCGCTCACAGGATAAGCTTGCCCACGCATTCATCCAGAATGCCTACGACCAGGATGCCGTTAGCTCAATTCAGGCAGAACTTAAATACTTGCGCTCTTTTCTAAAAATATATAAAAACAAAACTACTGATCAGGTTTACAAAAAACTCAATCCACCACGTCGTCAAATAGTAGAACCGCTTACTTTGGACGACATCCAGTATTCAGAAGAATGGCTCAAAGTAGAATACAGGCACAAAAAGTTTTCTGAAGACTTGCCTCTCCTTTTTACCGATAACAACGAACAGGTTCGTTCCAAATCCGAAGTAATTATTGCAAATGAACTTAAAGCCTGTGGTGTTCCATACCGCTATGAATTCCCGATTCTCATGGACAAAAATGCCGCAATTCCAGATTTTCCGGATTACGACTTTTGTAACCTGCATCCAGACTTTTACTGCCTTAATCTGCGAACCCGGCAGGAATATGCCTGGGAACATTTTGGCATGATGGACGATCCAAAGTACGCCACCCAAACCGCCGAAAAGCTCGCCCTTTACGCACAAAACGGTTTTTACCCCGGCAAAAATTTGATTATAACCATGGAAACTACAAAACAACCTCTTTCATCCAAAATGATAAAAGGGGTTGTTACAGAGTATTTAAAGTAAGACCAGTTAGCACAGACTAACACTTTTTCCGTTTAATACAGGAATTCCGCATTGCTTCTCTTTGCGAGCAATGTTATATTATATAAAAGGAAATTTATTAATGAACGAAAAACTTATCAAAGAATACAAATCATTTTTAGACAATGGAAAAACTGAGCGAGAATGTGTTGCTCAGATTATTACTATGGCTTCTAAGGCCGGCTACAAGGATATTAATAAATGTAAAAAACTTGCCGCCGGAGACAAGGTTTATATTACAAAGATGAACAAGGCAATTGCGCTTTTTCAGATTGGAAGCGAGGGGCTTGAAAAGGGCATGAATATTCTTGGTGCCCACATTGACTCTCCTCGACTTGATGCCAAGCAGAACCCGCTTTACGAAAAAGACAATATTACCTATTTGAACACCCACTATTATGGCGGCATCAAAAAATATCAGTGGACTACCCTGCCCCTTGCAATTCATGGAGTGGTTTGCAAAAAGGATGGAAGCCTTGTAAATGTTGTAATTGGCGAAGCTGCAGAGGATCCTGTTTTCTGTATTTCTGATATTCTGCCTCACCTGGCCCAGGACCAGATGAAAGACAAGGCAAGTGATTTTATTAAGGGAGAAGATCTTGATTTGATTATGGGATCATGCGTACCTGCTAAAAAAACTACATTGGATGAAGGCGCCACTCCTGCAAAAAAGGATAAAGAAAAAGAACGCAGCAAAAAACTCATTCTCAAACTGCTCAAAGAAAAATATGACATAGAAGAAGCCGATCTGGAATCTGCAGAACTGGAAATTGTTCCGGCCGGAGCTGCCCGCGACCTTGGGCTTGACCGTTCCTTTATTCTGGCTTACGGACAGGATGACCGTTCCTGTGCCTTTACTTCTGTTGCGGCTATGCTTGATGTTAGTGCAAGCGGCAAGTCCCTTAAAAGAACCGCCTGCTGCCTTTGTGTAGATAAAGAAGAAATTGGCAGTGTTGGTGCTACAGGTATGGCTTCCAATCTTTTTGAAAACATGGTCGCCGAGGTCATAGCCCGTGCGGGAACCTACAGCGAACTTACTTTGCGCCGCTGTCTTGCAAACTCAAACATGCTTTCTTCTGATGTAAATGCCGCTTATGACCCTATGAATGCAGGACTCTTTGATAAAGAAAATGCTTCTGTCCTTGGTGGTGGAATTGCTTTCCAGAAATACACCGGCAGCCGGGGAAAGTCCGGAGCCAGCGATGCAAACCCGGAATTTATTGCAAAGGTTCGCGCCTGCATGGACAAGGCAAAGGTCAGCTACCAGATGGCAGAACTTGGCAAAGTAGATCAGGGCGGCGGCGGAACCATAGCCTACCACGCAGCCAAATACGGAATGAATGTCTTAGACGCAGGCCTTGCTGTTTTGAGCATGCATGCACCGTGGGAAATTGTTTCCAAAGAGGATATCTGTCAGATTTTTGAAGGGTATAAGGCGTTTCTATCTCTTAGTCTTTAACCATTACTTCACTGATTGCTGTAGTTCCGTCCGCAAAGTGTGCAACAACACAGTAGCAGCATCTAGACTCTATCTGGTCTACCGGGATTTTGTATTTTTGCGGGCTGTGATCTGTGGCAGTAAATTCCAGTAAATTATCGCCAATATGATTGTGATAGAATTCCCACTCTTCAGCAGTCCAGTATTTACATTCAGAATAAGATTTTTCGGTAGTAAGAGTATTAACAAAAACAGGGGCATCGCTTGCAATAAGGACAGAAGATTTTGTATTTGGTAATATGTAATCATAACGTCCTGAATTTTGATTTCCTGTATAAAAGTATATAGGTCCTCCATAATATCCATTGCTGACATATTTTGTTAAAACCTTTATGAAAGTCGGCTCTGTTGGCAAATTAGAAGCTGTAATTGTTCTCGTTCCAATTTTACCTCCATTCGGACCATCTACCAAGGTTATATGAGTAGTATCTGGTATTGTAGCATGTCCAGCCCAGGAACCTTCAGTACTTGCATTATTTGTAACCACAAATTTATATATTTCCGATACAAACATATTGGTTGACAAAGATCCGTTTGTGTATTCCGCTGTTGATAAAACCCAGCCAGTAGGAAGCTTTTCTACAGATTCAAAAATGCGATTATACCCACCGACTACTATTGTACGTCCGGAATAAATATTTCCAGCCTTATCTTCTGCTTCATAGATAATAGTATTGCCCCAGTTATCAAAAAGCGGAACCTGAAGACTTTCTCCATTAGCCTCGTATTCTTTCCTAGTTTCAACAACAGTTGCTTTCACTTTCTTCATTCCAGACTGCTTGTCAACTCCGGTGTATGTAATATAGTCGGGACTATAAGTAGTTTTTACATAGGGTATTATATTATCATATGTTGCTGCTGTTTGTTTTGATACAGAAAAAGAAGTTTCTGAAGTAAGAGAGTTGTTTTTTATTCCCTGAACTTTTATTCCAACAGAATTTCCAAAAAGATATTCTGTTCGCACACTTACAAAAGGAGCTGAATCCGTCTTAATTAATCTTGTTGTAGTACTTCCGCTCCAAGTATAACCTGGATTGGAAGGGGAATTATAAGTTGTAACTTTTACAATAAGAAGATCGTAAACACTGTAATTTGTTATATTCAGTTTTATATCTATACCACCGTCGAGGGTTTTACTTTTTTCAAGTGAATAATTTGAACTTTTCCATTGTAGGGCAGGAGGAGTTGAAGTTGTTATTGTACTTGTATATTGTGTTTCAGACAGATCTGTCCAAAAACCATTAACACAAAAACACAGATAAAAAGATTCATTTGAATTTATAACAAAAGGCTTTGATGTGTTTGTTGATACGTACTGAGCCTTAGTTCCCCATTTTTTGACTACAGCGGAAACACTCTGGCCCGTTTTTGAATAAAAAGTATAACTTGCCTGGGAATTACTTTTTACTACGGAAGCAATAATATCAGTCGTAGAAGGGATAATATAGTTTTGAATCGCAATATTACCCATATCATCTTTAACAGTTATCTTAAAGTGAAGTCCCGATATTCTTGAAACATTAATGGTTTTAGTCCAATAAAAATTTTCTAAATCATCTTCATCTTCCTTCTGTCCGGCAAAAGAAAAGTCACCGGATACAGGTGATTCATTTCCATAATTATACTCATAAGACACATCAAAACTTGATGAAGGCATATCAATCAAATGACCGGCAGAATCTTCACAAAGGCACAATATCCTTTCATCCCAACAAGAGGAATCTTCGTCACTTGCTACATAAAAAGATTTGATTTCATTATTAAATGCAGTTGAATCAAAGGTAGTTTCATTTTGATACATACTATAAAAACCATTAGTATTCATCATATAAATATGTTCAGAAGGAATAAAAGATTTTTTTACAAGACTCAAGCTTTTTGTGGCTGAAGGATTATTGCAAGCATCAATAACATTTACATCAAGCTGGATTATGCCATCTTCGCTCATCATATCGTATTTAATGATAAAGTATTTAACACCATTTCCTTCATCAAAAAAATATGTATCTGTATCGTTTTCTTCATAGTAGTCTTGATTTATGATATTACCTGATGACAAATTAGTATCTCTATTAAGAGCTTCTTGATAGGTTTCTGTAATCTTTACTTTTCTCACTCCGCTTTCTTCATCATAATAACGCCCATAAATATATATAGTTCCGTTTGTTCTGTTCTGTAAAATATCTGAATTAGAAAGTTCATCTATTGTTTTTATAACCATTTTATCAGATTCTTGTGTTCCAAGAATATCTGCCAATTCATCTATACCTTCCTGATAACGGGTAACAAAAAATTCAAATTCCTGTGGGGGATTCTGTTCCACATCTTTTTTATAATGGACATAAAAACTTGAATCAGCATTTTGAGTTAATGGAAGATCCAGACCTTCGCTCTTTACCAGAATACTGTCTGAAAGTGTTACTTTGAGTTCTGTATATACTTGATTTGGAATTTTTTCTAACAAAGCTCTTTCTCTTGGGTTTAGAGTAAGTACAGTTTTATCTTCATTAAAAGAAGGCGCTTCAAAACAATCGGAATAATCTTCGTCATCTGATTTTATAGTAATATTTCCATATTTAAAATATGAGCCCGCCGGAGTTTGCTGCAAGTCTTCCATCTGCATATTAAAAGTTATAACAATTGGGGTATTTGCATAAGATATTTCGCCTAAAGGCGGAGTGTGTGAAAGCACAGCAGGAATTACACGACATAAAGGTTTTATAATAATATTTTTGGCCACTTTATTAAAAGTGGCTTTTGTAGCATAAACCTGATCCGAATTTGAAGTGATTTCAGAAAATGAAATGTATTCAGAATCAAGTTTTGTAAGTTTCCCGTTAGAAGAACGTTCATAGGCTTGCCAGCCTATAAAATAGACATAGGGATTTGCTTTGAATTCAATTGCAAAGGAATCAGTAATTTTTTTTGTTATAATAGATGGTGTAGTGATTTTCCCATAACTGTCATCACATTCTACCCTGATTTCATAAGAACTTGCATTTGCATAATCAATTACAGCTTTTATCTCATCAGCAACATCCTCTGCCTGTAAGAAATGCTCACAGCCACACAAACAGGAAAGTGCTACACATAAGAAGAGCCCTCTGAAGGCATTCTTAACTTTTGTGTTATTCTTTCTGAGATTAATCATAGTAACTCTCTCCTTGCAAGTAATTATTCTTGTTATTTATCACCAATCAATACTTCGTAAATTCTATCAAAGTCTTTTTTAGAGGTAAATTTAATTTCAATGGAGCCTTTTGAAGTATCTCCTTTGAAATCAACGTCTTTTACACCAAAAAGGTTGCGGAGCTCCTGTTCGAACAAAGCGATATCTGGATCCTTGCGGGTCTTTTTAGATGCAGGCTTTTTGGCGGCGGCGCGGCCTCCGTTGTTGTAGGTGTCGGCAAGGGCTTCGGCTTCGCGGACAGAAAGGCCTGAGCCTACGATTTTTCCGTAAAGGATGCGCATGTCGGCATCGTTCTTAACCATTAAGAGGGCGCGGGCATGACCTGCAGAAAGCTGTCCTGCAGCAAGAGATTTCTGAATATCTTCCGGGAGCTTCAAAAGACGGATTGAGTTTGTAACTGTAGAACGGTTCTTGCCTACACGCTTTGCAACCTCGTCCTGCGAAAGATCACCCATCTGAATAAGGTTATAGTAAGCGGTTGCCTCTTCAATAGGGTTTAAATCGGCACGCTGGATATTTTCAATCAGAGCATATTCAAGCTTCTGCTGTTCATCAAATTTACGGATTTGTACCGGAACCTTGTCGAGTCCTGCCATTTTTGCAGCACGAGTACGGCGTTCACCGGCAATAATATAGAAGGCATTGTCTTTTCCTTCGATTGGTTCAATGATGATTGGCTGAATAATTCCATTCTGTTTAATAGAATCTGCAAGCTCATCAAGTTCCTTCTGTCTGAAATCAACACGAGGCTGCTTTGGATTTGGCTTAAGAGAATTTACATCACACCACAAGCCGCCGTCTGCATCTACTTCTATACAAGCAGGAACATTAGCAGGTCTTCCGCTTTTTGCAACCTGAACGTTATGAAGTCCAAGTCCTGTAGAAATCAATACTTCTTCACTGGCCCCGGGATTATTTTTTATCAATGCATCAAGGCCTTTACCTAAACCTTTTTTAGCCACGACGGATTACCTCCTCCGCCAGTTTTTCATAGCTCTTTGCGCCTGCACATTCAGGATCATATTTGCAGATAGGGAGCCCGTGTGATGGAGCTTCTGAAAGGCGAACGTTGCGTGGAACAATTGTATTGAAAACAACATCCTTAAAATATGATTTAACCTGAAGCACAACATCCTGAGCAAGACGAGTGCGTGAATCGTACATTGTAAAAAAGATACCGCCGATTGTAAGATTTGGATTAATTTCTTTCTGAACCTTCTGAACTGTCTGAAGAAGAAGTGTAATTCCTTCCAAAGCAAAATATTCACACTGCATAGGAACTAAAACAGAATCTGCAGCGGCAAGACCGTTCAAAGTAAGAATACCAAGTGATGGCGGACAATCGATAAGAATAAAATCGTATAAAGGCTTAAGTGGTTCAAGTGCGTTTTTAAGGTAATATTCCCAGTTTTCCTGATCAACAAGCTCAATTGCAGCACCAGACAAATCAATAGAAGCACTGATTGCATCGAGGTTTGGAATTGAAGATTTTTTTACAGCAGACTGAGGTGTAGCTGTTCCGGCAAGAAGTTCATAAATTGTAGGCTTGTCTTTAGAAACTCCAACACCACTGGACATATTACCCTGAGAGTCAAAGTCAACAAGCAGAACCTTTTTGCCTGCAAGGGCGATGTATGCGCCAATATTTATTGCGGAAGTGGTTTTACCAACGCCACCTTTTTGATTTACAAATACGATCGTTTTAGCCATAGAAGATAGTATAACAATTTTTTGGAAAAAGGTATACTAGAAGAAACATTGGAATTATATATTACAATGATTTTAGGAGAAAAATTTCTGGCACTCCCGTGGAAAATGTCTTCGGCCAACAGAGAAAGTTGTCCTCAGCCCTTTTCCACTCCGTACCAGAAATTTTCATATTAATTCTTATAAGGATATATCAACATGATTCTTTCTGTATCATTTTCAAAACCTTGTTCTACTGTTAATGAAACCATGGGACGGAACTATAAGAAAATAAAAATCAGAATTGAAAACTCCGAGGGCAAAACTGGTTATTATGCTGAAATGTTTACTGAAAAACAGGTATTTCATAAGCATTTTACGGAAGGTGAACTTGAGGCCTTTATAAAGCAACATGCTGGTACTACCTTCAAGAACTGCATTGAGCGCACTGACACAGAAGAAATCACTATTCTGGCAAATAAAAAAGGGAAAATTACAAGGCTGGTAAAGAAGATTGAAGCTCCGGCTGGGGTTCAGGCTGCTGCAGAGAAAAATTATATTATAAAAGAAGGCGTTCCTGTTCCATTTCTTGTTGTGCTTGGGGTTATGACTGCAGAAGGTAAGGTTGTTGCTTCAAGGTACAGCAAGTTCAGGCAGATAAACAGATTTCTGGAATTTGTGGATGATGTTTTGCCTTATGTTGAGAGCGAAGGTCAGCCTGTACGCGTGGCTGATTTTGGGTGCGGGAAGTCTTATTTGACTTTTGCAGTTCATTATTTTTTGACTGAAATTAAGAAGGTGCCTTGCCAGATTGAAGGGCTGGACCTTAAAAAAGACGTTATTGATTATTGTAATCAGACTGCGGCAAAACTTGGGCTTGAAAATCTGAACTTCAGGGTTGGAAACATTTCTGATTATTCCGGCGCTGCTGACCCTGATATTGTCATGACACTTCATGCCTGCGACACAGCAACAGACTTTGCTCTGCAATATGCAGTTGGCCGAAATGCAAAGGCAATTTTAAGTGTTCCGTGCTGCCAGCATCAGATAAATACACAGATTACAAATAACCGTAAGGGTAAGATAAAGCAGCCGGACTCGCCTCTTGAACCAATCTTAAAACACGGACTGCTGCGAGAAAAGTTTTCATCATTGCTTACAGATGCATTGCGCGCAGAATGGCTGGAGCAGCAGGGCTACAAGGTGCAGCTGCTTGAGTTCATAGACGAAGAGCATACACCTAAAAATATTTTAATCAGAGCAGTAAAAAAATCCGGGGTCACTAAATCGTCCGGGGTTGTAAAATCGTCCGGGGTTGTAAAATCGTCCGGGGTTGCTGAGCCTGTCGAAGCACCACAAATAATAGACGCTCTTCATATAAAGCAGGAATTGTGGAATTAATCCATGTTCTTCCAGGCGTCTATAAATTCAAACATAAACTGCTGAATATCGCTGAACCATTTTTTCTGGAAGCGGCAGGCCTCAACACCAATGTAACGGAAGTGCCAGCATTCCCAGCGGTAGCCGGTTACGTCTTCGTAGCCTTGAGGGAAACTTAAGCTCCAGCCGTATTCTTCGGCGTGGGCATTGAGCCATTTGCAGCCTTCTGTCAAAGCGTAAGAATCTTCTATATTTCCAAAGTCTACTGCGGCGCCTAACTGATGCTGGCTTGTACCAGGGCGTGCTGATTCGCGCTCTGCTTCTTCAAGACCATCTACGCTTACCCAATAATTAAAGGTGCGCTCCTGAGTTTCATAAGAACGATAGGTTGAACTTACGTCCAGAGTAACTCCGTCTTTTTTGGCAGCCCGGCCCATTTCGGCAAGAGCATCGGCAGCATCTTCGCGCAGGGAAAGTGTTGTTTTGTTAATTATATAATCATCATTCTGGACAAGTTTTCGTAAATGAGTAGGCTCGTATGTGGCAGAAACCTTGTGAGTTTTATCAATAAGATAATATAAGCTCAAATCGTCTTTAGGAAAGGCCTTTTCAATTTCGAGAACCTTTTTAAGATCTGCAAGAAACTCTGCAGGGTCGCCGTTTGGAATTGCTTCTTTACAGCGGTCGCTCATGCTCATAAGAACACGGTTGAGTTTTTCAATTTCCGGGTCATATTTTACTTGTTCCGTTTCTGCTGGTTGTGCAGCTGGAGCTGGTTCAGTTTTTACAGCAGGTGCCGATTTTGACTTTGCACAGCTAGTCAGAGAAATTGTGATAAATAAGATAAATAATATTATTCGTTTCATATCTGAAGTGCTCCTCTTACAAGAATTTGTTTCTTCGAGCCATCGCCATATTCCAGTGTGATTGTCGGGTCACGCACTACTCCATCAAGATGAATAAGGCTTGGGGCATCGTTGTCGTAGTTTTCGCCAATTGCAAAGTGACAGGTGTGGAAGGCTTTTTCATCTTCGAGCATATTTCCTGTAATCTGGGCTGCAGGATTCAAACCAATTCCAAGCTCACCAATATTTCGTGCATTCTTTTTATAAACTGCACCCTGACCTGCAGGAAGCTTCTTTTCTTTTTCATAAGTAACGGCACGCTGTTCTGCTTCGGTGATTGTTTTGAGCAAGCGTTTTGCTTCGGCACCACCATCTATTTCTTTTACAAAACCAGCTTCTACCTTGCACACAATAGGAGTTTCAAGAATAGAATCTCCATCTGCAAAAGTCATTGAACCGTCATAAACAATCACACCTTCGCAGCCGCCTACAACAGGGCTTATAAAAACTTCACCGGCAGGAATGTTTCCACCAGTTCCGGGCTTTGTAAAGTCTCCGTCATCGAACATCAGTTTACGGCCTTCGATTGGAATCATTAAATCTGTTCCACCAGGGGATGTAACAAAAGCCTTTACTGCACCTTTAAAACTTTCATCAAGCTTACGGCAGCGTTCGCTTAATTCCTTGTAATCAATTGCAGCAGTGCGGTTCATCATGTCTACTGTAATTCCAGGAGTCCAGGCACCGCGCATTGTTTTTTTGCCGTCTAAAAGATAATCAAAAATATGAGTATATTCCTGACCGTCTTCTGTTTTATATGGATTTGCAGTAGCAGCAGGATCTTTTCCAAGTTTGATATTTGAAATAGAAAAACAAACTTCCGGCTCTGTTGCAATTGCTGCAAGAACTTCGGGGTTGGCATTGTCAAAGCTTGTTTTGTCCGGCTGGTACATAAGTGTTGGAAGAGCACCAACCTGGGCACTTGCTGTAAATAAATCCTGAGCAATTTCGGCAGTCTGAGGATTTGCAATTATTAAAACGCGCTCACCTTTTTTTACGGCAACAACATCCTGAACAACTACCTGAGCAGGAGTGCGGTCTTTTGAAGTTGATTCCATTTTATTTTTTAGTTTGTCGATTAGCATATTATTCTCCCAGCGTCATTGCGAGCGCAGCGTGGCAATCCATATGCAAGAATGCCTATTTCTACGTGGATTGCCACGTCGCTACGCTCCTCGCAATGACGAACTCTTTATCAAAACTAAATTCCTTTCAGAATTCTCTAGCCCCGGAACCTTAAGAGGACATACCTCGTATTGTGGAACCAGGTTTTTTATTCCTTCCATTTCTTCTTTTATATTTTCAAGACGGGCCTTGTAAGCACAAAGAACGCCGTCTTTTTTTACCATGCGTAAAAGTGTTTTTGTCATCTGTTCATCAAGCGGGCGGAATGCGCGGAATGTTATGATATCAAAGCATTCTGCCGGAACTTTTTCTGCTTCAAGATTCTGAACTTCTGTATTTTTCAGACCAAGCAAAGCACAGCAGTTTTCAAGAAAAGAACAGCGCTTTGACATGCGTTCAACAAGCTTAAACTGAACAGGAATCCCTGCACAACTAAAAGCTGCAGCAAGAGGAATGCCAGGAAGCCCACCACCGGAACCAATGTCGCCAATTACGACAGGCTCTCTGCCTCCAGCAAAATCATCAGCATATTTTTTTATTTTTTCATAGCCTGCAAGAGAATCAAGAATGTGGCGCACAACAAGTTCGTCATGGTCAGAAGTATTTGTAAGATTGTAGGCAGAATTAAAAAGAATAATTTCTTTTATGTACTGTTCCATTTTAGACACAAGGGATGTGCGTGAGGAATCGTCGAGGCCCTCCACTGTAGTTGTAATTCCTTGTGTTAGTATGTCTGACATGCAATCACCTATAAAGATTGCCGGGTCAAGCCCGGCAATGACAATGAAGTGTCATTATCGGGCTTGACCCGATAATCTATTTATCAATATCCAATAAAAGATCTGCCTGGACACCGTTGGCGTCGTAGTGAATTACTACAAGGTTTCCTGTTTTTTCGGCAGTAAGATCTTTGAGCTGGCACATTTTATAAACATAAGAGTTTTTATTTTCGGTGCCCTGGGCAATTGAAGGAGTTACCGAAAAAGTAGTTGTACTTCCGTTGCTCTTAACAGCCTTGAACAAAAGGTAGAAGGTTTCGGTACAGGCACGGTTATTCAAAAAATATTTGCGGTCTGCAGTAAGAAGGAAAGATCCGTCCGGCTCTGGTTCGCTGAAAAATTCCTGAGTAATAGAATCTTTTATGCTGTAGTTGTTAATCTTAAATCGAAGAATAGAAGGATTTCTGGTTTTAAAAGTTTCGGAATCCTGAACCTTTGCGGCTATAACTTCCTGCTCTGCGGCACTTGCTGAATTCTGTTCAATTTTAAGGTCGTTGAGCTTCTGTAAAATTTCACGGAGCAAAAGTGAAGTTGTTAAATCTGAAGTACTGGTGCCGTAACTGCTTAATCCGCTCAAACCTGTTAATGAAGAAAGAGTGTCGAATGAACCAGAACTGTACAGCCCCGAAATATCACCTGCTGTAAGAAGATTTGAATTTGTAAGCAGCGAAAGAAGAATATCATCTGTTGTAGTTGCATCGCTTAAAACAGCATCTGCAGAAGATTTTGTTTCTGTTGTTGTAGTACTATTTGTTTTTGTCTGTGGCTGCAGCTGCTTTGGAATAGAAGGCTTGTAAAACTGACCATCCATTGTTGGAGACGAAATTGTTGGCATTTCGGGCATGGAAACAGTTGGCATTTCAGGCATTTCGATTGCCTGTGCAAAAACGCCGGTTACAAAAAAGAAAACTACCGCTGCACAAAAGATTTTTCTATAGATTTGCAAGACTTTCCTCCACATATTCAAGACGCTGAGTCAACTGTGCAATTGTTTTTTCAAGACGACTCTTTTCGCGTTCAAGCTTCGTCTTAGGATCTTCGCCCTTCTGCCTGGCTGCCTGCTGCTTCATCATTTCGCGAACGCTTGCAGGAGACTTTCCGCCGTTCATAAATTCCTGTTCAACTGCTGCACGGTCATCCTTCTTTTTTACAGAAGCAACAACCTTCATGTTATCAAAACCAATAGCAGGATTTACATCGGCTGCAGAAACCTTACGGATATCTTTTGCAGTATTGCGCGGAAGACAAAGAACACGGTCAATATAATCTTCATAACGGATATTTGCCGCCTTGCACAACTCCATTGCCTTTGCAAGTTTTTTTCCAAACTCCTGCATGAGCTCGCCGTTTTTTGCAAGGTAGTTCTTTTTTATGTCTTCGGTTAATTCCTTAAGCTCTGCGTTGCTTTCCCAGCCAATAGAATAATAACCCTTTTTTTCGGCAACTTCAATCAATTCACCAAACTTTGCCCAGAATTCCTGAGTGTGAACCTTACAGGCAGTTCCATAACTTGGGTCTGTTTCCTGCTTTTTGATTGTCATAAAATGATGAGTGTATTCATGAACTGCTGTATAAACAAGCTCGTTTTCTGTTTTGAAGTTAAGATTGTGAAGATATATTTCATGAGTGTCTGGCTTGTAGAATCCGTTTACGCGTTTGCTTTCTTTTCCAGTCTGAATAACTGTGAAGTCAATTTCGCAGCTTTCTATATCAAGTAACATTTCTTTAATTGATTGATTATCCATGAAAACTCCTTTTATTAGTGAGATTCCCGGGTCAAGCCCGGGAATGACACAATCTCCCCATAGAATTCAATATTATTGCGCCTGCAACTGTTGCGGCGGTTTCTGTTCTCATTATGCGGCTGCCCATTCCACAGCGGATAAAACCTGACTGTTCAAGTAAGCTTCGTTCTTTGTCTGTCCAGCCGCGTTCGCTTCCTATGGCGGCGATGACAGGCTGATCTTTTGAAAAGTGTACTTCGCCAAGTGCGCAGTCTGGATTGATATTGTCAAGGCAAATTAATTGCATTTTCTGCCCGCCCTTCGACAGGCTCAGGGACCCCGATTCATTCAAAGATTCAAGACAATCCTTGAGACTTTTATGAATAAAAACCTGTGGCACATGTGTGCTGCCGGCCTGGACTGTGCCTTCGCGGAGCAACTTCCAGGCGGCTTCTGGCTGGGCAAGGTCACTTTGCATATATGACTTTTCGCCAAGCTCTGTGCCTGTAAGGTGAACTTCGCTTATTCCAAGAGCCGCAATGTCTCGCAAAAGCCTTTTCAGTTGAATAGGACGCGGGAAACCAATAATCATTTTAAGCGGGTTCAAAGGCTTTCCGTCGCCTGTTGGTTTAAACTCAAAAAAAATCTGGCGGGCAGTTTCATCAATCCGGGTAATTGTTGCTACCCCGCTCTGACCACCAATAATTCCTGCAGTAAAATCATCACCCTGCTTTTTATGAAGCACATTTAAAATATGCGCACCGCGTTCATCATCAAACGAAAGAGGCAAATCAATTTGAGATTTTTCAAACAGGCAGATGTTCATATTAAACCCGCCGGACTAATTAAGCATATTGATTTTTTTAAGTGCTGCACAAAGTGCGTCTTTTTCAATTAAATCAATTGGGCGGCCTTCGGTATACTGATGTGCACTTTCAGAGAAAGAACCCATTGTTACACAGTAGCCGTTATCGCAGCGGGCATCGCGCATTTTTGCATGGAACTCGCGCACATAAATATCGCCGATTGTATTTTGATTTCTGTAAAAACGGAAAAGATTTTTTGCTTCCCATTTGTTGCTTTCAACATCACAGATAATTTCAATACTTTCAGAAGCAACAGAAACATCTTCAATTTTAACAAAAGCATTCTTAAAGAATACTGTAATGAACTTTCGGCAAAGAGCAACAAAATCACTTGTACCAGACATAAGGTAAACCTGAAGGTTCTGGTTCTGATTCAATTCCTGATATCGTGAAACAAGACTGTCTACATCTTTATAACCCGGATGCTGGGACTGGATCTGCTTAAGAAGAACGAGTCCTTTTGGAATATTGTTTGAAGCAATATAAGCGTTTGCACAGCGGTACTTAATCTGAAGAGCAATCTGATCAGGAACATTTTCAAGCTTAGCAGCAATTTCATAATCGGTGATTGCAGACTGGAAATCTTTTGTGCGTTCGTGCATTTTACCGGCTTCAAGACAAGACTGAGCACCAAAAACAGGATCAGGACGAAGGTGTACAAAAATTTTAAGAGCCTTGTCGCCCATTCCAGATTCTGTCATTGCAACAGCCATATCATAAAGGAGCTCTTTATTTTCCGGTTCAACATCAAGCGCCTTTTTTAAGTAAGCAAGACTGTCGCGGTATTTCTGACTTTTAAAAAGACACAAACCAAGCTGTTTATTTACATCTGTATTTTCGGGATTAATAAGCTTACATTTTTTGAAGCAGTAGGCTGCCTTATCAAAGGTCTGTTTTTCTACAAGTGTGCTGCCTAAGAAGAAGTTTGTTTCAAAAGAATCGGGCTGCTTCTTAATAGAAAACATAAGTGCATTAATTGCTTCATCATATTTTTTAAGATAGTAACCTGCAATTCCCCACTTACGGGTAACTTCGGCTACATCAATTTCTGTATGTGCAGAAGAAAGATCAAACAAAGTTTTATAAATGCTCCAGACTTTTTCCCAGTTTCCATCATCGTAATAAACCTGACCAAGTCCGTTTAAAGCTTCAATATTGTGAGGATCGTGTACCAGCTTTTTTTCGTATTCTTTTACTACAGCGCTCATTCCCTTTTTCTGAACAGAGGATTGAACCTTATCGGCACGAGTATTTTTTCCTCCTCTTTTCAGACCACTTGCAATAAGAATAACCGTAATAAGAACAACAGCAACAGTTACTGCAATTAAAACTGGAATCAACATTCTGCACAGTCTCCTACTTTGTTTTTTCCTTTACCATAGTTGCAATGCGCTCCATGGCAATCTTAATCTTATTGATATCTGTAGCATAACAGCAGCGGATAAAACCTTCACCTGCATCACCAAAACAGTTACCTGGTACTACAGCTACATCATACTTCTGAATAAGCTCGGTGGCAAATTCTTCGCTTGTCATTCCTGTAGGACGAATATCCGGGAACATGTAGAAAGCACCTTCAGGTTCAAAGCAAGGAAGTCCCATATCATGGAAAGCCTTGAGCATAAGATTACGCCTTTGCTGGTAGCTTACGCGCATTTTTTCAACTTCACTCCAACCGTTACGCAAACCTTCTGCAGCAGCATACTGACTGAAAATCGGCGGACAGATTGTATTATAACCGTGAAGCTTGCAGCACTGAACAAGAAGATCATGTGGAGCTGCAATATATCCGATACGCCAACCTGTCATTGCAAATGATTTTGAAAAACCGTTGAAGATGATTGCATAATCTTTCATGCCAGGGAACGAACCGATTGAAACATGCTTACGGTCATCGTACAAAAGCTCACAGTAGATTTCATCACTCAAGCACCAAAGTTCATGCTTTTTTACAACTTCTGCAATTTTTTCAAGTTCTTCGGCTGGGATTACACGGCCTGTAGGATTACTTGGAGAACAGAACATAACTGCTTTTGTTTTTGATGTACAGGCAGCTTCTATTGCAGCAGCGGTTGGATAAAGATCTGTTTTACTTGTATCAAGGTGAATTACTGTAGCATCGCACAAAGTAGACAAAGGCTGATAGTTTACATAGCAAGGTTCGCATACAATAATTTCATCACCCGGATTTAAGATTGAACGGAGCACTAAGTCCAAGCCTTCACTGGCACCAACTGTCGGAAGGATTTCTGTTTTTGGGTCATAGTACAAATTAAAGCGTTCAAGATATTTTGCAATTTCTTCGCGCAGTTCAATAAGACCCCAGTTTGAAGTATATGAAGTGTGACCTTTTTCAAGATGATAAAATGCTTCTTCGCGGATTACCCAAGGAGTTGGAAAGTCCGGCTCACCTACACCAAGAGAAATGATGTCATCGTGACCAATACAGAGTTCAAAAAACTTTCTGATTCCAGATGGTGGAATAGATTCCATCTTGCTGGAAAATTTATCTTTTCGTGTGTTCATTAAGCCTGAACTCCTTCGCGTCTGTCACGTTCATCGGCTACATAAACTATATCGTTTTCTTTGTAGGTTTTAAGAACAAATGTTGTTTTTGTAGAGCGAACTCCTTCAAGTGTAGAAAGTTTTTCGCTTACAAAAAGAGCAACTTCTTTAAGATTATCGCCTTCGATGATTACCTTAAGGTCATAACCGCCGCTCATAAGATAAAGCGACTTAACCTGAGGGAATCGGTAAATGCGGTCTGCAATTGCATCAAATCCGTGTTCGCGCTGTGGCTGAACCTGAATCTGAATTTCTGCGCGAACTAAATCTTTAGAGTTCTTATCTTTTTCGGGATTAACAATGGCCGCGTACTTGAGGATAACTCCATCATCTTCCAGTTTTTTGATGATAGCTTTTACTTCATCTACAGATTTTTTTGTCATAGCAGAAATATCTTCTACAGACAATCTTGCATTCTGACGTAATAACTCAAGTACTTCTTCCATAATATATCTCCAATAATTTAATTATTTTCCCTTCTTCTGTTCGCTTGGCTTTGATTTTGCACCGGCTACAGCTGCTGCCATTTTTGCATGGGCTTTTTCAATATCATTTACCATGAGGATTGGCTGACCAGTTGCATCAAGAGTATCGCGCCAGAGTGAACCTTCTGGATCAACTGCATTGCGGTGAGCAGTTACAGCACTGATTGGAAGGTGAACGAACTTGTCATGAACAAGACCAATTACACACTTTGTTTTTCCTGCCATTGCTGCGTGAACTGCATTGTTACCAAGACGCTCACAGTAGATAGAGTCGCTGGCTGTTGTAACGCAGGCACGAATCTGGTAAGAAGGATCAATATATTTTAAGTTGATTTCAATTTTCTTTGCTTTGAAATATTTTTCAATTTCTGATTTAAGGAATACACCAATATCAGAAAGCTTTTTGTTTCCGGAAGCATCTGTTGCGCCAGTAGACTGAAGAAGATCCTGACCTGCACCTTCTGAAACAACAATTACTGCGTGTCCTCGTTTTGCAAGACGGCGTTCAAGGCATGCAAGGAAGCCGTTTTCGCCTTCCATTTCGAAAGGAACTTCAGGAATAAGACAGAAGTTTGTTTCGTGGCTTGAAAGAGCTGCGGCTGCGGCAATGAATCCTGCTTCGCGGCCCATGAGCTTTACAAGACCAATACCATTAATCTGGCTTGCTGCTTCCATGTGAACTGCGGCAACAGTTTCTTTAGCACGCTGAACTGCTGTTTCAAATCCGAACGAGCGGTCCATGAACATAAGGTCGTTATCTACAGTTTTTGGAACTCCGACTACGGCACACTTTAATCCGCGTTTTTCTACTTCGCACGCAACATCATAAGCACCTCGCTGTGTACCGTCTCCACCAAGAATAAAAAGCATGTTAATGCCGTCGCGTTCAAGGCAGTCTACAATGTCAGAGGTTCTCTGTCCACCGCCACGGCTTGTACCAAGGTAAGTTCCGCCAATCTTATGAATTTCGTCGATAAGGTATCTGTCG
>JAGCDP010000024.1 GCA_017651065.1 Treponema sp.
ACAATCAAGCAGCTGCTGGTTATATCCATTAATAAACTGTACTGAAAAATAATCTTCATTGTGAGGTTTTATGTATATGTTCATCTGGAGGTTTCCTGGTTATGCAAGAACTGTAATTTCTTTCTGAAGTTCGAGAACTTTCTCTAAAGGTAAACCTTCTGCTTGTGCGATTTGTTCAGGTGAAAGAATTCCCATTTTCAGATGGTTAACAGTCGCTGTAATAGCCTGGTTATTTGCACCCTCGGAATAGCCACTATCATATCCTTCTTTGCGACGGCGATTATCATATGCTTCCTGGTCAAATTCTGTCAAACACATTCCCAATACCTCCGCTTTCTGTTCTTTGAAAAAGCCTTCTAAGAATTCTTCTCTAATAGCCCAGTCTACAGCTTCTTCGAGTGATTTGTCTTTATCCAGACCATTCTTAAGGTTAGTTTTAACCCTGTCTACAAATCTTACATAATCATACAACGGTTTGCATTTATTTTGAAGAGGTAAATTTGAATCTTTGTTTATATTCATCATAGTTGCTGTCCATTCGAATTCTCCCTGCTGGTCAAAGTTAATGAAGGCATCCGATAATCTGAGCTTGGAAATTTCTTCAACTTTTTTGTTTCCATTGTAAAAGACTATGTATCTTGGAGAAGGAATCTTAATTAACGTCTCATCAAATATTTTTTCCTGGAACGAACTGATATACTTCTGGTACAGTTTTGCAAAGTACATGAATCCTCGGAGTGGCATATTGGGATTCCAGGTAGATTGATGTTCCCATAGTGACATTTGTGAATCGACTAAAAAAGAAATGTCATTCTTCATTGTTATGTAAATAACATTTTCGATTGTTGTAATTTTCAGATCTTTTGGATTTTGATGTTCACGCCCGCTTAGTGCATTGTACAATTCAAGCCGCCATCTGGCACTACGGTCATCTTTTCCTCCAAAAATCATACGGAATAAACTGTCCTTAAATTTGGCATTATGCTTTTTCATAAAACAACTCCCACTTTCCGCCCCCAAGGTACGAAAAGATTAATAATTTGGAATGTATGAGAAATAAAATCCTCATATATAGTATTAAAAAAAAAGTGGAGTTCTTACAAAAATTTGAGGAAAATTCGTAAAAAAAGTGAATTTTTTATGGATTGCCGCGTCACTACGTTCCTCGCAATGACGCGTAGGAACTTTTTATTTTCTAAACTTCTTCACCAGTCCCTGATAAACAAGTAGCACGGCCATAAGGGAAAGCCCGATAATGTCTGTCTTTGTTTCCGGCAGAACGCAGAAGAGGCCTGCAACTGCAAAGAGTAAGCGTTCAATAACATCAAAACTAATCACGAGCGCGCGGGCTTTGTCTGTACCTGCGAAAAGGCCTGTGTTTTTAAGACCGTATCCTTCGAGGGCAACGCTAATTCCAAACATACCTATAAGAGCAGTGATGATAATCATTATTACGCCAAGAGGCTTTGCATCGAGCATGAGCATCTGCGGGTTGTAAACGCACATGTATGGAATGATAAAGGCACCTATTGCAAGCTTAGTGGCATTGACCGCCGTTTTCATTGGTTTGGCTTTTGCAATGGCCGCTCCCGCTATGGCTGCAAGTGCAACCGGAGGAGTAACGTCTGCAATAATACCAAAGTAGAAGGCAAACATATGTGCAACTATTGGCTGAACTCCAAGCTGGATAATGGCTCCTGCGGTGATTGTAGAAGTAATGAGGTAGTTGGCAGTTGTAGGAGCACCCATACCAAGAATAATCGAAGCAATCATTGTAAAGAACAAAGTGAGGAAGAGCTTTCCGTGGGCAAGGGAAACGAGGCCTGCTCCCATCTTAAGGCCAAGACCAGTCAAAGTTACAATACCAATAATGATTCCTGCCATACCACAGGCAATTGCAACGCTGATGATATTGCGGGCGGCAGCACAAATAACTTCTACTATGTCTTTTCCACCAAAGGTTGGCTTGCGACCCTTAGCAAAGTCTACAATAGAAACTGTAACTCCAATTACAAGGCATGCAACAATTCCCATGAGGGCTGCAAATACAGCTGTGAATCCTGCGCACAAAAAGTAAATGATTATGATAAGCGGCAAAATCATGTAGCCTTTTTTAAGGAAGAGCGGCAGTGCACGAGGAAGCTGATCCTTTGGAAGTCCTTTAAGTCCAAGCTTTTTTGCCTCCAGGTGAACTGTAATAAAGATTCCTGCAAAGTACAAAACTGCAGGGATGATTGCAGCTTTTACAATTGTGATGTATGGCATACCAAGGCTTTCTGCCATGAGAAAGGCAGCGGCACCCATAATTGGAGGCATAAGCTGTCCACCGGTAGAGGCAGCGGCTTCTACGGCACCGGCAAATTCTCCTTTGTAACCAAGCTTTTTCATCATTGGAATTGTGAAGGAACCTGAACCAACTGTGTTACTAACCGATGAACCCGAAACTGTTCCAAGCAGGGCGCTGGAAAGAACGGCAACCTTTGCAGGCCCGCCGCTTGCTCCACCGGCAATTGCATTACAGATATCAATAAAGAACTGACCGATTCCAGTTTTTTCCAGGAGCGCACCAAACATGATGAAAAGGAAAATGAAAGTAGAACAGGCGCCGATCGGGGTACCTATAATTCCTTCTGTTGTATAGAACAAATGAGAAACAACACGAGTAAGCGAGTATCCGCGGTGATTCAAGAATCCCGGAAGATACTTACCAATAAATCCGTACAAAATGAAAACTCCCGCAATAATCATAATAGGAAGTCCTACAATTCTGCGGCAGCTTTCGAACAATATAACAATGGCAACAATGCCTACAATAATATCAAAGGTTGTATATGCTCCGGCGCGTGTAAACAACGGCTGAAGGTTTGTCTTAAAGGTTCCGTTCAAGAAGTTAAGGAACTTTTCTGAGTAGCCACCGACAATGTAAATCCAGCAGGCAGCACCAACAAGGCCCAGTACTACGTCGTACCATGGCAGCGTATTTTTAGGACTTTTCTTTGTAGGAGGAAAAAGCAAAAAGGCCAGCAGCTGAACAAAGGCAAGGTGAGTGGCACGCAAAACCTGGGCAGTAACTAATCCCGAAATTGTTGCATACAACTGGAAAAATACAAATACAAAAGAAACAATTACTGTAATGTATTGGCGCCAGCATTTATGTTCACGGTAAGCCTGCTCGCGGTCAAGCTCCTGCATGAGCTTTTTCATTTCGTCTTCGTTTGTTGTTGGTAAAATTTCTTCAATACGTCCGCTAGAAGGCTGGATTTCTTCTTCCTGGGTCTGTTCAAACTCGTCCATTGGGTTCTCCTAATTTATGTGCCCAATAATCAACCGGGCTCACTTTTTTAATTTCAAAAATAAGACTTGTCTGAGGTTCAAAAAAATTAGAAAGAAGCATTTCGTCAGACTGTCCTGGTTTATTGACTGCAAAAGTATGATCTGCAATAACGCCAACAGCCATTACAAGCTTTGGCATTTTTCTGTTTATGTTTGAAATTGTGTAGTCGTCATCAAGTGCTGTAAATTCTGCACCTGGAATTTCTTCCGGTTCAGGAATGCCCGCACCGTAAGAAACAAAATGTGTGCTTAAAAGAACAAGCTCACGGTTTTCAAGGTCGCATACATAGTAATCATGTACGCGGCCTTTATTTACACTATGCGTGTACGAAATTACAAATCCGCTTTGAACTGCCAAAGCAGAATAAATACGCTTTACCGGATTCTTTCTGCTGCTAATGCTAAGCACTGTTTTTGTAGGAGTAAAAAGCGCAGAAGCTGCAAGAAAAATAAAAAGCCCGGCAATTACAAAAGCATATTTTTTATTCAAAGCAGAATCCCAACTCGCACCTGATTACTGCATCAAGCCGATTTCTTTGTAATATTTAATTGCACCTGGATGGAATGGAACCGAAACACCAGTAATAGCTGTTTTAGCAGAAACTTCCTTACCCTTAGCGTGACCGTTTCCAAGTTCTATAAGGTTAGAGAACAAAGCTTTAGTCATGTCGTAAACAGTCTGTTCATCGAGTTTAGAGCTTACAGCCAATGTAGCCATGATTGCCAAAGCACCAATGTCTTCATCTGTTCCCTTGTAAGTTCCACCAGGAATTACAGTCTTTGTATAATATCCGTATTTAGCACAGATTTTGTCGGCAGCAGCACCGTCTACAGGAATAAGTGTAAGACCAGCTGTGAATGCAAGTTCCTGCAAAGCAGCGTTTGGAACACCTGCTGTAATAAAACATCCGTCCAAAGTACCGTTCTGAATACCGTCTGCAGATTCCTTGAAAGAAAGGTTGCTCTTTTTAATATCATCAAAAGTCAAACCATAACCTTCCATAATCTGTTTAGCGTTGAATTCAACACCAGAACCGGCAGCACCAACAGAAATTCTCTTTCCCTTGAAGTCTGCAACAGATTTAATTCCACTTGCTTTAGAAACAGCAATCTGAACAACTTCCGGATACATAGTTCCAATTGTCATGATGTTAGAAAGCTTTTCACCTGCAAAAAGATCAGTTCCGTTGTAGGCATAGTCCATAACGTCGTTCTGAACAATTGCAAATTCTGCTTCACCCTTGTTAATAAGGCGAAGGTTTTCTGCAGAAGCGCCGGTTGCCTGAGCAGTTACGTTCATATTTTCAAGCTTTGTGTTCCATACATTGGCGATTGCACCACCAAATGGATAGTAAGTACCACTAGTACCACCAGTAGCAAGAATGTAATTTTTTGTAGTTGTACCAGAACAGCCTGTCATAAGAGCCAATGCTGCAACTGCGATCACTGCGAAAGATGTGATTTTTTTCATTGAAAAATTCCTCCTGAAAATTTAGCTTCTATTTTACAATAAATTTATTTATTCTGCAATTTCCATCCAGCGTTCTGTTGCTTCTTCCAGCTTTTTGCTGACTTCTTCAATTTCGCGCTGAACTGATTTTGCTTTTTCGCCGTTTGAATAAACTTCAGGGTCTGCCAGTTTATTTTCTAACTGAGTTTTCTCTTCTTCCAGCCGGGCAATTTCTTCTTCAAGCCCAGAAATAGCTTTTTCTTTTTTGCGCCGTTCTGCTTCCAGCCGTTTCTGTTCTTCCCAAGATAATGTTGTCGAAGGGCCAGATACCGCGGCCCCTGAGCCTGTCGAAGGGCCACTTGGAAAAACTTCGGGGAGACTTTCCCCTCCTGTCTTTTCTGTTTGTTCTATATAATATTTATAATCCCCGGGATAATACTTTGCATTGCCCGGTTCCAGATGAAGAACCTGAGTAGCAAGCTGCTCTATGAATCCGCGATCGTGGCTTACAAAAACAACAGTGCCGCCAAAGTCGTGCAGGGACTGGAGCAATACGTCCTTGGAATGAAGATCCAGGTGGTTGGTAGGTTCGTCGAGCACAAGAAGGTTTACAGGACTAAGAAGGAGCTGCAGCAGGGCAATACGAGACTTTTCTCCACCGGAAAGGACGTCAAGGCTTTTGAAAACGTCATCGCCGCGGAAAAGGAAGGCACCTAACATGTCGCGCAGCTTTGGAATAAATTCCAGCGGGGCAATGCCTTCAAGGTACTCAAGGATTGTCTGGCTGCCCTTGATTGTTTCTGCGTTATCCTGACTGAAGTAGCCTATTTTTACACCGGCACCCGGAGTAATTTCACCTGTAAAAGCTTTGTCCTGGTCTGCAATAATTCTAAGAAGTGTTGACTTACCGGCCCCGTTACGTCCTGCAACAACAAGGCGCTGTCCGTTTTCGAGCGTGAGGTCTAAGTTATTGAGTACATTTGTGTGACCGTCGTAGGACTTTGTAATTCCGTTTAATCTGAGCACAAGGCGGCCTGCATGTGGAGCCGGCGGGAACGTAAAATGTATTTTCTTAAGCGACTCAGGAATTTCTATGCGAACCATTTTGTCCAGCTTTTTCTGATACTCCTGTGCCTGTGCTGCTTTTGTTGCCTTGTAGCCGAATCGGGTAATAAAGTCTTCGAGCTTTTGAATTTCCTGCTGCTGCTGTTCGTAGGCTGCCATGAGTGTTTTGAGCTCTGTTTCGCGTACCTTTTCGTAGTGGGTGTAGTTGCCCGGGTAACGTTTGAGTTCTCCGTTAAAAAGCTCGTATACTTCGTTTATTGTTACATCTAAAAAATAGCGGTCATGACTTACGAGCAGGAATCCGCCTTTGTAATTCTGAAGAAATTCTTCAAGCCAGGAGCGGGCTTCAAGGTCAAGATAGTTTGTTGGTTCGTCCAGGAGCAGAATGTCCGGGTTTTGCATGAGGGCCTTTGCAAGCGCAATACGCATCTGCCATCCGCCACTGAATTCTTCTGTGTTACGGTCAAAGTCTGAGCGAAGGAAGCCCAAACCTAAAAGAACAGATTCTGCAAGAGACTGTCTTCTGTGCCACCCTGAGTCATCAAGTTTTTGTATGAGTTCTGCCTGATCTTCTGCAAGCTGCATGTTCGAAGGATTTTCTGCAAGCTGCGAACCAAGCTGGTCTATTTTATTCTGAATATCGTAACCGTATTGAAAGGCCTTATCTGCTTCTTCGAGCAAAGTGCATCCATGGTGTGTAAGTCCCGACTGAGGCAGGTATGCAATGCGGCATTCTTTTTGTACGGCGCGTTCGCCTGAATCTGGTGCTGTAAGACCCGCAAGAACTTTTATAAGTGTAGACTTACCAGACCCGTTTGCACCGGTGAGCGCTACCTTTGAGCCTGTCTGGAGATTGATTGTTACATTTTTTAAGATATCCCTGTCGCCGAACGCAAGAGAAACCTGCGAAAACTGAACAAATGCCATGGATTACCTGAAGTACATAATAAGAGGACTTGAGCTTCTGCCTGTTACAAGAATACCGTTGTAGGTTGCGTCGTTTGCAGCTTCAAGTCTAAGACCGTCATTTTCGAGCTTGTAAAGGAAGTTTACTTCGTCTGTTGTGCCTTCGAACTTAAAGGTAAGAACTCCGTCGTAAGAAGCAGCAAGCTCTTTACTTACAGCATATTTTACGCTGCAGGTTCCTGCAGTTTTTGCACCGGCGCTTATAACAACTGGAACAAGCAGTTTGTAGCCAGACCACTTAAAGGTTCCGTCTGTATTCAAAGAAAGTTTTCCGTAGCTTGAGCTTGAAAGTTCACCGGTAGAAGATGCAACCTTGCTGTAAGCATCTGCACGGCGCTCCTTTTCGGCTGCAACTATTGCATTTATGTCATCGTCAAGCGTTACAAGATTAAGTTCCTGAGGTTTTCCGCTTTCGCCTGTGTAGCGTACAACAATAAAGGTAGACTTTTTATAAATAATGATAATTGGAATATCGTTTAATGTGTATTCATAATCATCTGTCTTTGTATAGCCTGTGTAATCCCAGCTTTCGTGAATGCCGCTCATATTAAGGCTAACCTTGTTGTTTACAGTATCAATTGTAAAGTTGTATGAAGGATGAAGTTTTGAAATATCAATGTTTCCGCTCGAAATCATTGTACTGAAGCTATCCGGGTACCATGCTTTATCAAGAATAGAAATATAGTAGTTATCGTCTTCTGCTTCTTCTTCAAGTATCTGGCCGCCTACCTGTTCACCGTTTTCGTCTGTTTCATAAAGGTTCAGGTTATAAGAAAAACACCAGCCCTGAGTTCCGTCTTTTGTAAGAATTCTGTACCAGTCGCCTTCAAGAGGTTGTCCGCCTGTCATTGGTGCCTGGCCGTTTCCCATATACAAAAGCTTTATAACTTCACCTTTACGCAGACGGTAAACCTGTTTTGCTGTATTTACAGGCTCTGCACGGCAAGGAAGTCCGTCTATTTTTACAGAAGCATAAGTGTGTGCACATTCCTGATATTTTTTGCTGACTGAACCAACTTTTGCCTTTTTTACAGGATCTGTAAGCTGCCAGAGCGGAATTTCTACTTTTTCGCCGTCAATTCCAACAACATAAACCTGCGAAATGTTAGAACGGATATATACCGGAAGAATATCACCGCTTTGAATTTTATATTCAGGCAAATTCCACAAGAGAACACTGTAGCCCATTACCTTATCTTTACAAGAAATTAAAAATGTTGAACAAAAAGCCAGCAGAATAGATGCTGCTGCATAAAAAATAGTCTTCTTCATAACAAATAAATATAGCAGATTTTAGGATTTATGTCATTGCAAATACGTCATTGCGAGGAGCGCAGCGACGTGGCAATCCATATACAAGTACTAACTATTATACTTGCCACCAAACATTATTTTTAATATATTTATATATATGGAAAAATTTATTAGTAAGACAACAGTTTCTCCGCGTTTTGATGATGACGAAGAGGAGAAAAAACAGAAACCCGAAGCACCTTTTGCAGACCGTTTCCTTAAAACACGCCAGATTATCCTTACAGGCGAAATCAACAAAGATCTTGCAGATTCAATTGCCAGACAGCTTTTGATTCTTGATTCAGAAAGCAATGACCCTATTTATATGTACATCGATTCCCCAGGCGGCGATGTAGATGCAGGCTTTGCAATTTATGATGTAATCCGTTTTGTAAAGTCTCCTGTTTACCTTGTTGGAATGGGACTCATTGCCTCTGCTGCTACACTTGTTCTTCTTTCTGTTCCAAAAGAGCAGCGCGTAGGACTTCCAAACAGCCGTTATCTTATTCATCAGCCGTTGGGTGGAATGCGTGGTGTTGCAACAGATATTGAAATTTATGCAAAAGACATGGAAAAAATCCGTGCAAAGTTGAACAAGATTATTTCTGATGCAACCGGAGTTTCACTTGAACAGGTTACAAAAGATACAGACCGCGACTACTGGCTCGATTCAGACGAAGCAGTTAAGTACGGTTTAATCAGTAAGATAATTACAAAGCGTGAAGAATTGAAGTAATGACCTTTACCTTAACCGAAAGTCTTTTAGACGAAATTATTACTGCGCTCGAAAATCAGGAACAGCAGTTTCTTGTAGATGCAGCACAGAATAAGCTTGTCCAGAAGACTGGGGATTTTAAGGAAGATGATGAACTTTTTTATGCTTTACCCGAATGGGATTCTGCAGCTGGTTTTAAACTACGCGAGGATTTTGTAACAAAGCTTAATTCTCCTTTAGCGCACGAAGCATTGCAGGAGGTTCTTCATTCAGGAAGGGGGGTATTTAAGAATTTTAGGAATGAAATAAAAAACTATCCGGAAGTTGAAAAAAGATGGCACATTTATAAAAACAATAAAATGATGTGTTATATAAACGACTGGTACAACAACCTGCGCGAAGTATGGGGACTTGAAAAACTTGATTATGTGCCCGATTCAGATGACAGTCTGATTCATGATGATTTTTCTTTTACAGCATATAATCAGCAGGACAAAAAAGAACTTGTACTCTACATGAACGCAGCATTCAGAGAACGTAATGAAAATCTTAGCCCGGAATTATCGCAGGCACTTTACAATATCTGGCTTGAACAGTTTGAATTAGCCGAATCCAAAGGCGAGCTTGGTTTTATCTGCCGCAGTTTTTCTAACGATTTTGCAGGATGCATTACGGTATCTCAATTTTTACAAAAGCAGGAAAAGGTAATGGTATTAACCAGCCTTTTTGTTCCTGAAGCTTTCCGTGGTTTAGGAATAGGTACAGAGCTTCTTAATATGTGCCTTTCAGAATTAAAGAAACTTGGAAAGACATGGCTTATAATGCCAAACATGACAGTACCCGATTTTCTTGAACCGTTATTATTACGTACAGGTTTTAGTAAAATTGATTTTGGGTATGCAGTAAATTTTTAATGTTTTTTACACAGGAGATTTTTATGGGTTACAACAATTATAACCGTGGATTTGAAATTGACGAAGAAAAGGCAGCTGAATTCCTTGAGAATGCAGTTGAAAAAATTACAACAGAAGAGGATATTGACACTCTTGTAGAGTTGGCAAAGCTTTTTAAGAAGTATGTTCCTCTTACACGCCGCAAGTATGTTATTGCATACATGCTCAAAGAGTCACTCAAGCATTTCCATTCATTTGGACGTGGCTCACGCAATGCCAGAAACAACGACAGACGTTCCGGCCGCGATTTTAAAAATGATTATAAGAACTTTAAAACCGAATATAAGGCTTCTGATTCTGCAGTTACAGAAACAGAAGAAAGACCACATCACCCACGCGTAGAAATTGATCCTGATAAGGCAACTTCTATTTTTATCAGCATTGGTAAGAACCGCCGTGTTTACCCACGCGACCTTGTAGGCCTTATTGTTGCTGTTGGTGAAATTGACCGCGAAAGAATTGGTGATATTAAAGTATTGGCAAATTATTCTTTTGTTCAGCTTTATACAGAAGACTGTCAGAAGGTTATAGATAAACTCAACGGTTACGACTACCGCGGACGCAAACTTGCAGTAAGCTTCTCTCGCCAGAAGAGCGACGCAGATTCAGAAGAAACAACTGCTGCAACAACAGAAGAGACTCCTAGAGAAGAACCTCCTGTAATGTCTGCCGAAGACGCCGCTGCCTACGCTGCTGCAGAAAAAGCTGCTGCAGACCGCGAACCATTCGGAAATTAGTCCGTCATTGCGACAGAATAGACCGTCATTGCGAGCGCAGCGTGGCAATCCATATAATCAGAACAGGCTTTTTCTCCGTAAACACACTTGTTGTGCCTCTGGAAGGAAAAGCCTGTTTTGTTGTAGACCCTGCAGCCTGTTCCGGCTCGGGTGATAAAAACAAAATCATAGACTACCTTCGCGACAAAAAGCTGGACTGCAGGGCAATAATCCTTACACATTCACATTTTGATCATATAACAGGCATTGCGCAGTTGAAGCAGGCTTTTCCTAAAGCTAAAATTGCAATTCACAAAGCAGAAATGTCTGAGCTTACAAATCCGCCGGGACCAATGGGGGAGGCAGTAATCCGCTTTTTTGGAAGCATGGAATTAATTCAGGCAGTTTCAGAGCAGCCGCCGGCAGACGTTGCTTTATATGATGGAGCAACTCTAGACAGTGTAGTTGGCCCAGGCTTTGGCGCCGAAAACTGGAAGGTTATTTCTACACCCGGGCATACCCCTGGTTCAATCTGCATTTACAATCAAAAAGAAAACGAGTTAATTTCCGGTGATACAATTTTTGCCTATGGTGGCTATGGTCGAACAGATATGGCCGGTGGAGACGAAGCCCAAATCATGCACAGTTTAGCAATGCTTCGTGAAACAATTCCTTCCGGCACCCATGTTTATCCAGGTCATGACACAGATTTCGTCCTCTAACGTCATTGCGCAAGTTTGTGAAGCAAACTTGGTAAGCTCTGCGACAGGAGCTTAGCGACGCGGCAATCTATCCTATAGGATTAAAAATCGAGTACGACCCCTCATCTCCCATACAATCATTTATCTTCAAAAACGCCGCATCTACAAAATCTTTTTCTACCGTTAAAATTGCAAAGCTTGCGGGGCTTCCCCCTCTCGGCCTGCTTATGCTTCCGGGGTTTATAAAGGTAAAGTCCCCTCGCTGTTCAAAAACCGGAACATGAGTGTGCCCGTGAACTGCATAATGAACTCCAAGAATTTTTGAATCAAGACCAAGCTTGTTGTAGCCGTAATCTACACCTTCCATGTGACCGTGTACAAAAAGAATCTGATGTCCGTTTACAGTCAGAATAAGACGATCAGGCATTAATACAGAGCCTTTTGGCAGCGTTCTGGCATTTGAATTATTTTTTCCAATATCATACGAAACTGCAAAATAAGAAGGGTCTCCGTTTCCGCGCACAAAGCCTAAAACCGGAGGAATAACTTCATGTATGGACGGGTCTTCATTTGCAAGTTCCAGCAGTTCCGAAAGGTCCCGCCAGCAGTCGCCGGTTATTACCAGAGCATCGCAGGTTGGACCAAACTGCTTTACAATGCGCATAAGGCCTCGCCAGTCTCCGTGAGAATCAGACACAGTTAAGATTCGTGCCTGCCCCTTCATTGTAAGCGCCATAATATCGTCTGGAGAACCTATAAGATAATCTGAGTTTTGCAGAAGAGTTATCATCAGTTGAGCACAAAATGATTTATCGACTGTATTCCCGATTCAGGATCAACATAATGATGAATCTTTTTATTTTTAAGCATCTGTGTTATGTGCTTTGGAAGTGTGTTGTCTTTTACAAAAGGGCCTTCCATTTCGAGCATATAATCAATACAATCTGTAAGAACTTCCGGGGCTTCAAGAATAATTTCACTCACAGTTTCTTCGGGAGCAATGTCTGCAGTTAAGTCTGTAACCTGTTCCTTGTCTAAAACAAAATCACAGGTAGATTCAAGTCCAAGAACATCATCCTGAGGGAACAATGCATAAATAGGGTAGGGAACACCCATCTCCCAGAAATCCTGAAGCTTTGCAAAAGCAGTATGAGTATTTTCAGGCGCACCAAGAATTATAATTCCTGCAAGGTCTTTATCTGTGCCGGTAAGAGCTGTTGCAAGTTCAGTAGCATATCCCTTAGCTCCATGCTTAAAGCTGTCAGGATAAATCATGGTATAAATAAGTCCGCCGTCACCTTCAAGCCCATAGCGTTCACCAAGCAGCGCCGTAAATTTTTCAACAGCCTCAGGCGAATTAAAATCGTACCCAAAAATAATGCACACGCGCTTATTAGTAACATGCCATGTCTGATTTTCCGAATCAAGCACACTCTCATTATTAATAGGCTGCACACTAATCTCAATAGAATCCGCCCCCGGCACCTGCGCCTTCGCCTTCTTGCACCCGGCCAGCAGAATAACTGATATGATAATAATAAAATAAATAATCTTTTTCATTGAATCTCATATTAGCACGGAAATGACTTTTTGTCATTGCACCATACCTCTGAAAAAAATGGCGGAAGCAGATTTGCAGAGGCAAAAACATTCTACAGTGCGGCCGCAAGGCGGCCAACGTTTATCGTTCCAAGGCACTGTAGCATGTAGCAGGCGAGCCTGCGGTTTTGACTATGCAAATCAGCTGGGAGCCATTTTTTTCTACATGAATGCATTTAATTCATTTCTATGTCTAATTTCAGAATTTATTGAAAAAAATCATATTTTTTATTATTATCATCATATGAGTATCATAACCCCGGTTATCCAGCTTCTCGGAAGCCTTGCATTCCTCTTATACGGAATGAAGCTCATGTCCGACGGAGTTCAGAAAAGTGCCGGAGAAAAACTCCAGCGTGCTCTAAGTGTAATTACAGGCAACCGTTTTGTAGCCCTGCTTACAGGTCTTATTGTAACCATGATCATTCAGTCATCGGGTGCAACAACAGTAATGGTTGTAACTTTTGTAAACGCCGGACTTATGACACTTACCCAGTCTGTAGGCGTTATCTTTGGTGCCAACATTGGTACAACAATCACAGCATGGATCGTTTCCATCTTTGGTTTTAATTTTAAGATTTCTGCTTTTGCAATCCCGCTTTTTGGTCTTGGATACTTCCTTTACAGATTAATTAAAAAGAATGCCGGTAAAAACTTTGGCGAAGCTATCATGGGTTTTGGTATGCTTTTCCTTGGTCTTTCTGGTTTGACCGACGTATTCACTCCGGAACAGCTTGGATGGCTTTTTAAGATTCAGGGCAACGGCTTTATAGCTCTTACAATCGGCTTCATCATTGGTATTCTTATTACAGCCCTGCTTCATTCATCATCTGCTTTTTCTGCAATCGTAATTACAATGGCATATACAGGCCTCATCAACTGGGAGCTTGCTGCAGCTATGACACTTGGTAGTAACATTGGTTCTACAATAGATGCAATTCTTGCAGCAATGGGAACAACTGCCGATGCCCGCCGTTCTGCTTTGATTCACGTAATGTTCAACGTATTCGGTACAGTGCTTGCTCTCTTGTTCTTCCATCCTTTCCTGCGCCTTGTTGTTATGCTCACTCCGGGCCACGAACATTCAAATATGGCAATCCGCATCTCTATGCTTCATACAGTTTTCAAAACTTTATCTACAGTTGTGCTTTTGCCAATGCAACCACTTCTTGTTAAGCTTGCACAAATCATGATTAAAAATGATCCTGATCAGGAAAACAAAATATTCCGTCTGGAATTTACAGAACTTGCTACAAAAGACAGCGTTGCAACACATATCATCCAGGTAGAAAAAGCCATTGCCGATATGACAGATGTTGTAACAGACATGTTCGACAAAATCCAGATTGGTGTTACAAAGCGTAATGAAAGCTTTAAAGAAAAGTATCAGGAGCAGATGGCCGAAACAGAAAGCTATGTAGACCAGATGCACGAGCAGATTACTCATTACCTTATCAAGTGTGAACGCCTTCAGCTTACAGATAAACAGCTTGAACATGTAAGCAACATGATTCAGATTGTAGACGAACTCGAAAACATGAGCGACAGCTGCTACGGAACAATCATGCTTATCTGCCGTTCTATTGAAAAGAAAATGGAATTCAAATCAGAAGACTTAGAAAAGCTTCTTCCATATATAGAGCTTGTACGCCAGTTCCTGCAGTTTATCCGCATTAATATCAATAAAACAATCACACCGGAAAAGCTTGAGCTTGCACGCGAACTTGAAGACGGAATTGACGCCTTCAGAAAGTCCCTCAAGAAAGTTGCCCGCAAGCGACTCGAAGGTGGTGCCGATGTTAAGGCCGAGCTTTTGTATATTGATATTGTCCGCGCCATCGAACACATCGGCGACAATTGCTTTAATATTTCCAGTGCACTTGTTGGCTAAATCACATAATCATTGTATACTATCTCTATGTCATATGAAGTAACAGCTACCCGACGCCGTCCTCAGCAGTTTGATGACCTTGTTGGTCAGGAATTTGTTGCGGCTACGCTCAAAAATTCTATTAAATCGGGAAAAATTGCACACGCATATTTATTTTCGGGCCCACGTGGATGTGGAAAAACATCAACTGCACGCATTTTGGCAAAGGCCTTGAATTGTCAGAACGGACCTACAGACACTCCTTGTGGAACCTGTTCAAACTGTCAGGAAATCATAAAGGGTTCGTCTCTTGATGTAATCGAAATAGACGGAGCTTCGAATAACTCAGTAGAAAATGTCCGCCAGATTAAGGACGAAATTCAGTTCCCTCCAAGCTCAAGCAAATATAAAATCTATATCATCGACGAAGTTCATATGCTTTCAACTTCGGCCTTCAACGCATTACTCAAAACAATCGAAGAGCCGCCGGAGTATGTTGTATTTATTTTTGCTACAACAGAGCTTCAGAAAGTTCCTGCTACAATTAAGTCACGCTGTCAGCAGTATAACTTCCGCCTTGTTGCAATTGATAAAGTTAAGGAATGCCTTGCCGACGCTGCCCGCGAACTCAACATTCAGGCAGATGACGAAGCACTCTTCTGGATTGCCCGTGAGTCTACCGGTTCCATGCGCGATGCCTATACACTTTTTGATCAGGTTGTTGCCTTCAGCGACGGACACATTACTTACGAAAAAATCCGCGATAAGCTTGGCCTTGTTGGAGTAGACCGTTTGAACTCTGTTTTCGAAGCTTGTGCTCAGGCTCAAACAACTCAGGCACTTGGCTTTATTGATGAGTTTTTGCAGAACGGAATTTCTATTGAGCAGCTCATTTCTAATAGTGCCGATTATCTTCGAAGTCTTCTTCTTATTAAAAACGGAGTTACAAAAGAGTCATTGCTCGGAAACAGTGTTGAACGCTATAGTAAATCTGTGCTCGATGCCTGGAATCCGATTCAGATTGAGCGGGCACTTTCAATTTTCCTGACCCTTTACCGCGATATCCGCTATTCACTTTCTCCACGTTATGAAATTGAACTTACCTTTAGCCGACTTTGCTGGCTTAGTGAATATGTTTCAAATGCCGAAGTTAAAAAGGCAATTGATGCTGCAAAAGGACTTTTAGCCGGAGTGGGAGGAGTTGCAGCATCAGCATCAGCACCTGTTGAAGCTCCTGCAAGTTCTGCACCTTTACCAGAAGGACTTCCCCGCTTCTCTGCACTTCAAGAACCAGAGGGCAGTCAAACAAACCCTTTTCCTAATGGCGGACCACTGCCGCCTGAACAATCAGTGGGAGCTGGGGCAGTAATGCCACCAACAGAAGTCCCTGCTGATTACGACGACGGCTGGACAAACACAGATACGCCGCCGGAAGAAGATGCTGCTTACGAGGAGCAGCTCCAGGCAGAAGAAGCCCAGGCCTCTTATGAAGATTCCCTTGAGGCAAACGAAAATCTTCAGAAGCCACAGTTTGATGAGCATTTTACAACTGCCGACGGACGCGATCTTACAATTGCACAGCTTCGCGGAAGTATTGTAGCCGAAATTGCAGTAAACGAAGGCTTTATAGCATCGGCTCTTGACCGTACAGGATTATGGAAAGTTTCAGAAGACAAGGTTGAAACAACAATAGAATCAAGTCTAGATCTTCAGCTGCTTCAGAAAAATGCTGTTACAATTGCAGATCATCTTTCAAAACTCTGCGGACGCCAGATGGCATTTATTGTAACAGAGAAACAGCTGGAACAAACAGAAGAATCAGAATCAAAAGAAATTCCGGCGCAGGTCCAGACCCTGGTAAATGCCTTTAAAGGAACTATCGTAACAGGGAATTAGTTGCGGTCCCTGAGCTTGTCGAAGGGCCATATTAAAACACACGAGGTAAAAATGAACCCATTTGATTTATTAAAAAATACACAGGCAATTAAAGAGCAGTCAGAAAAACTTCAGAAGGAACTGGAAGATATCCGCGCCGAAGGTTCCAGTGGTGGCCGCATGGTAACAGTTACCCTCAACGGAAAATTCAATATGATGGATATAAAACTGGATCCAATCTGCGTAGATAACCGCGATGTAAAAATGCTGGAAGACCTGATTATTGCCGCCCACAAAGCAGCCGTAGACAATGTTCAGGAAAAAATAAAAGAAAAATCTTCTTCGCTGCTTGGCGGATTAGATTTAGGACAGTTTGGTTTATAACCCCTGGGGTCCCTGAGCCTGTCGAAGGGTCCCTGCTATAAGAATTGAACAAAAATGAACGCATTCGATGAACTGACATCCGACTTTTCTCGACTTCCCGGTATAGGCAAAAAAAGCGCAGTCCGCATGGTAAACTGGCTTTTAACCCAGGAAGATTCCTATCTCCACCGCTTTTCCCAGAATCTTGGAGTTCTCAAAGAGCGCATAAAGCCATGTTCTGTCTGCGGCATGTGGACCGAAGCCAACCCTTGCCCAATCTGCTCAGATATCCAGCGCGACAAATCCCAGCTCTGCGTAGTAGAACAAAGCCAGGATGTAGGAACCATAGAAGCCTACGGCGAATACAAGGGCTTTTATCACGTACTCGGCGGCTTAATCAAACCCCTGGAAGGAATTGGACCAGCCCAGCTTTCAATTCCACAGCTGCTTGAAAGAATCAAAAAAGACACCCCAACCGAAGTTATCATAGCCACAAACCCAACAGTAGAAGGCGACACCACAGCCCTTTATATAAATAAGGTAATCACAGAACTGAACCTACCAACCCCAGTAAAAGTAACAAGACTAGCCACAGGCATCCCAGTAGGCGGCGACCTCGAATACATAGACAAGCGCACCCTCTCCCTAAGCTTCCGCGGCCGCTCACAGATATAGCAACGACCATGTCATTGCGAGGAACGAAGCGACGTGGCCATCCACTCCTTTTATCCTTGTCGATCCACCCATCGTGTCATTGTCGGGCTTGACCCGACAATCTTTTTCTTGTAATAACTCCTTTAATGGTTTATAATTTACTATCTACAATAAAAAAGTCTTTTAATTGCAAAAATCGTCCAATTTTTTTTATACGAGGTTCAATATGAAAAAACTCTTTGGGTTTCTGACTTTATTCCTGTGTTTACTGCTCACAGCATGTAACATGAATCTTCTTTCCGACCGCAGCGGCAGCATCGATTTTTCAATTCCAACAAAAGATATTATAGATGCCGCAAATAATTATGCAGCAAGGAATGGAGGAGACCCCGATACCAGCGAATATGTTTTCCTTGTTCAGATAAGGGGAAACAGAAGATATTATGATTCGATAATACAGAAAGTAAATGTTTCTATACCAAATCCTGATGAAACTTTGATAATGTCAGAAAACTATTTAAAAGATAACAATAAAATTTTTTCATTTGACAGAGTTCCAGCCGGACAAACCTATAAGGTAATGTTCAATATGTTTATAACAGATAATAATGGGACACATCTTGTTTTTGCCGGTCATACAGACAAAGTAAAAGTCAGCGCAGGGAAAACAGCAGAAGCTGGAATAACAGCAAAGAGTTTTAATTCAAGTATAATCACATTTAAAATTATTTATGAAGATGGAAATAGTGAATCTTTTGAACCTTGGACCTATTGGCAAATACAGGAAGATCAAAATACTGGTGGGCAGATGATAATGTATCCACCTATGACAATGGAATTAAGGAAGGATTATGGAAAGCTTGTCTATATGGATAAAACCATTAAAGATATTTATTATATCCTTAATCCAGATTCTAATTTTACTGATCCATCATTTGAATTTTCAATTCCATATGCCGATCCAAAAATTGAAAATGCAACAAAGTATTATAAGTTAACATTTAATAATAATATTTGTTCAATAAAGAATTTTCTTTCCAGAATATTAAAAATGCCTGCAGGATCTATACCAAGTGGTTCTGATGGATTAAATACTTTTGGTACCATTAAAATTTCAAATAATAAAATGGCATATAATGAACCTTCGTCACAATTTATTATTTCATCTTCAGATGAAGTGTTAAATGGAACAATAAATAATCAAACCTGGACTTTCGAATCAAAAACTTGTGGTGATGACACTGTGCTTATTCACTTAGAGAATATAAGAGATATCCTAAATGATTTACAAAAAAGTTGGACAGGAGCTCTTGTTTTGAAAATGAAAGGTGACAGTGTAATTACAAGTCAGACAGATTTATATTATAATTTCATATCTGCTGCTTCTCTTTCGGCAATTTCAACTCCAAGTGATCTTTTTGATAGATGCGGAAGCATTAGCCATAAAGAAGGAGAAAAAAGATATCTTATACCAATAAATGGCGTTGGTGATAATAATTCAAATCTTGCTGTATTTGTAAAATCAACAGCTCCTGATGTTTCTATTTCTTTTGATATTGAATATGTTCTTTTCCCACCAACATTTAGTACTTATGTATTTGGTATTGGCCGTGAATATTCAGATGGCAGGGAATATCGTTATGAAGTTATTGAGTCGTTAGGAGTTCCTCCACAGGATAATGGTAATTATGGTGCTACCTTACATGGTGTTTTCTGTAAGTATAATATATCTGGTGGATATTTTAGCCGCGAACCTATAGAATTAAAAACAGAATTATATGATGCTGCATATTGTGATAATCATGATGATAGTCCGTGGTTTCACCCCTTAAGTAATAATGCTTATGATAATCAGATTGAAGGAAATATAAAAGTATTAACGACAGAGGATTCAACTAGCCCAAGATACTATGAATTCAAATATATGCATATTACAAATATTCCAGAAGTATCAGAAAATTCGCATGATATGAAATTTATGTGTACTGCAGAATGTGATGATCCAAATACTTTGTTAGTTGCAAGGTATTGGGAAACTATTGATTATGATTTACCGAACTAATCCCTTTTATTCTTTCCCGTCCTGCTTTTCCATAAGCATTTCGGCATCGGCCTTGCCCTGGCGCAGCTCCAGACTTTTATAAGATGGCGCGTCCTTTGCGGCAGGGCCTTTTTTTTGCGGTTGCGTCTTGAGAGCCTGCTTCACTGTCCACGAAGAACTTCTGTTCATCATCGAATAGTATTCTTTGTCGTCCATACCCGTATTTTAGCACATATATTTCTCTTTGTTTATATACAAAATAAAATTAGAAAATTGAAAATTATAAGCTTCAACAAAAAAATACCAAACCCCAGATCCAATTACACAATTTTATTTTTCTGTGCTATAATAAATATTATTTTGATTTTTTTTAGGAGAAATATATGGACTTAATGAAGCTTCAGAACGGAAGTGACGTACGCGGTGTTGCCGTAGCAGGTGTGGAAGGAGAAAACGTAAACCTCACTCCCGAAATTGCATCAAAAATAGGCTGTGCCTTTGTAAGCTGGCTTAGCAAAAAAACAAAAAAATCAGCTGGAGAATTGACAATTGGTGTAGGCCGCGATTCCCGTGTTTCAGGGCCTGCTCTTGCAGATGGACTCATCGCAGGAATCCTTAGCACAGGTGCAAAAGTTGTAAACTGTAACATGGCAACAACTCCTGCAATGTTCATGTCTATTGTTTTTGAACAGTCTAAATACGACGGCTCTGCAATGATTACTGCAAGCCATCTTCCATATAACCGAAACGGAATTAAATTCTTCGATGCCGACGGAGGCCTTGAACACGAAGATATTACCGATATTCTGGAAATTGCAACTCAGCTTCCTGAAGATTATGTTGAAAACACAGTAAACAATGCCGCAGTAAAAATGGTTCCTTCTTTTGATCTGCTTGGAGTTTACGGCGCTTATCTTAAAGATAAAATTGCTGCTGCCCTTGCAGGTCTTGGTAAAGGTGACAAGCCTTTGAGCGGTCTTCACATTGTAGTAGACAGCGGTAACGGTGCAAGCGGATTTTTTGTAGACAAAATCCTTCAGCCACTTGGTGCCGACACAACAGGAAGCCAGTTCCTTGAGCCGGACGGAATGTTCCCTAACCATATTCCAAACCCTGAAAACAAACAGGCCATGGAAGCAATCCGTTCTGCAGTTCTTGCAAACAAAGCCGACCTTGGTTTGATTTTTGATACAGACGTTGACCGTATGAGTGCCGTTTTGAGTGATGGCAGCGAAGTAAACCGCGATTCAATTATTGCCATGATTGCTGCAATCCTTGCTCCTGAATATCCGGGTTCAACAATCATTACAGACAGTGTTACAAGTGACCGCCTTACATACTTTTTGCAGGATGTTCTTGGTCTTAAGCATTTGTGCTACATGCGCGGTTATAAAAATGTTATCAACAAGCAGAAGGAATTGAACGCCGCAGGAACTGTTGCTCCTCTTGCAATGGAAACTTCCGGTCACGGTGCCCTTAAAGATAATTACTTTCTTGATGACGGTGCCTTCCTTGCAGTAAAGCTTGTTATTGCTTTAGCACAGGCAGCCGCTACAGGCAAAAAACTCGACAGCTTGATTGAAAAGCTTCCTCCTCTTGTAGAAGAAGGTGAGTACCGCTTTAAGATTGCCGGAGATGATTTTAAGGAATACGGTAAGGGCGTGCTTGAAGAGTTCAAAAAACGCGCCGCTGCAGCCGGTTACGAAATGCCACAGTCTTACGAAGGTGTGCGCCTTTCATTCAAGGGTGAAGATATTCAGGGCTGGATGTTACTTCGTCTGAGCCTCCACGATCCTGTTATGCCGCTTAATATTGAAGGTGGCCGCAAAGGCGATTTACCAAAGCTCGTAGAAATTGCCAAAAAACTGACAGACGGATTTGACAGATTAGACAGGTCTTGCTTATGAACGAAAAAATCTCCCAGCTCCAGAAAATAATCGACGAGTCAAAAAACATCGTCTTCTTTGGCGGTGCGGGCGTTTCAACAGAATCAGGAATCCCGGACTTCCGCAGCGTAGACGGTCTTTACAACCAGCAGTGGAAATATCCTCCGGAAACAATCATAAGTCATTCATTTTATGTGCACGACCCAGTAGAGTTCTACCGTTTTTACAGAGCCAAACTGCTCCCGACAGGTTTTGAACCAAATGCAGCTCACTACAAGCTTGCAGAACTGGAAGCTGCCGGTAAGCTCAAAGCAGTTGTTACTCAGAATATAGACGGTCTGCACCAGAAAGCAGGCAGCAAGGTAGTCTACGAACTCCACGGCAGCACCCTGCGCAATTACTGTACAGGCTGTGGCAAATTCTACGACGACAAATTTATTGCTGATAGTGAAAACGCTCCGGACAAACTTCCTCGTTGTACAGAATGCGGCGGCCTTGTAAAACCGGACGTTGTTTTATATGAAGAAGGCCTCGACGACAACGTAATCCGTGGTGCTGTTAATGCAATTTCTGCTGCAGACACCCTTATTATTGGAGGAACTTCTCTGGTAGTTTATCCTGCTGCATCTTTTGTAGATTATTTTCATGGGAAGAATCTTGTACTGCTTAATAAGTCTGCAACTTCTAAGGATAATTATGCTACCCTGGTAATTCACGAGCCTATTGGCCAGGTTCTGAGTCAGATAAAAGTGTAAAGGTTATAGTCCTGGCTCGGAAATATTTGTTGTCAGGATTCTTCCAGCCTTCCAGTCCCAGGCCTGCCTTATTAGAAAGTCTTTGTAAAAATTCCTCTTTTGAATATTCCCTTTCAAGTGCAATTGCAGCCTGAAGAAGTGTTATTTCTCCGTCCGGGGTCTGCAGTAAAAGACTGTGCAAGCCCGGTTCAAAATCAAGACTCAAAGACATTTCTTCCCATTCATCAAAAATCGAAAGATTTATAAAAAGCTCGTCTTTCTCTTCTTCAACAATATCCGGGTAACGCGGGTCAGTAATTGCTTCCTTTGTGCAATATTGAACTGCTGCAGGGATATCATCAAATACAACACCCCTGTATAAAGCAAGGCAGCCCCTGTCTACATCTTTGTTTCTAAAGCGTACTGCCAGTCCATAAGTTTTTTCTTGTTTCTGTAGAACCTGCTTTGGTGTCGCAAAATCTGTTCCATTAAAATACTGCTGCATGCTTGTTTTTGAAAGCCGGCATAAATCGTCAAGCAATTCGTAAGAAAACTTATTCTTTAGCTTAGCAAGCCCCTCGTCATTCCAGCTCTTTATAATTGTTTCTGCCAGAGAATTTCCCGCTTTGATTTTTTTCTGCTTTAAAGCAGTAACTACAGAGTCTGGAGCATTCTGCCACAGGTAGGCACCCTTATAAAAAGCAGCCTGTGATTTTTTGAATTCAAAAGGAAGCTTTTGCCAAAGTTCATGGGCGGCCTGTTCTTCCTTGCTTTCTTCGGCTTCTCCAAAACTTCCGCTTTCTAAAAACCACACAGCCCTATTCTTATAGCCTTTGATAAATTGTTCAAACCAGGTCCAGGCTTCTTGAGGTTTGGGCTGGTAGGCTGCAGAAAAAGCCAGTGTTAAAAGTTCTGGCTTCTGCTTTTGTATCCATTTGCTCAGTTCATCAACAAAAAGCTTGGGGTCATCACCCGGGTCTTTTGTAAAAACATCAAAATCAAGAGTAATGACAAAGGGACTATTTATTTTGCGTTTTTGTAAATCATACCAGTCAACAAGTTCAACAGCCTGCTTTATTTTTTCTACTGTTTGTGGATAGGAATTCTGCAGACTGCGATCCAGCCAATCCATACGGGAATTTCTGTTAGGCAGTAAAAGCTTTTTTCCCGAAAGCCAGATAACCTTTTCAAGATAATTTTCTTCAATCAGTTTTCCAACCCAATTATAGCTTGTAAGTTCATTTGTGTCGGAGTTAATATCATGATGATAATCAAGCAGCACTAAAGTTATAGGGCCCTGAGCCTGTGCAAAAGCCTTTACATAATCATAAGAAAGCCCGTGTCTGTCGTGTACATGTATTTGTGTTTGTCTCTTGCCGCAGGAAGAAAAACATATCGGACTTAGCAAAAGAACAAAAAATGTAAGGACAATTTTCTTTTTCATCGGCTTAATTATCGCATATAGACAGTCAATTTGAAAAGTATCATACTACAATTATGAAAAAGAATTTTTATTTTTTAATGTTTACATTTATTTTGGTTTCTTTGTTTTCCTGTAAAAAGCAGAAGGAACAGGAAGTCGTTGAAGAACCTCAGACAAGTATTGTTCAGGAGGAAGTTCCTCCACAGCCCCTTGAGCCGGAGCCTGCTAAGCCAAGACATGTCAGTTTTGATGCTGCTTATAATTTTGTAGATCAGGAGCTTTCATTAACTGCTTTTCATACAGATGCTCACAGCGAATTTCTTGATGACCCTATGGTCTTTATGGAAATTCCTAATCAGGGAATTGAGGAAGGCAAGACAGCGGTTGTAGCCAGTTATGTGTGTATGCTTTATCCGGATGAGGCTTTTACCTTTAAGGGAGGAGGTGAGGCTTTAATAAATCCGAATATAGATTCTCTGGGAGTTCCGGTTCCTTTTGGCACAATCGTTCAAATAGAAAAAAAACTTGATAATTACGAAGAAATAAATGCTTATGCACAGCGCATGTTCAATTTTCAGGATAACTGGAATTGGTTTTACTATGTAAAATATGGTGATACCCAAGGTTGGGTTTATGGTGCCGATTTGTATGGAATTAACGATACAATAGAAAACAACAGGGTTTCTGCAATGCTTTATCAGACCAAGGGAAAGTTTGAAGAATTCTATCCGGTTACAGGTTATATAGCACTTGAAGAAAATGTCATGACAAGTCTTGAAAATAATAAACTTGCCATTCAGCAGGTAACTCCTGAGTCTTATGTTTCCATAGATGATATGGTGGATTTATACAGAAATTTGCAGCGTAAAAAGAATCTTCCTGTTTTTATAACAACAGATTTTGCAGCTCATTGTCAGCATTTGATTTTTGACCGCATGCTTCAGTATACAGAAGAAGAATACTTCCTTCCTGCAATGAGTGAGCTTACAGATGCTTTTATTACTGCCTTGGAAAAACGTATCGATGCCCCTGCTGATGTTCGTGAAAAAGCCATTCAATATTTTCAGGTGCCACAGCTTATTATGAAGACTGCCCCTTCAGTAGAAGGAGACGGTTCTTATTATAGTCCTATTGTATATGTTGATCAGTCTACTGATGCCATAAATGAAATTCTTTCACAGTATCCTGCTGCTGTTCAGACCGATTACAAAAGCATAATGAGTGCAGCGCCTGGCACAGAAGAAATCTTTCAGGAAGACGAGGATTTTTCACAATATAAGCCACGCGGGCATTATACAAAAAACGGTTTGCTTGAAACTTATTTCCGTGCTCAGATGTGGTATGGTCATCTTCATTTTTCAATTGCAAAGCCAAAGAGTGGACAGACTCTTCCTCAGGCAATTCTGGACAAGGAAGCTGCAATGATGCTTATTGTTGATACGGTTCAGAAAGATGATACTTTGTATTATATGTGGTCGGAACTTTTTGAGCCTATAACAGCCCTTATAGGTATGTCTGATGATTTGAGTTTTTATGATATCTGTCCTCTTTGGAAAGACCAGAATGTTACAGATTTTTCACAATGGGCTTCGGATCAGAATAATCTTCATTCATTTATGAGTCTTTGTGCCGCCACTCTGCGTCCTCCTGCAATAAGCGGACAGTCAGTATTCAATATGTATTCCGAGCAGGATGAAGAAACAGGTATGCCAAGTGTTCCTATGGGCTGGAGACTTTTTGGGCAGCGTTTTACTTATGATTCTTTTGTTCATGAAAAAGTTTCTCCTCCTCGGCTTCTGTCCCGGGATTTTGTAAGAGGACTTGATATAATGAAGGCCTTTGGTTCTAAAACAGCAGAAGCCCTGCTTGCTAAAACAGACTATCAGACTATGCCGGGGTTAAAAGAAGTCCTCGATTCCTTTGAAACAGAAATTGCTGCTTATGACTCTTCCTTCTGGAATCAAAGCTATTATAATCAGGTTTTGTATCAGGTAAAAACTCAGGCAACCTTTGAACAGGGGGCAGGTTTTTATTTTACAGAAACTCCTGCCTGGAATATAAAATCTCAGCTTGCAGCACATGGAACCTGGGCCGAGCTCAGGCATGATACAATCCTTTATGTAAAGCAGACTGCCGCAGAACGTGCCGGTGACGGAGATTTTGATCCAACCTTCAGAACAGAGCCGCTTCCAAAGCCTGTTCATTATGTAGAGCCAAATGTTCCTTTCTGGGAAGGTTCAGTTAATTCTGTTGCTAATTTAATAAAGATTTATAATTTCTATGGACTTCTTGATTCTGATTCCGAAAGAACTCTCAATAGTCTTATGGAAATGTATCAGCGTCTGCTTGCTATTTCTAAACAGGAGGCACAGAACCTTCCGATTTCCCAAAGTGATAATGACTGGCTGCCTACAGTTGCTTCTTCTTTTGGAAATTTAGTTATGGTTCATAACAGAAACGGTTATATTTCTGATAACGATTTGCTCAAGATGGCCTGTATTGCAGATGTTTTTACCAATAATGATTATGGCGCTTGTCTTGAGGTGGGAGTTGCTGTTCCATTTAGATTGTATATTCCGCTTAACGATTCTCAGGGTGGAAAAAGAATTGCAATCGGCTATGGCTTTAGTTATGTTGAATTCTTACAGTCCGCTGAGGATCGTATGACAGATGAACAATGGAAGACAATTGTATATAAAACTCATAAGGATAACTTAGATGAATATATGCCTTTCTGGGAAAAAGAATGTATATTAGACGCAACAAAATTCTAATATTTCCCTTAGCTTTAATTGTCCTTTTTGTTGACTCCGGTATTTGCGGCTGCAAAAAGCAAGAGGGGCAGCTTATAAAGACCTGGGATTATCTTGGAGAGCCTGTTCCCATACAAGTGTCTTGGCCAGATATAGAGGCATTACCGCCAAAGAAGGCACTGGTTTGGGGAGGAACGGTGAGTCATCATCTTCTTGCAGATAAACAGATAGACCGCTGGTTTTATGAAATAGCGCAAAACCGGAAGGTAGAAACTTTTTTTATTATTTCTCCTTCGCATTACGGACTTTCAACTCAGGAATGGTCGCTTGATGATTGTATCTGGCAGACAAAAAGCGGAATGGTTTATACGAATCAGAAGGAAGAAAAGGCCCTGGCAGAAAAGCTTGGCGTACAATATGACAGTCAGGTTTTTCCGGATGAACATGGAATTAATACCCTTATTCCATATATTTCGCGGTATTTTCCAAAGGCCAGGGTTTGTGTAATTACAGTTTATGGGGAGCCTCCTCTGAACCAGAAAAATGCACAAAAGCTTGCCGATGCCCTGCAGCCCTATTTTACTCAGAAGGAAAAGAAGAAAAATTTTCTTTTGATTTCTACAGACTTTGCACATCATGGAAATCTTGAGGGAACTGAGTTTAAGGACAAGCGCAGTCGTGAGTTTTTTAATAATCCGTCTGATTCAAGCTGGGTTTTCTGTGGCTGCGATAACCGTCCCGGAGTTTATGTGCTTTCTCGTTTTCTTACAAAACAGACAAAATCAGCAGTGCTTTTTCATACAAACTCTTATGAGCTTTCCGGCTTTGATGAAGATGATATAACAAGTTATTTTTTCAGTTTTTTTTACGATTAGGTTTATACAAAAAAAATCTATATTTATACAAAAATTTCTCTCGCATTTTTTCTATAATCTGATATAATATATTTTAGTAAATCGTTTAACCTATTGGAGCAGAAATCCGTGGGTTTGGAGGACTTTTTTATGGATTATGTTGTTGTAAACTGTAACCGCGACGGAGAAAAAATCAATCGCGATATTTACGGACACTTTAGCGAGCATCTTGGCCGCTGTATATATGGTGGTTTCTGGGTTGGAAAGGATTCTAAGATTCCTAATATCAACGGTTACCGTAAGGATGTTGTAGAGGCCTTTAAGGAAATTGAAATCCCTAACCTGCGCTGGCCGGGCGGATGTTTTGCCGATGAGTATCACTGGCGCGATGGTATTGGTCCTTACGAGACCCGCAAACGCATGATCAATACTCACTGGGGCGGTGTTGTAGAAGATAACAGCTTTGGTACTCACGAATTTTTTGGGCTTTGTGAGGCTCTTGGCTGTAAGCCTTATGTAAATGGAAACGTTGGTTCCGGTACTGTTCAGGAAATGTCTGAATGGGTTGAATATATTACTTTTGGCGGCGAGTCTCCTATGAGTAAGCTGCGCGAGGCTAATGGTCACAAGGCTCCCTGGAAGCTTCCGCTGTTCTGTGTTGGTAATGAAAACTGGGGCTGTGGTGGTAATATGAAGCCTGAATATTATGCAGATTTGTATCGCCGCTACCAGACTTATGTGCGACAGTATGGGCCTGATAAGATTTTTAAAATTGCCTGTGGTCCTAATGCCGGCGACTTTAACTGGACTGATGTTGTTATGAAAAATGCGGCTCAGTATATGGACGGGCTTTCGCTTCACTATTACACTGTTGAGCCAGATTGGGGTAGCCGTACTCCTGCTGCTGAGTTTGATGATAAGAGATGGTACCTTTGTTTGAGTAAGGCCAGCTGGATGAAGTATCTTGTAGAAACTCACAGTAAGATTATGGACAAGTACGATCCTGAAAAGCGCGTTGCCCTTGTTGTTGACGAATGGGGAACCTGGCATGCTGTAGAAAAGGGAACTAACCCTGGATTCCTGTACCAGCAGAATACTGTTCGCGATGCATTGGCTGCCGGTATTACTTAGAATATCTTTAATAATCACTGCGATCGTGTTCGCATTGCAAATATTGCTCAGGCTGTAAACGTTCTTCAGTCTCCTGTTTTGACTGAAGGCGCCAAGATGATTAAAACTCCAACCTGGTATGTATTCCACATGTACAAAGATCACATGGATGCAACTCATCTTGAAAGCTTTGTTTCTACCGAAACTATTGGAATTGCCGATGCCAAGGTTGACGCTGTTACTGTTTCTGCTTCTCACAAGAAGGGCGACTACACTGTAACTCTCACAAATGCCGATTTGAACAAGGCCAGAACTGTTACTGTTAGACTTGATGGTCTTAAGAGTATTAGTGGTGCAGAGGGTCGCGTGCTTGCCGGTAAGCTTAAGAACAGCATGAACACCTTCGACAAACCAAACGAAGTTGTAGAAAAGAAATGCAAGGTTGAAATTGCAGAAAACACTGTTACTGTAAAGATGCCTGCAAGAAGCGTTGTTTCTTTGAAAATTAAGAAATAAATTATCAGATTGCCATGCCACTGCGACTAAAGGCATTCGTCATTGCGAGCCCGCAGGGCGTGGCAATCCAGTGTCATTGTCGCGGTCCCTGAGCCTGTCGAAGGGTGACCCGACAATCTAATTTCTGAATTATTATGTCTGATCCCTGTCCAGTTTGCGAATCAAAAAAAGAATTAGCCTCAATGGAAATGACTCCCGAACTCGTGGAAGAAATGGCTGCTGCCGAGCCGGTCGCCGACTTTTGTGGGGAGCAGGAATTAGCGAGGCGGCTGGATATTTGTGGTGGGTGCCCACGTCTTGTAAATCAAATGACCTGTGCCGAGTGCGGATGCTTTGTGCAATTTCGTGCCAGACATGCCACTGCGCATTGTGCATTAGCGAAGTGGTAATTTTGGGTCCCTAAGACAAAACTCGGGGTCCCTGGGCTTGTCGAAGGGCGTTGCCATTATAATCCACGCGAATTCCTAAAAAAAATCAATATAGTCACTATTTCTCCTCTTTTTTCTCAGAATTCCTCTAAAAAAACAAAAATTTTTCATCTTTTTTAAACTTTTTTTCCAAATTTTTGTAATAAGTCGATTTTTTTGGACATATTATATATAGAAAAATTTTATTTACACGCGATTTACCTGTCCCCAGTATTTGCGCGTGTAAACAGGTATTCCCAAGAGTGTCCAAGACACGCGGAACCGGGGTGGTGAAGTAATTCGCGTGTAAGAGTATCGTGGCGGTAGCTGGCAGATACACGCGAAACGAGAAGTGAGTGGTAAATCGCGTGTAAAGGTTCCTGCCTATTGAGCAACAAGACACGCGGTACAGGCGTAATGGAGTGAATCGCGTGTAAATGTCACAGCATGCGAGGAGCCCGTACACGCGAAACCCAGGTGTATATGGAATACGCGTGTAGGAGTATCGTGGCGGGAGCTGCAAGATACACGCGAAACATAAGTGGGAATGCAAATCGCGTGTAAAGATTCCTAACTGTTGAGTATCAAGACACGCGATTCAGACGTTTTGGTGTGTCTCGCGTGTAAGTGCCGCAACATACGAGACAGTCGTACACGCGAAAGTCTTGTGGAAGGGCATTCCGCGTGTATTGTGGAACATATAGGATAATTACATACACGCGAAAAAGCTCAAATAAGGCAAACCGCGTGTAAAAGGAGGATTTTTATGGAACAACTTAAACAGAAACAGACAGAGTTCTTGAATCTGGCAAAAAGGCTTCAGGATTATATAAAAACTGCACCAAAAGAAAAACTCAGAAGCAGGAAAAAAGGTTCACACTATCAATATTATCTGGAGAAAAACAAGAAGCGTACTTACATCGCCAAAAAGAATATTGAAACTGCCAGAAAAATTGCTCAGCGGGATTATTATCAAAAGCTGCTTCCTGGACTGTTAAAAAATCTCAAAGCTATGCAACATTTTTCAAAAGAATACAACACTACCAGTTTGGAACAAAGCTATACCAATCTCTCTGCAGCCCGTAAACAACTGGTGGAGCCCATATTCATAGACAACGTAACCTATGCATCTCAGTGGCAGGCAAAAAACTATGAACGCAAAAAAGATGCCCCAGATGGAAGCTTCCTTACCTTAAAAAATGAAGCTGTCCGTTCAAAATCAGAAATCATTATTGCAAATCTTTTGCACAATAAAAAAGTTCCATATCATTATGAATATCCACTCAAGCTATCTAATGGAGTGACAATTCACCCAGACTTTTTCTGCCTGAACAAACGAACCCGCCAGGAGTTTTACTGGGAACATTGTGGCAAAATGGATGATTTAGAATATACTGTGAGCCTGACCCAAAGACTATCAGAATACTCCAAATGTGGAATTTTCCCAGGCAAAAATCTTATCATAACAATGGAAACTGGCAAAATCCCTTTGGAAACAAAAAATGTGGAACGCATAATAGAAACATTTTTGAAATAATACAAAAAACATAGATTTTCTGTTATTTATTTTTTTAGTTTATTTTTATAGAAACTGTTATATAATAAGAACAAAGGAATTCTTTTTCAAAAATGGAGATGTAAAAAATGGTAAAAATAAAGTGGCTTGGATTATTAACGGCTATGACTTTATTGGCAGCTTCCTGTAAGGTTAGTGTAACACCGTCTGGAGGTGGAGAAAATGCCGCGTACAAAGCCGGTGACACAGCTCTGGCAAAAATCAAAATAGGCAATACGGAATATGACAATACTGCAGAAGTTTATGTAACAGGTCCAGATGGTGCGACAATTGTTGGAAAAGGGAACTCAGGTGTTTTTATAGAAGGTCGTACAGTTATTTTAAGTCCTTATGTAATGGGTAAATATGAAGTAACTCAGGAACTGTATACTGCTGTAATGACAGAACAGTCAGTTGTAATAAATGAAGAAGTCAAGATATTGAATGCAGCTCCATTTCAGAATATGTTCGGTAAAGATTATGTAATGGCAGATGGCGAAATCCAAGAGTATCGCCCCGTAGAATTTATAACTTGGTATGATGCAGTTTATTTTTGTAATGCATTGAGCGAAAAAATGGGACTCGAAAAAGCTTACAAAATTACTGCAATTGAATTAGCAGGTAAAGGAAAGATTTATGATGCAACAGTTGAATTAATCCCTGAGGCAAACGGTTATCGTCTGCCAACAGAGGCAGAATGGGAATTTGCAGCAAGAGGTGGCAATCCTTCAAAGCCTGATTGGGATTATGCTTTTAGTGGGTCACCAACAGGAAAAGATTCTTATAACCAAGATGCAACTATTGGAAGCAGGTTTAATACAGGTTTAGATGCAGTTGGTTGGTATTTGTATAATCTCTTACATGGTAAATCAATGAAAGAAGAGACTTTAAAAGGTAGACCTGGATATGGACCGCATCAAGTTGGAATGAAAGAATGTAATGTACTTGGTATCTTCGACATGAGCGGAAATGTTATTGAATGGTGTTATGACAGATATAATTCTAGCGTTATTGCAGGGGATAATGATAATGAAACAGTGATAAATCCTGTAGGAGATCCCTCGAACAAAAATCGTATTGAACGTGGTGGGGCTTGGGATTATGAAGCTGGTGTCGCTTGCATATTTTGGAGAGGTTACACAAGTGCAAATAACTTTGGTGATTCTATTGGCTTCCGCGTGGTTCGCTCTGCACCATAAGAATAGATACAGAAACAAGTTCAGCATGACAAATTAAGTCATTGCGAGCGCAGCGTGGCAATCCAGTTATTAGAATGCATTCTTATATGTGGATTGCCACGTCGCTATCGCTCCTCGCAATGACGAGGGCTTTTTGTCCTCGCAATGACGAATTGTTATTTCTCCCACTCAACCTGAACGCTTCTTTCATCCTTGTTAGGAATGCGCTGGTAGATGATACAATCTGCCTTATGAATTGAAACTCCCTTGCTTCTTGTTACATAGCCCATGATTAAATCCGGGTAGTGCGGATGGCAGCACTGGGCCAGGTTGTAGAGGACATTTTTTTCGCCTTGAACGAGGACTTTTTTATCCGGATATGAAATAACCTGTGGCTGGATGCCTCTTTTTGGGCGGCGTTTTTTCTGTGGTTCCTGGGCGGCTTCTGAGGCGGCGGCACTTGTTGTAGTTACTGTTGTTGCAGCAGCATTCACCCTTTCGCTAAATGTCGGGTCGTTAGTCATGAGCCAGCTGTGGATTTTCTGGTGGGCCTTAGTTGTCTTTACAATCTTGAGCTGGGCCTCTGTCGGATGAGCCTGAGGATTTGTGATAATCTCAATAATCTGTGTATTCTGAAGCGGGCGGTTCAACGGAATGATTTTTCCGTCTGCCTTGGCACCTACTATTTTTTCACCAATGTCTGAGTGAATTGCATATGCAAAGTCTATGGCTGTGGCACCGGCGCGAAGTCTCTTTACATCGCCTTTTGGGGTGAATACATAAATCTCATCACCGAGAAGTTCGTCTTTAAGTTCCGAGAATGATTTGTCATCAGAAAGCGAGGCCTGCTTAAGTGCCTGGAGCCTGTTCATAATATCAAGCTTGTCTTCTTCGACCAGGTCTTTGTTTGAGCCCTTCTTATATAACCAGTGAGAAGCAATACCGTGCTCGGCCATGTTGTGCATGTCTACTGTGCGAATCTGGATTTCCAGAGGCTTTCCTTCACACATTACAGTTGTATGCAGCGACTGATAACCGTTTGATTTTGGCATTGCGATGTAGTCTTTAAATCGTCCGTCGAGCGGTTTCCAAAGGCTGTGAACAATTCCTATAAGCGCATAACATTCAGCCGGTGCCTGACACAAAATACGAAGGGCCAGCAAATCATAAAGCTCACTTGCTTCCTTGTTGCGCTTTCTCATCTTCTGATAAATCGAATAATAATGTTTTGCGCGGCTTTGAATTGTAACTGTGAGTCCAACCTTTTGAGTTGCCTTTAAAATTGCCTGAGTTGCCTTTCCCAGATATTCAGCCTATTCTTCCGAAGACTGGCTTACAATATTTTTTATCTGAAGGTATGCATCGGGGTTTGTATATTTAAGGCTCAAATCTTCAAACTCATTTTTTTCCTTTTGCATTCCCATGCGTTCTGCGAGCGGGGCCCATACTGCAATTGCTGCTTCGGCAATCACCTTCTGATATTCACGGCGGATATGATTGATATTTCGCATTCTATCCAGACGGTCTGCAAGAGAAATAAAAATGATTCGTACATCATCAGACATTGCAAAAAACATTTTTCTGATTGCGTCTGACTGATGAAGAGTTTTTGTATTAATAGGAATATTGAGAATCTTGTTTGTTGTATCTGTAATATTTGCAACTGTGTCGCCAAAAAGCTCGCGGACCTGCTCTGTCGTAACTCCATATTGATTAATAGAATGAAGCAGTGCCGAAATGATAGTAGGGCAGTCAAGTTTATTCTGAGACAGGATTTCTGCAACTCTGAGCGGATGAACATAATAAGGCTCGCCGCTTGAACGGGTTGTGTCTTTTGTGTTTTCTACAAGCAGCTCCCACGCCTTTGTGATTTCTGATTTTTCTTCCGGGGCAAGATAATCATGTGCTGCAAAATAGCTTTGCAGTAAGGTTTGAGGATCTGTGGATGTAAAAATAATTTCATTGTTCATGTGTCATTTCTACAACGCGAAGCTGCCCTTCCAAATCGGTGTGAAGCTGTGTTGTAAAACCAAGTCCGCCGGCAAAATCTGCGGTGGCCTGCGCGTTGTATTCACCGGTCTCCATTAGAATTGTACCGTTATTTGCAAGATGTTCGCAAGACTGTTGGAGGAGTTTTTTTATTAGGTGAGTGCCATCATGTGGTCCCTGAGCCTGTCGAAGGGCCATATCGCCATCCAGTGCAAGACGAGGCTCATTTCTACCATCCTTCAAAAGTTCATCAACCATTTTACTTGGAATATACGGCGGGTTAGTCAAAATAAAATCAAACTTACCCTCAACTTTTTCAAACAAATCAGACTGAATAAATGTAATTTTCTGCAGAATCTCGCTATCCGGCAAAAGATGTGCTGCATTCTTTTTTGCAATCGCCAGTGCCGGTTCACTGATGTCTACCATAGTCAACAAAGGCAGTTTTTCTACAGGCACTTTTCCAACGGCATACAAAGTTTTCATCACAGCAATTCCAATGCATCCGCTGCCGGTACACATATCGCAAATTGCAAGCGGGTGGGCGGCGGCATCAGATCCAGCTTCATCACCAGATCCAATTCTCTCCATAGTCAACTCAACCGCATGCTCAACAAGAATCTCTGTATCAGGCTTAGGAATCAGAACATCAGGCGTAACAAAAAAATCATAGCCGTAAAACTCTTTCACGCCAGTAATGTAAGCCACGGGCAGCCCTGTCTTCCTTTTACCGATTGCTTCGTTGAGCCATGTCAATTTGTCATCAGGAATATGATTCTCTGCAAAAAGCAGCAGCTGAGTTTTATCGTATTTGAGGGCGTGAGACAAAAGAACCTCTACATCAAGCGCGGGGCTCGGAGAGGTTCCCTGTAATTCTTTAATCGCGAGATTTTTAAAATCACGTATTGTTGCACTATGCATTACTTTCTAGTGTCGTAACATCCGCAGCAAGCTGCTCTTCCTTGGCATAAACGTTAAGTGCATCAAGCATATCATCCATTTCGCCCATCATGAACGAAGGCAGGTTGTGAGCCGAATAATTTATGCGGTGGTCTGTAACACGGTCCTATGGGAAGTTGTAGGTGCGGATTTTTTCGGAACGGGCACCAGATCCAACCATACTCGAACGTGCGGCAGCTCTCTCTTCTTGCTTTTTGCTTTCTTCCAAGTCAAACAATCTTGCACGCAAAACGCGGAATGCCTTTTCCTTATTCTTAATCTGGCTCTTTTCATCCTGCTGAATAACAACAAGTCCAGTTGGAATATGAGTAAGACGAACTGCAGAGTCTGTAGTATTTACACACTGACCACCAGGTCCACCTGCACGCATTACATCAATACGAACATCGCCCGGTTTAATTTCAATTTCTGTTTCTTCTGCTTCCGGCAAAACGGCAACTGTAGCTGTAGAAGTCTGCAAGCGGCCCTGCGATTCAGTCTGAGGAACACGCTGTACACGATGAACTCCAGATTCCCAGCGCAAGGTTCCGTAAACAAACTTGCCCGAAATTGAAGTTACAATTTTGTTGAATCCGCCAACTTCTGTTTCCTGAGCTTCCATTGTTTCTGTTTTCCAGCCTTTGCGGTCTGCAAGGTGAGTGTACATTTCCCAAAGGTCACGCACAAACAACGAGGCCTCATCACCACCGGCAGCAGAACGAATCTCAAGAATAATATTTTTTTCATCAAGCGGATCAGGCGGAACAAGCTTAAGCTTTATTTCTTCTTCAAGCTGAGGCTGGCGTTCTTCCAGTTCCTTAAGCTCTTCGCGTGCCATCTCGCGCATTTCGGCATCATCTTCGTTGGTAATAATTTCTTTTGCATCCTGAATGCCGCTAAGCACCTTCTTATATTCATCATAAAGCGCACAAACTTCAGTCAAATATCCATGTTCGCGCATAGTGTCCTTGTACTTCTTAGGGTCCTTTACAAGATTGGGATCCATAACCAGATCCGACACTTCCTTAAAACGAGCTTCGCATTCATCAAGTTTCTTAATCAAATCCATAATGTTCTATATTATCAGATTTTATAAGGTTAGAAAATAGGGGTGAGTTATTCATGAGCGTGGCAATCCATATACAAGGAGCAATTTTCATGTTAAGATTAAACGATTAACTAAAATTGGTGCCCTTCGCCGCGGTTACTGAGCTTGTCGAAGTGCAGGGACCCCATAGGAGAACATTATGAAAAAACAAGTATTCAATCCATATATGCCGTCATGGGAATATGTACCTGATGGTGAACCACATGTATTTGGTGACCGTGTTTATGTTTACGGGTCGCACGATGAATTCAATGGCGCCGTTTTCTGCTTGGGTGACTACATCTGCTATTCAGCCCCGGTGACTGACCTTAGCGACTGGCGTTATGAAGGTGTTATCTATAAAAAAGACCAGGATCCTGCACAGGATGGCCGCATGGTTTTGTATGCACCTGATGTTGTTCAGGGAAAAGACGGACGCTACTACCTCTTTTATGTATTCGACAAAGTAGGCTTTGTTTCTGTAGCAGTATGCGACACCCCGGCCGGCAAGTACGAATTCTACGGACACGTTCACTACAAGGATGGCATACGCTTGGGCGACCGCGAAGGTGATATGCCTCAGTTTGACCCTGGTGTTATCCGCGAAGGAGATAAAACCTTCCTTTATACAGGCTTCAGCGGACGACACATGAAAGACCGCATCGGCTGTATGGCAACAACTCTTGGACCAGACATGCTTACAATAGAAGAAGAACCTGTTGTTGTAATTCCTGGCGACATGTATGTAGACCTCAAGTCTCCGGACGAAGTTACAACAGGCTGCCCGTACCCGCTCAAGTCAATTGAAAACTGGAAGGGCTTCCAGGGCCACGCTTTCTTTGAAGCTCCATCAATCCGAAAAATCGGCGACACTTATTACCTTGTATATTCTTCAGAAGTTATGCACGAACTTTGTTATGCAACAAGTAAGAACCCTCGCGACAACTTTGTATACGGCGGCGTAATTGTAAGTAACTGCGACATGCACATAGACACCTACAAGCCTGCAGACATGCCTGCTGCTTACGGGGCAAACAATCACGGAAGCTTTGAAATTATCAACGGTGAATATTACATGTTCTACCACCGCCACACAAACGGAAACTGGTACAGCCGCCAGGGTTGCGCCGAAAAAATCAAAGTACTTCCGGATGGAAAAATCCCACAGGTAGAAATCACTTCCTGCGGACTCAACGGAGGCCCGCTCAAGGCAGAAGGTGAATATGCTGCATACATTGCCTGCCACATTTTCAATACAGGAAAACCAAGTATGTATGTTGGCCCTGCTCAGGCAAAAATCACTCAGGACGGCCGCGACGGAGACGAAGAACTTGGCTACATTGTAGACATAACAGACAAGACAACAATCGGTTTTAAATATTTTGATTTTAAGAATGTAAAGAAGCTTACCCTGGTTGTACGCGGTTATATGTACGGAGGCTTTGAAATCCGTAACAAATGGGACGGCCCTGTGCTTGGTACTCTCAAATGTGAATCTGCAAACTTCTGGGAACCGGATAGTATAGACATAGACTTCCCGGATGGAACACACGCACTTTACCTCACATGGGTAGGCGGCGGAAGTGCACAATTGAAGTCGATAAGATTTGAATAGTATCTGTCATTGCGAGCCCGCAGGGCGTGGCAATCCATATATACCAATGCCTTTATCTAATGGATTGCCGCGCTGCGCTCGCAATGACGTGGTTCTACTAATTCCCCGAAGTAATAATTACATTCTTACCATTGCGCTGATACTGCTTTGGGGTGCACTTCATATAGTTCTTGAACATCTTTGAAAAATACTGAACTGTGTTGAAGCCGTTTTCTGTTGCAATTTCGGTGATGTTTTTGGAAGTATAGATTAAATCGAGGCATGCCTTTTCTATTCTATATTTATTTATATAGTCTGTAAGGTTCATGCCCATATTTTTTTTAAACAGACGGATAAAGTGGCTTTTGCTGTAGGAAGTAATTTTTAAGATATCATCAAGCGTAATGTTTTCGCGGTAATGCTCACGGATATAGTTCAAAGTATCTTCTATTGCATTTACTGTATGACGTTGTTCGGCCCGGCGGTTATCTGTAATTTCTACATACTGATTTGTAAGAAGCACGCAGGAAATAATATCAAACAAAACCGATTTTACAAAAAGCTCATGACCAAAAGCTTTTTCATTTACAAATTGTGTTGCATCACGAATCTTCATTAAAACTGCATCAGGGAGTTTTATAAACCGCGATACTCTTATACTGTCCAGTGTATTGCGGACCGGCTCCCCCTGATTCCCCAGAACGGAACTGTCAAAAACCATTACATAACAATGATAGTCAATTCCTTCAATTTTCTTTACGTAATGATTTGTCCCGGGGTGCATAAAAATAACATCGCCGGCTTTTGCAGTTGTAACGGAATCTTCCAGGCCAAACTCTACGGAACCGGTATCTATATAGAAGATTTCGTACTCAACCTGATGGTGCGCCTTTTCCAGATAGGTGGTTTGAGAAAACATACCGATTGGAATTTCATTGTTATATGACATAATTTAATTATATCATGCTTTTTAAAAAATGAGAATAAAGTGTAAAAAATGTGGTGATTTCCTTGTATTTTTTAGAAAAGTGTGGGACAATAATTTAACCAATGACAAAAGGTAGAATCTGACAATGACACATTCTGGAGAAACAATATGCTTAGAATAGTAGAAACAAAACTTGGAAAAATCGAAGGGCTTCCTGCCGCAGATCCTAGAATTACTTCTTTTAAAGGCATTCCTTTTGCAAAGCAGCCTGTAGGCAATCTTCGCTGGCATGCACCTGTTCCTCTGGATGAATCAGATAAATGGGAAGGGCTTATGCAGGCCTACAAGTTTTCGCCAATTCCTGTTCAGCCAACTCCTTATTATGATCCTAATGATATTTACTGCCGCGAATGGTCTGTAGATAAAGATATCCCTATGGGCGAAGACTGCCTTACCGTAAACGTATGGACTCCTGCAAATGCTGCAGACGAAAAGCTTCCTGTTTATTTCTGGATTTACGGTGGCGGATGGCAGACCGGTTTTACTGCCGAAATGGAATTTGACGGAGAACGAATTGCTCGTCGTGGAATTGTTGTTGTTACTGTAAACTATCGTCTTAATATGTTCGGCTTCCTTTGTCATCCAGAAATTACTGCAGAAAATCCTGGACAGCCTGCTAACTTTGGATTACTTGATCAGCGATGTGCCATGCAGTGGGTAAAAGATAACATCAGTGCTTTTGGCGGCGACCCTGATAATATTACAATCGGCGGTCAGTCTGCCGGCGGTGGAAGCGTTCTTAATCAGATTGCTTTTGGTACACAGGGAATCTATAAGCGTGCCGTAGTTCACAGCGGTATGTTCTATTCTCCTGATAACAGCTTCTTCCGTCAGAAGGACCTTAAGGAAGCAGAGCAGTGCGGTGTTGATTTCTTCAATTTTATAGGTGCAAAAAATCTTGCCGAAGCACGCGCTATTGATACACAGACACTCCGCAAAAAGTGGGATGAATATGGAGGTCATGCAAAATCTATTGCAACCTGGACTCCTGTCCGCGATGATATTTTTGTAAAGGGCGATTTCTTTGCTTTGCTTGAAAAGGGTGAAATTGAGCCTGTTCCACTTATTCTTGGACACACAACTGATGAGTTCCTGTTCCCTGCTGATCCTGCAAATCCTGAAGGTCCAAAGATTCAGCCGCTTGCTATTGCCGTTCAGAAGTATCAGGAGTTCCAGGAAAAAATTGGTAAAGCTGCACCAAGCTACTATTATATATTTGATGTTCCAATCCCTGGCTGGGATAATCCGGGAACCTTCCATTCTGTAGATCTTTGGTTCTGGTTCGAAACTCTTGCCAAATGCTGGAGACCTTTCAAGGGAATGCAGTATGATGTTTCGCGCAAGATGTGTAACTATCTGTGCAACTTTGTTAAAACCGGTAATCCTAATGGGAAAGATTGCGATGACAGTCTTCTTCCGGAGTGGAAACCATACACACAAGCCGACGGAAACAAGATGTTGTTCAATACTGACGCCCAGCCTGTAAAACTTTAAGTCATTGCTTCGCTGCGCTCGCAATGACATGAATTTCTAGGAAAATTCCCCTAGAAATTCTAAGAAAATTCTTAGAAATGAGACTATAATATAAAAAATATGATAGTATAGATGTATTTTTTATAAAAAACGCGTCTAAACTATATTTATACGGAAAAAGTGTATCGTTTTACGGTGCATTAGGGTTTAAAAAAGTGAATATTGTAGATGCGATTCCTGTCCAGTACAGAGTGAAAACTGAACTTGGCGGGAACATCGAAAAAATTACATATAATACAAAAGATTACTTTGGTGATGGTGGAGATATTACCAAAAGTGCTTTTGTTTATCTGCCGGACGGGTATGACGGTACAAAGCAGTATGGTGTGTTGTATCTTATGCACGGAATAGGCGGAGACGAATCCGAGTGGGGAATGACGGGAGATAGTTCCATGGTAAAAAAAATCATGGACAATCTTACTGCCAAAGGGGAAATCGAATCGTTTATAATTGTTACTCCTAACGGGCGTTCAAGCCGTGAGTATGGTAGAGAGGGTTCAGATTTTAATTCCTTCTATAAGTTTGGACAGGAATTAAGGAACGACCTTATACCATACATTGACAGTCACTATGCAACCTTTGCTGACAGAGAGTACCGTGCTATGGCCGGACTTTCGATGGGCGGTATGCAGACTATCAATATCGGAATCTGTGAATGTCTGGATTTGATAAGCTGGTTCGGTGCTTTTTCGGCTGCCCCGACATCTTACCAGAGTACAAGGATTGCTTCCTGTTTAGAAAGTAATCCGGAGCTCAGAATCAACTTTTTCTACAATATATGTGGAAAGGAAGATTCTGTAGCTTTTTCTTCGGCCAGTGGTGCTGCGAAGTACCTTTCAAAGCTTGCGCCAACTTTAAAAGATGGTGTAAACTTTATATGGCAGGAAGTGTCAGGCGGACATGATTTTAATGTCTGGTATTTGGGATTTTATAATTTTGCAAGAATTGTATTCAAGCAGAATTAAAAAATAAAAACTTAAAAAAAGTCAATAAGGAGGACTTTTATGAAAAAAATCGTTGCAATGTTGTTGGTTGCATGTGCACTTACAACATCAATGTTTGCAGCAAAGAAAGCTAAAGTAGAAACACTTAAGATTTCTGTCTTTACTATTCAGAACCGCAAACAGCCATCTAAGAGCAACAAAGCTTACAAGTGGCTCAAGGACGAATTTGGCGTTCAGTTCACTTGGGATATCTTGGTTGGTGACAAGGATCAGAAGATCGGTATGCTCATTGCTTCTGGAGATCTCCCAGATGTAGTTGAAGTAGACTCAGAAAAATTCCAGGGTGCTGGATGTCTTCGCGACCTTAAGCCTTTACTCGAAAAATACTGTCCAAACCTCATGAAGCACTATGCTGGTGTTTGGAAGCAGATGATCGACGTTGACTCAGAAAAAGATGCTAACGGAAAGATCACAAAAGAACACATCTACTCACTCCCTAACTATGGTGTAATCGATGGAAAAGCTTCTGGTACATACTACAACCAGAATGGTTGGTGGATTCAGAAAGCTGTTCTTAAGGAATTCGGATACCCAACACTCGTAACTGTAGATGACTATTTCGATCTTCTCGAAAAATACTACAAGAAGTATCCAACAATCGATGGAATGCCAACAATTCCATTCTCAATCCTTACATATGACTGGGAAGCATTCAACCTCTGGAACCCACCTAACTTCTTGGATGGTAATCCAAACGATGGTAACGGTCACGTAGAAGTAATCAATGGTAAGTATGTTTACAAAGATAACTTCACATCTGACGCTGCTAAGAGATGGTTCAAGCTTGCTAACGGTTACTACAAGAGAGGCTTGATCGATCCAGCTTCTTTCACAGACAACAAAGACCAGTACTGGGCTAAAGTTACTCAGGGTCGTGTACTCGGATTCTTCATCCAGGGATGGGAATTCATGGGTAACTACGATAACGCTCTTATCGTAGACGGAAAAGGTGAAAGAACATATTGTCCTCTTCCATTGACATTCGATAAGTCAATCGTTGGACACTACGTAGACGATGATCTTCCAAACCTCCAGAGAGGTTATGGTATCACAACAAAGTGTTCTGAAGAAAAAGCTATCAAGATCCTTAAATTCATGGATGTAATGCTCGAAGAAGAAAACCAGAAGAAACTCTACTGGGGATTCGAAGGCGAAGATTACCTCATCGATAAGGACGGATCTGTAACTGGTGTTAAGGGTCAGCCATACCGCACAGCAAAGATGCGCAAGGAACAGAAAGATCCAAAATGGCAGGATAAGAACAAGGCTCTTCTTTGGAATGATGAAGCTCCAAAACTTGAAGGAACTATGCCAAGCGGATACAACCGCTCACTCGACGAATATCCATATGAACAGGCAGCTCTCAACGCTGAAAGTCCATGGGATACAGAACTTTGGGCAGCTTACGGTGTAGGTTCTTACAAGGAACTCATGGGTAAGGCTCAGACTTCTACAAAGAACGCTGGATGGTACCCACTCTGGCAGTTGAACCCTAACGCTGAAAACGGTGGTGCTGAAGCTGATGCTAAGGCAGCACAGGTACAGTTCGAAGACACTTGGGCTCGCAAGTACCTCCCACAGATGATCATGTGTCAGACAGACGCTGAATTCGAAAAACTCTGGGCAGAATATGTTGCAGGTATTAAACCTTACTTCGTAACATGGAACAAGTACTTCCAGGATTGTCTCGATGATCGCGTTTCTAAGTACGGTGGTCTTCCTGAGTAATTAAAAGATAACTTTAATTAGTTATTCTTGAATTACTGATGTAAGGGTTCTTATGGGCCCTTACATCTACAAAAGGTCCACAGACCATTTCTGTGGACTTTTTTTTCAATGTAAAAAGTAAAAACTTCTTTTTTTAGTTGGTGTTTTTTATGAAAAATAAAAAAACTGAAGCTGCTCCTGCAACAACAGAAACAGCTCTTACAAATAAAGTGAGCAAATGGCATAAACTAGGTAAGCAGAAAATGCTTATTTTAATGTCTGTTCCATTTGTTCTTTATGTTATCCTGTTCAGATATGTCCCTCTTTGGGGTTGGACAATGGCTTTCCAGTCATACAGACCAGGTGTAAAGTTCTCTGAACAGAGTTGGGTTGGTATTAAATGGTTTAAAGAACTGTTTAAAACATATAATGCTTCAACAAACGAGTATATCTGGAACTTCGAATTCCTTCGTTCTTTAAGAAATACAGTCGGAATGAGTCTTATCAGTACTGCTTTGGGTTACATCACAGCAATCTTAATTGCAGTATTCTTGAATGAAGTTCGTGTTATTGGGATTAAACGATTTGTTCAGACAGTATCATATCTCCCGCACTTCCTTTCTTGGGTAATTGTTACGGGTTTGGTTGCGAATGTTCTTTCCGTAGAAGGCGGAACTTTAAATAACATATTACAGGCACTTCATCTTATTAAAAAGCCTATACAGTGGCTTTCAACTCCAAAGTATTTCTGGCACATCATTGGTTGGACTTACGTATGGAAGGAAGTAGGATGGAATACTATTGTATACCTTGGTGCAATGACTGCCATTGACCCATGTCTGTACGAAGCAGCACAGATTGACGGTTGTGGACGTTTGCGCAAGATCTGGCATATCACATTGCCTGGAATTAAACCTACAATCATCATTATGTTGATTATGTCTGCCGGACATATCCTTGATGCTAACTTCGAAATGCCGTTCTTCTTAAAGAATGGTCTTATTCAGGATGTTGCAAATACAATCGATATTTATGTATTGAAGTTTGGTTTCAACCTGTTTAACTTCTCGCTTGCAACAGCTGCAGGTATGTTTAAGAATGCCGTTAATATTATTCTCTTGCTTTTTGCTAACTGGCTTGCCAAGAGATCTGGTGAAGAGAGGTTGATATAATGGACGAGAAAAAACTGAATTCATATTATGCTGCTAAAAGACAGACACAGATAAGCAACATCATTTTTGATGCAATTATCTTCATTGTTCTTGCCTTTGTTGTAGTAGCTACTGTATATCCTTTCTGGAATACAATTGCAATTTCGTTCAACGATGGTTTCGACTCTCTTAAGGGCGGAATTAAGTTGTGGCCAAGAAAGTTTACATGGCAGAACTATGCCGACTTGTTTACAACAGACGAGATTTTCCATGCAGGACTTATTTCTGTTTCTCGTACTGTATTGCAGACAGTTTTGTGTGTATATTGTACAGCCATGCTTGCTTATGCTTTGAGCCGTAAAGAATTTGTAATCAGAAAACCACTTACTTCTATTGTTGTAATTTCTATGTACATCAATGCCGGTTTGATTCCTGGTTACATGCTCATGAAGAACCTTCACCTTATTGGTAAGTTTGCAGTTTATATTGTTCCTTGTCTTGTAGATGTATTCAACTTCATCCTTGTAAGAACATATATAAACGGACTTCCAGACAGCTTCGTTGAATCTGCTCGTATTGATGGTGCCAACGAATTTAAGATCTTCATGCAGATTATCATGCCTCTTATTGTTCCTTCTATTGCTATGATTTCTTTGTTCGTAGCTGTAGGTGCATGGAACAGCTGGTTTGATACATACCTCTTCTGTTCAAATAAGACAAACCTTCATTCTTTGCAGTACGTATTGATGTCTTACTTGCAGGCTAGTCAGAACCAGTCTTCTTCTGCTTCTGATGCTGGTGCTATGGCCGTTGCCGCTGCAGCCGGTTCAACATCATCTGGTAGAACAACTCCAATTAGTATTCGTTCTTCTATTACAGTAGTTGCAACATTACCAATTCTTGTTGTTTACCCATTCGTACAGAAGTACTTCGTAGTTGGTATGACAATTGGTGGTGTAAAAGAGTAAAGTGTCATTATCGGGCTTGCCCCGATAATCTCTTAGACAGAACGTCATTGCGAGCCAAGGCGAAACAATCCATGGATTGCCACGTCGCTTCGCTCCTCGCAATGACTTTTTTTTGCATTCAGATCTTTTTAATGATATAATTAATAATATGTTACCTGGGCTTTATTTATCTGCATTTTTTGTTTCTCTTATAGAGCTTGTAATGTTCTATGAAAAGCGGCTTGGAAAAAACAGCCAGAACAGATTGATTTTGTTCATCGCTTGTTTTATTGCAAACTACGGCTGTGCTTTTCAATCTTTTGCCATAATTGTAAACGAAGCAATATGCGGAATGCAGATTTATTTTATTGGTAACACCCTTACCTTTGTTTTCCTTTTCTTTGTAATTGCAGATATTTGTACAGTAAAGCTTCATCGTTATGTTGAACGCTGTCTTTTTGGCGTTGCATTTATAATAATGGCTTTGGTAGCAGTTTGCGCCCATTATGATCTTTTCTTTAAAAAGGTAGAAATTGGTCATTTTGCCGGGGCGGCCTATGTAATTAAGGAATATGGAGTTTTATATTTCCTTTATCCTTTGTTTATTCTTGCTAACACAATTGCCAGCATTTTTGTTATTCTTATTACCCGAAAAAAGGGCAAGAAGGTTTCTAAAAAAACAGTACTTTACCTTCTTGGAATACTTTTAATTACAGACATCACAACAATTATTTCTCTTATTACAAATTATCCGTTTGAAATTTATCCTTTTATTAATATTCTTCTTCTTGCAGCGCTTCTTGTAATTTTTAAGCATGCAGGAATGTATGATATGACCGAAAATCTTGTTAATGTTTTTTCGCAGCGACTTGAATACGGTTATATTACCTTTGACAGAAAAAAACGTTTTCTTGGCTGTAACAGGTTTGCACAAAAGGTGCTTCCTCAATTAAAAGAAGCCGAAATTGATGAATATTTAAATACAAAAGACTGCCAGTATTATTCAGTTATTCTTGACTGGATTGATGACTGGGTTGATGGCGACGAAAAAGAGCTTAAAATTACAAATGGCGATATTACAGCTATGTCCACAATCCGTTATATTCGAAACGATAACCGAAATATTGGATATCTTGTAGAAATGCGCGATGTTACTTCACATCAGAAATATCTGGAAAATCTGGAAGGTAACCGCCATTATCTTGAACTTGAAGTAGAAGAAAAATCAAATAAAATTGTTCATATTCAGGATTCGATTATTACCGGTATTGCAAGTATGGTCGAAAGCCGCGACAACTCTACCGGGGACCATATTCGCCGTACAAGTGAAGGGGTTCGCATCTTTATAGAACAGATTAAAAAACATAAGGATTATGATTATCTTGGTGAATCTTTTTGTATTAATGTTACAAAAGCAGCTCCTATGCACGACCTTGGAAAAATTGCCGTTCATGATGCTGTTTTGCAAAAGCCGGGAAAGTTTATTCCGGAAGAATATGAAGCAATGAAGATTCACACCACAAAGGGTGCTGAAATAGTTGCCAATGTTCTTAGAGAAGTTGAAGACAAGCAGTTTAAGCAGATTTCTATAAACGTTGCTCATTATCATCATGAAAAATGGGATGGCAGCGGTTATCCTAAAGGGTTAAAGGGTGAAGAAATTCCTATTGAAGCCCGTATAATGGCTTTTGCAGATGTTTTTGACGCACTTGTGACTAAGCGTTGCTACAAGGAGGCTTACGACTATGATACAGCCTTCGAGATTATGCAGGAAGAATTCGGCTCACACTTTGATCCTGATTTGGGAAGAATATTCTTAGAGTGTAAAGATGCGCTTGTAGAAATGTACAAGCTTGATTCGCTGTTGAATAAGAACTAACGGCTAAGTTTTCTGTAAACTGTTCTTTTTGGAACGCCTGCATCCTCGCCGAATTCCTTCATCTTCCATTCAGCGTATTCACTCCAGTTTCCTTCAAAGAAGCGTACTTCAGAGTTATTTTCAAATGCAAGAATATGTGTACAGATTCGGTCTAAGAACCAACGGTCGTGGCTTACTACAAGGGCGCAGCCTGCAAAGTCTTCAAGAGCTTCTTCAAGTGCGCGTACTGTTTCTACATCAAGGTCGTTTGTTGGTTCGTCGAATAAGAGCACGTTACCGCTCTCTTTGAGCATAAGTCCAAGATTAAGACGGTTGCGTTCACCACCGGAAAGTACGCTTACCTTTTTATTCTGATCCGGTCCTGCAAAGTTGAACCAGCCGCAGTAAGCATGTGCATTTACTTCGCGTACACCACCTTCAAGGGCGCGTCCCTTTTCGTCAACGGCACCAAGCTTTACAAGGTCTCCGCCGCCGCCAAGAGTTTCATATACAGTTTTGTTCATGTCGAGTGTAGAACGCATCTGGTCTACATATACAAGCTTTACAGTTGAGCCAATTTTAATGCTTCCGCTGTCAGGCTTTTCTCCGCCTTCAAGGCCTGCTGCATCTACAATCATCTTAAAGAGGGTTGTTTTACCGGCACCGTTTGGCCCTACAATTCCAATAATTGCACCGGCAGGGATGTGAACATTAAGGTTTTCGAATAAAAGCTTGTCATCAAAGGATTTTGTAAGATTTTCAATATCAATTACCTGACCACCAAGGCGAGGACCTGCAGGAATAGAAATCTGGGCATCTTTAAGCTGTTTTTTGCTTTCCTGAGCCATGAGTTCGTTGTAGCGGGTAATATGTTCCTTGTGCTTTGCCTGCCTTCCTTTTGCACCCATGTGAATCCATTCCAATTCGCGCTGGATTTCTTTCTGGCGTTCAGACTCATGTTTGCTTTCCATGGCCAGGCGCTGGTTTTTCTGTTCTAGCCAGCTAGAGTAGTTACCTTTGAACGGATATCCTTCTCCGCGGTCAAGCTCAAGAATCCAGCCGGCAACATCATCAAGGAAGTAGCGGTCGTGGGTAATGGCAATAACAGTACCAGGGTAATCGTGAAGATGCTTTTCTAGCCAGGCAACAGTTTCTGCGTCCAAATGGTTTGTAGGTTCGTCGAGCAACAAAATATCTGGCTGCTGAAGAAGAAGACGGCACAAAGCAACACGGCGGCGTTCACCTCCTGAAAGTACATCAACTACCTGTTCCGGAGGAGGGCAGCGCAAAGCTTCCATAGCAAGTTCAAGGTTATTATCAAGGTTCCAGGCATCGCAGGCATCAAGTTTTTCCTGAACTTCGGCCTGGCGGGCACATAATTTGTCAAAATCTGCATCCGGATCGCCGAAGGCTTCATTAATCTTGTCAAATTCTTCAAGAAGGTCTGTAATTGGTTTTACACCTTCTTTTACAATTTCCATAACAGTTTTGCCTGGTTCAAGATATGGTTCCTGTTCAAGGTATCCTATGGTGTATCCAGGGGCAAGAGATGTTTCTCCTGTGTAATCCTTATCTATTCCGGCAAGAATCTTAAAAAGAGAAGATTTACCCGAGCCGTTTGGACCAATTACACCAATTTTAGCTCCGTAAAAGTAAGAAATGCTTATATCTTTAAGCACAACTTTTGTTCCGTAAGCACGGCCTACGCGATCCATTGTGTAGATAATTTTCTTGTCGTCAAATGTTTTTGCCATAGTTTTTCCTTATTCTGTTATTGTTTCAGCGGTCCCTGAGCTTGTCGAAGGGGCTTCTGTTTGTGGTACTTCGACAGGCTCAGTAACCACAAGGGCTTCAGTTGCTGCAGGTTCAGTCTCTGCCGGTTTTGGTGCAGGCGCTGGCTTTGGAACCGGTGTATAAGACATGCGGATATTTTCGTTTTCTGACTTGTGTCGTGACTTGAGCAGCAAAGTTTCGGAATCTGACTTATATACATAACCCGAAGAATTGTATGTTTCAAAGCGTGGGTCTGTACGGAATGCCATATCATAAATGAAGATTTGTTCAAATGCCGGAATGCCTTTAAGTATTACATAATGTGTGTATTCCAGAGGGAAGTTGATTGTAAGAACAAGAGCTCCGTCATCAGCCTTAGCATATTTTATGTCGCCAGAACAAGTCCATGCCCACATAACATCCTTTCCGGAGCCGTGTATAAGCTGAATATGTGGATAGAAGGTGTTGTCGTATGCCAGAAGCGGATAAAGTGTTGTGAGTGTGCGTAAGTCGAATGATGTACTTTCGCCAAGGTATGAATTAACAATTACACGACCTGCTCTTGTATATGTATCATTATTAACAGCAAGACCGAATCTCATAAGTGAAATACCGGCTTCGGCTGCCTGGACTACAGAAAGGAAGGTGTCGTTTTCGGAAATTGTAAGAACTTCGTTTTCAAATGTGCACGAATCGGTAATATGCTGTACACAATCACCCATAACAGGTTCAAGAATAGAAGCATATTCAGCGTTGAGTTTTCTAAGCTCTACATAAGTTCGCATGATTCCCGAAACCTGAGCAATTGTTGCCCTTGAAATGTCAGAGGTAGCGGCGTTTCTAAGAACTGCAACAGCTTCTGTTTTTTCAGGGTAGATACACAAGCGTGCTGCAAGATTATTTACAGTAAATATATCGAGTGTACCTGAAGAAGCTGCCTTTCTGATTGAATCTGACGACTCTTTTACTGCTGCTTCAAGCAAAGTGTTCATGTTTGCAAGGTTATTAAGGAACGGTGCGGAAAGATATGTTCTTGAATTACTCTTTTTGTAATCCTGTGGAATATCATCTATTGCAGTTTTGTAGTTTCCGTTTATAGCCATTGCAGAAATATATGCAACTACAGCCTGTTCTGTATAGCTGTTATCATTTAATGAAGTCTTAAAGCTGCTTATTAAATTAGCTGTAATAGAAGAAACTGTATTGTCGTAGGCTTGTTTTTCTGCGCTTGCAAGAGAAGTAAGTACATCAAGAGAGAATTTCTTTGTTTCATCATAAACTGTGTAGTGTGCAATGTTGTCTGCATAAGTTAAATGAAGGTAATTTTCTGCAATTTCAGATGCGCTTATGCTCCAGTTCTGCTTTTTGCCTTCAAGTACAATTCTGTTTGAATCTTCCTTAAGAATTTTGAAGTTATAACCAATATTGAATGGTATATACAAATCTGATATATTCTTAGGAACATCGGCGTAAATGGTAAGCGGTGAATCTGCTTCATTTTGAGCAAGCATAATTACAATACTTACATTTTCTGTAAAATGGAATGTATACTGAAGGTCGTTTTCTTCATAAGAAATGAGCTGAAGATTTTTTGCAACCTGTTCGTCTTTCTGAATTATCTTAATGCTGTCCTGATCATTTGTGTGGAGTGTTATTCCGTTGTATGAAATTTCCAGCTTGTTCTGCAGAGCTTCTGTATTTTCTGCTTCTTCGGTCCTTGCCATGCTAACCTGAAGGTTTCCGATTTTTTTGAGAATGGAAGAATCTGTTCTAAATTGAAGAATAAAAATGCCGATGATAATAACGATATCGACAATCAGAAGTCCTATGGCTTTTCTTATAACACGCATATTCATGGTGCTTATAGTTTAACCAAAAAATAAGGGACTTTCAACTATATATATAAGGAATAAATGATGAAGAAATGTAAAATACTGATGATTTTTTTGATTGGTTTTGTTGCAGCATTTACATTCTGGAGCTGTGGAACAACACCAGCACCTGAGCAGACAGAAGTTACTGAGCCAACAGAGGTCCCTGAGCCAACAGAGGTCCCTGAGCTTGTCGAAGGGCAAACAGAAGAGGTGGCCATTCAGGAACCACAGGATCCACCGAATATTGCATTTGCAAAGCAGCTTAAGGAATTGCTCGATAAGGGGGATGTAAAGGCTGCAATTGCTCTTTTTGACTCTATTCCTCCTGAGCTTAAGGATGATATTGAACTTAAGATTGTTCTTGCTTCACTTTATGTTTCTGATGCTGATTATGGTATGGCTATAAAGGTTGCCGATGAAGTTCTTGCAATTGACCCTGAAAATCTTGATGCACTTGAAATAAAAACACTTTGTGCAAAGGCAAAGGGCGATAGTACAACCTATAAAGCTGCTGCAAAGGCAATTCTTGCTACAGATCCTTATAATGCGCAGATAAATATCATGGAAGGCGACGAGCAGGCACTTAATCATAAATGGAAGCTTGCACGCGATGCCTACAGTAAAGCACTTAAATCTGAACCAGATAACACAGATGCCCTTTACGGCTATGCAAAAATGACATATTACATGGATGACCTTAAGCTTGCAAAAGAAACATGTCAGACTATTCTTGATAAGGATCCGGAAAATGCACAGGCTCTTGCCCTTATGGGAAAGCTTGCTGCCGAAGATTTTAACTATGTTCGTGCAATAAAACTTACACAGGATGCCCTTGTATACGACCCTGATAATTATGATTTTTATCTTGATATGGGAACATATTACCGCTATCAGGGAAAATACAGTGAATCTATAAAATGCTGGACTAAAGCAACAGAAATCATTCCTGATTATTTCCTGGCCTATGCTTATCTTGCAGGTATTTATGATGAACAGAATCAGTTTGAGTTAGCTTTGCAGAATTACCGCATGGTTATTAAAACAAATCCTGATTATTATTATGCTTATGAATCTACTGCGATTCTTGAATATCATTATGGAAACTATAAGTATGCGCGCACCTTGTTTGATCAGGCTTATTCCTATAGCGAAAGCTGGGCTTACAAGCTCATGAATATTGCAATGTATTTAAAAGAAGGTGACAAGAATACCGCAAAACAGGAAGCACAGGCATTGATGAAAAAGCTTGATCGTGAATCAACAGAATACAATCTTGTTCGTTTTTATGTTGACACATATAGCAAAAATGCGGAAACTTCACTTGTAAATAAAATCAACAAAGAAGATAATAACAATAAAAAAGGAAAAATGTTGTTCTACATGGGTCTTTTCTATGAAATTAATGGTTCTATAGAAGCTGCCCAGGAATATTATTCCAAAGTAACAGCCATGCAGGCACCAATGTTCTTTGAATATAGAATAGCAGAATGGGGACTTGGTTTATGAGTCAGTTGCAGAGGGTTCTTTCGCTTGGTGGTAGGACAATTACTTTAATTGGTACAGCACATGTTTCGGCAGAAAGTGTTGCAGAAGTAGAAAATGCTATAAGAGAGCTTAAGCCGGATAGTGTTGCAATAGAACTTGATGAAAAACGTGCGGATTCAATCCGTAATAAAGATAAATACCGTGAGCTTGATATTGTAAAGGTTTTGCGTCGTGGTGAAGGATTCCTTCTTCTTGCAAACCTTGTACTTGCTTCTTTTCAGCGCAGAATGGGCCAGAATGTTGGCGTAAATCCTGGTGATGAAATGCTTGCAGCAATGCGTGTAGCCGATGAATTAAATATTCCTACCGTTATGGCAGACCGCGCTATTCAAATTACACTTAAGCGTGCCTGGGCTAAAAATTCCTTCTGGGGAAAATGTAAGCTTTTGGCAACACTTCTTTCAAGTGCTTTTTCTAAAGAAGATATGAGCGCTCAGGACATTGAAAACATCAAGGAAAAGAATGAGATGGATTCAATGATGAACGAGCTTTCGGAATACATGCCTGTTGTAAAAGAAGTTCTTATTGACGAGCGAAACACTTATCTTGCCGATAAAATCTGGAACAGTCCTGGAAATAAAGTTGTAGCAGTTTTGGGAGCAGGTCACCTTGACGGTGTAGTAGAAAATCTTGAAAAAATAGCAGGCGGACAGACTGTAGACATTGCTTCAATTGATGAAGTGCCTCCAAAAAAAGGCTTTGCAAAGTTTGCCGGCTGGATTATTCCTATTTTGATTGTTGGACTTATAATTTCGGGCTTTATTTACGGCGGAACTCAGCTTGGTACAAAAATGATTAAATCATGGATTTTATGGAACGGCGCCTGTGCAGCAGGACTGACATTGCTGGCAGCCGGCCACCCGATCACAATCCTTGTAGCATTTATAAGCGCTCCAATCACATCTCTTTGCCCATTCATAGGCTGCGGTTTTGTTACTGCAATTGTTCAGGCATTTGTATGTAAACCAAAAGTAAAAGATATGGAAACTTTGCAGGATGATGTAAACTTCGTAGGCTTCTATAAGAACCGAATCTTACGCATTCTGCTGATTTTTATACTGTCATCGTTAGGAAGTTCTGTTGCAACCTTTATAAGCGGGGCAGACATTATTGGAATGGCGGCGGGCGCTTAAGAATAGATTCCCGTGTCAAGCACGGGAATGACAGAGATGTGGTCCCTGAGCCTGTCGAAGGGCCCCTTATTTATTGTCATTGTCGGGCTTGACCCGACAATCTTTTCTTAGAAAACTCTTATCATAACAAGTCGTTATATAACAATCCTTATATGGAAATTTTCAAAAAAACTTGCGAAAATATGCATATAAGGATTTTTTATGAAGAAAAAAATATTTGTTGTTCTTGCAACACTTTTATCTTTTAATTATCTTGCTGCTCTGGAGCTCGTTCCAACCCGGGACTTGCTTGCTTCATATCTTGAGCAGGATGCAGACCTTAAAAATCTAACTCTGGAAGTACAAAAGGCTAGACTCAACCAAAAGTCAAATCTCATAGACAAGGGATTTTCCATTAAACTTCAGACAGGAGACATGACTTTTACTTTTGGGGAAAATAATTCTTTTAGTGTAAAGCCCGGAGTAAGTGCAACAATTCCACAGGCAAATAATCTTGGTATTAATTTAAACAGTCAGTTTAATGTGAACAAGGGAAAAACTACTTTTGATTCTGCAAGCGCAAGTTTTTCGGTAGATATTATTTCTGAAAATAAGGCTAACCGCGACATTAATTTATTGCAGCAGGAACGAAAGGTTTTAGAAGCAGAACGCAGCCTTACTTCAAAAGCCCTTGATAAAGAAAAAAGCTTTTACAAAAGTCTTAGTTCTCTTTTAAACAGTATCACTTCTGTGCTTTCTAAAAAAGCCACTGTTTTTGATGACAATGTTGCCTTTGAAAAAATAAAGCTTCAGGGTTATGATTCTTCTTCGGCTTCTTATGTAAGGGCAGAGCTCAAGTATTTTTCTTCACAGAGAGATTACGAGGCAGCAGTTCATTCCCTTATACATGATTATAAATCTTTTTATTTAGATTGTGGAAAAGAAATTGAAATTCCAGAAGACTTTGATTTTACCCTTCTTATTCCTTCTGACATAGAAGAGGTTAGTCCCTTAGACATAACAAGCTTTGATAAAAACAGCTACAAAGAAATTGAAAGTACCCAGTGGTCGCAGAAAATTAATCAGATGAACAGGGATGCGGCCACAAAATTGAGTCTTTCTGCAAACGGCGGCTACACTTACAGAAATAATAATGGTAAAGGCAGTAACAGCCTTAGTGCAGGTATGAACGCCACTTATGAAGGCCTTGGACTTAATGCAAATGTAAACGTGCCGCTATCTTCAGGGGATCCTTCTCTTACTCTTGGAATTACTCTTACTCCAAATAACTTTAGAAAAAATAATATAAACGACCAGCTGGAGCAAATTTCTATTGAGCAGGAAGTTATGAAGCTTGATGCAGCTTATTCTTCTTATGAAACTTCTCTAAGGGAAAGGCAGCTAAAGCTGGAAGATATTCTCTGGAATGTTAAAAGTAATCAGACAAATTATGAAATGTACGTAAAGGTAGAAGAAAGCATGAAGGACTATTATAAAAAGGGGCTGGTTTCAGAAAAGGAATATTCTTCGGCCCAGAATAATACTATTCAGGCAAAGGTAAAACAAATCAGCGGTTATATAGATTTGATAATTTATAATAACGAAGTTACAGCTATGTTTGTGGAGTAATAAAATGAAAAAAAGAGTTAAGATAATAATAATTGTTCTTAGTGTAATTGTGGTTATTGGAGGTGGTCTTGTAGGCCTCAGGACTTTTCTTCACAAGGACAAAACTGTAGTTCAGAATTACACAGTAAACAAAGAAATCTACGAAAATGTAATAGAAATTTCCGGAACTGTAAGTGCGGCCCAGCAGCAGACTCTTAATGCACTTGGTGCTGGTACTGTAATGAAGATTTATGTAAAGGCCGGCGACAAGGTAAAAAAGGGAGACCTGCTTGTTCAGCTTGATGATTCTGATGAAGTATACAATCTTGAAAAGCATGATTATAACATGGCAACAACCAGACTCAATGGTTCTCCCCGCGATGTAAGTCTTATGGAAACTCAGAGGGTGGCCCTGGTTCAAAAGATTGCAGACCGTAAAGTAGTAGCAGCTTTTGACGGAGTAATTGTCGAAATTAATGCAGCAGAAGGAAACTCTGTAAAAGCAGGAGATAAAATTGGAACTTTAGTAAATCTTGATTATCTTACTGCCGAAGTAGAAATTCCCGAAACAGATGTTGCCAAACTGCAGGTGGGTCTTCCTGTAATTCTAAACTTTTCAGCCTCGAGCAAAGAAGGCAATGGTTATGTAGAAAGCTGGCCTGCAATCGGGGAACTTACAAACCGTGGTGCTTCTATTGTAAGGGCAAAAATCAGGATTGATGATTATCCAAAAGAGATTTTGCCAAATTATTCTTTTACCGGAAAAATTCAGATAGAAGAACCTGTAGAAAATATCACTGTAGAACGCTATGCAATTGGTTACGAAGACGGCAAGGCCTATGTAATTTTAGCCCGGGGCAACGAAAAGCGTTATGTAGAAGTTGAACAGTATGGCCGCAATTATGTAAAGATTCTGAGTGGACTTAAAGGCGGCGAAGTACTTTTGCAGGCAGGAGAAATTCCTAAGTCTGGTTCTGCAACTACAAGAAATCAGGGTGGAAATAATAACCGGGGCAATGGAAATAATGGTAATAACAGAAGTGGCGGCAATAATAACAATAACAGGGCTGGAGCTTCTGGAGGAATGCCTGCAATGCCTTCTGGTGGAGCAGCGCCTTCTGGCAGGTAATTATGGCAGAAACAGTAGTAAGACTTGAAAATGTAGTAAAAACTTACTCAATGGGCGAAAGCGAAGTTCATGCTCTGCAGGGCATTTCTTTTAAAATAGAGCAGGGGGAATTTCTTTCTATAATGGGACCTTCGGGTTCCGGGAAATCTACCTGCATGAATATGATTGGCTGTCTTGACCGTCCAACTTCTGGTCTTGTAGAAATTAACGGAAAAGAAACTGCAAAGATGACAGAAAAGGAACTGGCGGTTTTGCGAAATCAGACTGTAGGTTTTGTTTTTCAGCAGTACCATCTTATTGCTTCTATGAATGTGCTTGAAAATGTTATGCTGCCCCTTAAGTATGCCCATGTAGAAAAAGCCCAAAGGGTAGAGAGGGCAAAAGAAGCGCTTGCAGCAGTAGGCCTTGGCGACCGAATGAAGCACCGTCCTCATGAACTTTCGGGAGGACAAAAGCAGCGTGTTGCAATTGCAAGAGCCATGGTAACAAGACCAAGAATTCTTCTTGCAGATGAACCAACCGGTGCTTTGGACTCGGCAACCGGAAAACAGGTAATGGAGCTTTTTACAAAAATCAATAAAGAACAGGGAACAACAGTTATTATTGTTACCCACGACCCGCGTATTGGTGAGTCGACAAAAAGGTGCATAAAGATTCTGGATGGACAACTTGTATAACTGTCATTGCGAGCGAAGCGAAGCAATCCACATTCTAGATTGCCGCGCTGCGCTCGCAATGACACAGGAGTTTTTTTATGTGGGAAGATTTTATAAACGCGCTCAATAACTTCAGGCGCAATAAGACAAGGACATTTCTTTCTCTGCTTGGTGTAATTATTGGCGTTGCTTCGGTAATTGTAATTACAAGTATTGGTTCCAGTTCTACAAAGCAGGTTTCCGATTCCTTTGGCTCAACCGGGCTTGATATGGTAAGCCTTTCTTCGGGTGGAATGTTCCGGGGCCGAAATGCAGTTAGTCTGACCTTTAATGAGACCTTCCGTAATAATCTTTTTGAAAATGTAGAAAACATAAAAGAAATCTGGTACAAAAATTCCCTTAGTGCAACAATGACTTATGGAGAAGTTTCGGGCTCGGTAAACTGCTCTGCTATAGAAACCGGCTACTTAGAGGCCTACAATATGGAGCTGGAAGAAGGGGGCCGCTTTTTTAATGTAACCGACAACGAAGAAGGAACCCAAAAAATTATTTTGAATCATGATACAGCTTTAAATTATTTTCCGGCAGGAGATGCTCTTGGCAAAAAAATCCTTATTGTTGTAAACAGGGTTTCTTTTAGTTTTGAAATTATTGGAATTCTAAAAGAACAGACCATGGGCATGGAAAACGGCGCTGCCTTTATTCCAAAGGGTTTTTATACAAAAAAAATTGTTCCAAATGCTCAGGCAGCCCAGGTTATTGTACAGGTTACCTCCGAAGACAAGGCTTCTTCTGTTGTAACAAAAATCAAAGAATATTGCACCAGTCTTACCGGGACAGATACTTCTGTAAACGTTACCAGCATGCAGACTATGCTGGAACAGATAAGCAAAATTACTTCTACTCTGGCAGCCATGCTCAGTGCCATTGCGGCAATTTCTCTGCTCGTTGGTGGCATTGGAATTATGAATATAATGATTGTTACCGTAACCGAACGCAAACAGGAAATTGGAATAAGAAAAGCTCTTGGAGCAAGCCCCGGGGCTATAAAGCAGCAGTTCCTGGTAGAGTCTGCCAGCATAACTTTAATTGGCGGATTTTTTGGAATAATAGTTGGAATTCTTTTGAGTTTTGCGGTGGAATATGTACAAAAGATTGCCTATGTAATAAATACCAATGCCTGTATTATTGCCTTTGTGTTCAGTGTGTTTGTAGGTATTTTCTTTGGATTGAACCCTGCAAGCAGGGCGGCTAAGCTGGATCCTGTTATTGCACTTAGTGGTGAGTAATGGATTGCTTCGCCCTTCGGGCTCGCAATGACCGTCATTGCGAGGAGCGTAGCGACGTGGCAATCCACGTATTAATATCCGTCGCTCATCTCGCGGTTGGCATCTTTCTTACAAAGCTCATCATAAACAAGTGAACGTCTGCGCAGGTCTTCCTTAAGCTCTTTAGGGAATGGCATATTGCGCCAGAAGATACCGCGAACGTCCTTTTCAAGACGCTGTACACCGGTAGATTCCTTTGTCATCCACAGGATGTAATCTTCAATAAAGAATTCCTTTACGTCGCCTTTAAGCTTAGCCTGGTCAAAGTGCTGGTAGTATTGACCGGTAAGACCTTCTTCCATCCAGTAGTAAGAAGCCTTTTCCTTTGCAACCTGCCAGCGTAAATCTGCAACAGCTGTAAGAACTGCAATGCGGAGGTCTTTTGGATACATTGGAACTACAATACGTCCACGGCTTGTTACACGGTTGTAGCGGTCAAATGGTTCCCAGCAGAAGCCTCTGTCGCCGTAAGTTGGAACAAGACAAACATAAGGAACAATTCTGTTCGGGATATTTTTATGAACACGGCAGAATACACCGGGATCAATTGATTCAATCCAGCGCATTACTTCAATTACGTTTTCGCGGGTTCCTGTTCCGTTTTCGGTACAGTGATAGAATTCGCGTGTGAAAATAGGGAACTGGTTACCACGACGACCAATTGTCATTTTTGCCATCTGGCGGATTGTTTCAAATTCAACATTGATTGCACTTGTATCTACCTGAACAACCGGACCAGAATCCTGAATCTTATTCTGAACGCTGTCGTAAACACCTTTTGCTTCCTGGAATTCTGCAAGGGCCTTTGAAAGTTCCTTATCATTACGTGAAAGGCGGTGAAGCAAATCTGTAATTTCAGAGAAAAGCTTGCGCTGAGATTCTGAAAGGCCCTGTGTATGTGGTTCCATACCAATAATAGGGCTGTGCTGACACAAAGAATCAACTCGGTTTCTAAGCTCAACTTCAATCATTGAGCGTTCATTTTCTTTTATATGAAGAATATTTTCAGAGCTCTGAAGCTTTCCGGAGTTTTTAGATTGCAGCTGCATAAGGCGAGCCTGTTCTGCACTGGCGGCCTGTTCCGGTGAAAGGTTTCTCTGTGGAGTTTTCTTTTCATCGGTCATTGAGTTCTTCATACGGCCCGAAGCAATTTCCTTAAACCATTCATCTACATAAAGAACAGGTTCCTGAGGCTTGTTTTCAAAAATTATACGTGAAAAGAAATCCTTTTGTTCTGCCTTAAAAAGTGAAGGAAGAAGAACACCGAATCTCATGAGCATGCGTTTTGGCATTGGCAGGTTGATGTCTGCCATTTTTGGTGCCATTCCGCGAAGAAGTTCCCAATAACAGGTAACTATCTGCTGACGGTAAACTGCACGGTCTTTTGGATCCTGACAGGTAAGATATTTAGAAAGCACCTGATGAACACGCTGGGCCGACTGATTTTCGTTTGTAAGAACTGTTTTATAATATTTTGGATCTTCGTAGACATTTGAAGGACTGTCATTTTTAAGCTTTTCAAGAGGAGCAAATTCCTTGAGGCTTAAGTTTACTTCATGAATGCCACCGCTTCCTGTAGTGTGAGTATGTGATTCTGAAGAATTTTTAGAAAGTAAATTAGGATTAAAGGAATCCGATGCACTTGGCATGTTATCAATATCTTCGATAGATACTGATGATTCTGTATTTGCTAACAATGCAGCAATTTCCGGATCCAATTCTGCTTCTGCCATTATTCTGTTGCTCCCATAAAACAATTATCTCTATATTATAGTATTTCATTATATCATATAATTATTGAATTTCCACTAAAAAAGTGCCATAATCGCAGAAAGCGAGGAATAAAATATGGAAAAAAAGATTCTGAACAACTACCGGTCGTTTGATGTCGTTTTCACTAAAGGAAAAGGCTCAACAATGTGGGATGTAAATGGTAAAAAGTACATCGATTTCCTTTCAGGCATTGGCGTAAACTGCCTTGGACACAATTATAAACCACTTGTAAAGGCAATTTCAGATCAGGCTAAACGGCAGCTCCATATTTCCAACTATTTTCTCAGCGATATTGGTCTTGTTTTTGCAGACGAACTTTTAGCAATTACAGGCTTTGAAAAAGGATATTTTGGTAACTCAGGCGCAGAAGCTAACGAAGCTGCAATTAAGCTTGCAAGAAAGTATGGTCAGCTCAACGGTGGTTCTAAGCGCAAGACAATCATAACTTTGGAAAACTCCTTCCACGGAAGAACTCTTGCAACACTTACAGCAACTGGTCAGGAAAAATTCCATGCAGAATGCTTTGCACCTTATCCGGAAGGCTTTAAGACAATTAAGGCAAATGATTACGAAGCAATCAAAACTGCTTTTGACGATACAACAGCCGCACTTTTTATTGAATGTATTCAGGGAGAAGGCGGTGTAAACCTTATAGATGCCGAATGGGCTAAGGCTGCTGCAGACGCTGCACGCAAAGCTGGTGCAATTGTTATGGCAGATGAAGTTCAGACTGGTATTGGACGTACAGGTACTTTCCTTGCAAGCGACTTCCTTGGATTTAAACCTGAAGTTGTTACTCTTGCAAAAGGAATTGCAGGTGGCATTCCAATGGGAGCATGCCTCTTCCGCGGTAAGGCTGCAGATGTTTTTGTAGCAGGAGACCATCAGTCTACATTTGCAGGAAACCCTCTTGCATGTGCTGCAGGCTGTGTTGTTGCCGAAACTGTAAGCGATTTGAACTTCCTTGATAAGGTAAATAAAAAGGGTGAATATATCAGAAAGACTATTGCCAGTTGGAATATTCCTTTTATAAAAGAAGTTCGCGGACGTGGTCTTATGATTGGCTCACAGATTGACAGTTCAATTAATCCGGGCGACATAAAGGTGCGTTGTCTTGAAGAAGGCCTTTGCGTAACAACAGCCGGTTCTGACGTTGTACGATTCCTTCCGCCGTTGAATATCAGCGACAAAGAAATTGAAGAAGGACTTACAATCTTCCGCAGGGTTCTTGGAGAATTTGCTGCAAAATAAAAAATGCACCATCGCGCCGTAAAAAACAGATTTTTGTTTTTAACTATTGTTCTCTTTTGCGCAAAGCTTTTTTGCGGCGAGATGGCAATTCCCCGTTCTGTTTATGTAATTTCTACAAAATATTTTGATTTTCTTTTTCCGCTCGAAAAGGAACAGACTGTAAGGTTTCTTGCCGAACAGGCAGATGATATTTATCTTAATGCAAAACAAACCTTCAACTGCGATTATGATATCAGGACTATAGTAGTTGTTTCTCCGGATTCAGATACACTTTCGGTAAAATATACTGCTTCTCCGTATAACCGCATTGTAATTTTTGATGCCGTTGGGCGACTTGAAGCAAGCTCGTATGCAAGCGGATTACTTGATTTATTTGCACATGAAGTTGGAAGGGCAGTAAGTCAGTCAATCCGTTCTAAACCAATGGCGTTTCTTTCAAAGTATTTTTTAGGTGACTCTTTCCAGCCGGCAGGCCTTCTTAATGTACCGTACTCTTTCCTTGAAGGAGCAGTTTATGCAGAAGACGAAAAAAGCATGTCTGGCATTTTGTATGACAACTGGAATCTTGAACTTTTAATGCAGGCTAAGCTTGAAAATAAATTTCCATCACTTTTGCAGGTGTCCGGCGCCTATGATATTTATCCGGTAAATAGAATTGACTATATTGCCGCCGCTGCTTTTTATGCATATATTCAGCAGCTGTGGGGAATAGAAAAATTCGGAGAATACTGGCAGGAATGCGGAAAGCTGAATTTCTTTAAGTTAGATAAAGGAATTTTTCGCAAGGTTTATGGAGAAGAAGTTACAAAGGTCTGGCAGGATTTTATAGAAGCAATACCTGTTCCGGAAGTTTCGGCACAGGAAGAAGAAAAGACAAAACAGTTTTTTAAAACAGATTACGATTCAAATTACAAATATATTGTAAGTACAAATTATGGTCTTGTCTGGTACGATGAATTAAAGGAAGAGGTTGATATTTCCGGCTTTTATGATTATCAGAGTATTAAGCAGCTTCTTTTTCTTGCAAATAATATTACAAATCTTACAGTTTCTCCCGACGGACGCTTTCTTGTAGTTTCGCATGTTCAGGGTGGTATCCGCGAAAAATTTGAACATGACCTTGTGCGTATTTATGATTTAAAAGAACGAAAATTCCTTTCTGAAAAATACGAAATGCGTGACGGTTCAATTGTGCGGCTAGAAGACGGAAGATTTGCTGTTGCCGGAAACTATGTTGATGACGGTTATTCCTGCCTGCAGATTTATGAATCGCCTGTGCTTGATTCTTTGCTTGGGTTTGAATGCGATGTTTATAAAGGTCTTGTTTATTCAAGGAAGTTTGAAAGCAATGTAATTCCTTATAGTCCTGTTGCTCTTGGAAAAAATCATTTTGCGTGTCTTTTGAACAGCAGCAACGAATGGTACATAATGCTTTCTGATATTACACCAGAACTTTCTGCAGGCGGACAGAATGATGAAGATTTTTATACAATCTCTGTGGGCGGGAACAATGAAAGCTTTGCCGAAGTATTGAAAATCCGTAATTTGCGTTATGCCGATTATGTTGAAGTTTCAGGTAAAAAAAGCGACAGAGATAAAAACTTCTGCCTGTTATATGATTATGTTCTTCAAAATGAAACTTCGTTTGTTCGTACCGGCTGGCTTTTCTTTGATAAAAATTCAATTCCGTTAAGGTCTCTTGTTTCCGGCTGCGACTATTATGGCGGTATGAATTGCGGGGCAATGTTTGACTGTAAGCTTTATTATTCTTCGCAGCGATTTGATTATTCTGAATTAAAATATGTTTCGCTTAATGATATTCCGCTGGAAGAAGCAAAGATTTCGTATTCTGCAGGCCCTATGCCAACAACTGCGGTTCCTGAGCCAACAACTGCGGTTCCTGAGCCTGTCGAAGGAACATATCAAGAATCCCTTGAACTAAAAAAATACTCTCCATTCAAATATATGTACAAAGGTTCATTTTCTTTCTTCATGCCTGTGCGCGATATAACGCTTGATGAAGGAATAAAACGGGAACCTGGTCTTGGTGCAATCTTTGAAACACAGTCAGATCCTTTTTCGAATAACGAGCTTCTTATTTCTGCAGCAAAAGGTTTTGTACCGCTTGATTTTGAACAGATTTTTAATGCAGATAAAAAGAAACTGGATGAGCTTAATGCGCAGAAAATTGAATTAAGCAAGGATGCAGCTTTTGCAATTTATTTTAAAAACACATCTACTCCTGCAGACATTGTTGCTTCCGGTGTGTTTAAGTTTAATGAATCGGGTGAATATACTCTTTCTGCCTTCAGCGATATTGTGTTCAGTCTTCCGCTTGCCATGACATTCAGACGGCTTACTTTTGACGTATCGCTTGCATTTAATGCTTCTACAACTTATTGGGATGTTACACAGACAGAGCGTTTCCCGAATCTTACAGACTGGCCTTCGCTTTCAAAATCATACAGACAATGGCAGAGCACTGCAGGCCTGCTGTATTCAAATATTCATCAGTATGGAATCTCTCCGTTGAAAAAGGTTGGAATTGCAGCCGGAGTAAAATTAATTTCTTCGTGGGAATGGGGTAATTGGAATCCTTATCAGATAAACGCTGGAATATATGGCACAGGTGAAATTCCATTTTTAATGCCGGTACAGAATTATAAAAATATCATTTTATGTCTGCCAACTACAGTTCACGCAGAATTGTTTTATACAAACGGAAAAGCCGTAGATGCTTATGCACAGCTTATGCTTTCGGGAATGGAAATTCAAAACGGTTTCTGGCGATTGTATTTTCCGCGAGCAGGCCTTTATTTAGGTTACGATATAGCCCTTGAATACGACACTGCAACAGTACGTCTGCCGGATCTTCGCCACCTGGAACGCTTTTATGATGTATTTGCCCACTGCACTTTAAATGACAGCGTTTATGTAAAATTAGATTTTGGGTTGACCCCGGTAATAGGAAAGTTTTCGAAGGTTCAGTTCCAGTCCTCACTGCGGTTAGAAAAATATCTGCGCAGCGAAGAATGGAAACTGAAGTTTGATATTGATATTAAGTATTAATTATAGATTGCTTCGCTGCGCTCGCAATGACAAAAGTCCGTCATTGCGAGGAGCGCAGCGACGAAGCAATCTATTACTTAAACAATTCTTTGAATTTACCCAAAAGCACGTCTGTTTCAATAGAAGCATCAAGGTCTGTGATTTTTCCCTTACCCTTGTAGAAGTTGATAAGAGGTTCTGTCTGTTCACGGTAAACATCCATACGGTGCATGATAGATTCCTGTTTGTCATCATCACGCTGATAGAGTTCGCCGCCACATTTGTCGCAAACACCTTCTACTTTTGGTGGAAGTGTAAGAACGTTGAAGTTTGCACCACAAGCCTTACATACACGGCGTGTAGAAAGACGGCGGATTACAATTTCATCCTGAATTTCAAAGTTTACAACCTTAACATCATCAACAAGCTTTTCAAGCATTTCTGCCTGTGGAATTGTGCGTGGGAATCCGTCAAGAATGTATCCGTTTTTGCAGTCATCCTGTGCAAGGCGGTCTTTTACAAGTTCAAAAGTAAGTTCATCGCTAACCAAAGAACCTGAATCAATAATAGCCTTTACTTTAACTCCAAGTGGAGTCTGTGCTTTTATATTTGCACGGAAAATATCTCCTGTAGAAATGTGAGGGATCTTGTAGTCTTCTGCAACCTTTACAGCAAGTGAGCCCTTTCCAGCTCCCGGTGGTCCCAAGAAAATAAAATTGTTCATTATTCGTTATCCTCCAATTAATATGTCTATATTTATTTTACTCAAAGTTTTGCGCAGTTTCAAGAACGCCAAAGAAGGCCGGCTTGCATTCGTATTCTTTTTCGAATAACAAAGGACGCTGGTGCTTGTTTGCGTTATCTGAATTATTGTAAATCCATGAAACTTCATCTTTTGTTCCCCATAAGGTAATACCTGTAATTCCGTTTTTGCCTGGAGTTTTGCGGTATTTAAGGAATAGCTTGAAGTATTCTACATATCTGTCGCTAAGAGCTTGCTGAGAAACGCTTCTACCGCCAAAAGCAATTTCCATTTCTGTAACCTGAACATCTACTCCAAGTGTAAAAAATTCATTCAGGGCTTTTTCGTAATCGGCAACAGTAGGGTAAGTCATGCTTACATGCGACTGCATTCCAACAATATCAATGCGGGCGTCAGGGGCTGCCTGAATATCCTGAACAACCTTGCAGATTGCTTTTGTTTTGGCAGGTGCATAACTTGAATAATCGTTGTAGGCAAGCTTAACATCGGCAGGAGCATATTTGTTTGCATAACGGAATGCATTTACAATAAAACTGTCGTCGCCGTAAATTGAATACCACGGACTTGAAGTTCTTAACGGGTCATCTGTCCAGGCGCCGTCGGTACAGGCTTCGTTTACAACATCCCATGTAACAATAATTCTTTTGCCGTCGTTGTTTTTTTCTTCCCAGTCTTTTACAAATTCCAGAACAGATTTTATATACCATTCCTGGCGTGCTGTCATTGTAGCTTTGTCGGCATATGGTTTACTTGTAGAGTAATCTTCGCGGAAGAACCAGGTCGGAGTCTGACTGTGCCATACAAGTACATGGCCACGCATTATCATTCCATATTGTTTTGCAATATCAAGAATCTTTGCAAGGCGTGTAAAACCTAAAAGTTTCTCTGGAACCTGATACTCTTTTCCGTCTTCTGCTTTAAAAGCAACTGTTTTTTGTGGCTGAGCCCAGTTAAAAATAAAATCAGGTTTGCATTCGTTTTCGCAGGTAAAACAGTTTGCCTGATAGCTTACACCCTTCATGATGCTGTCATTTGTAAGCTGAGTTTCCGGAACTGCAAAACCAAAGTAATCAAAGTACCTGGTGTATTCATCTTTAAGAGCAGGAACTTCTGTCCAGGTTTGCTGTTTACTGTTTTTTCCTGTTGAAGAAGAAGCAGAAGATATTTTTACGGGAATTACAGGTTCTGCTTTCTGTTTTGTTTCTTTTTTTGAAGAACATGAAATAAGAACTACAGAGCATAAAATGACTCCGCAGTATGTGGCGATAATTGATAATTTAGTGTGTTTCATTTTCATATTAATAGCAGAAAATCACAGAAAAAACAATTCGTTAAACTTAAGGCGCTTCAGACTAGTTTATTTTTTTTATAGATGTTAAAATGATTATACGAGAAAAAGGAGAGAGTTAGAGAGTTATGGCAAACATTATTCAGAAGTTCATGGCGTGCAAAACGCGCTGGGATTTTGGAAGAATGGATAAGAGACGCGATACAGGTCAGTCAATTCCTGATGATATAATGCGCTTTGAAAACATTCTGTATGGTCCCGACAAAAAATTCCAGAAATGGCAGTATCTTGATGTTTATCGTCCTGCTGGGAAATCTCAGAAAGAAAAGCTTCCTGTAATTGTTAGTGTACATGGAGGCGCCTGGGTATATGGCGATAAGGATGTTTATCAGTGGTACTGTATGCGTCTTGCTCAACGCGGTTTTGCAGTAATTAATTTTTCTTACAGGCTTGCACCTGAAACAGCTTTTCCTTGTTCAGTTGAAGATACAGAGCTTGTTTTTCAGTGGCTTGGTAACAACGCAGACGAATATGGTTTTGATATAAATAATGTTTTTGCTGTAGGCGATTATGCCGGTGCACATCTTCTGGCAATTTATGCTTCTGCAATAACAAATGATGAATATGCAAAGAATTTTAAGTTCATTAAAAGTAAGCCGTTCAGTCTTCGTGGTGTTGCTTTGAACTGCGGTAAATATAATCTTGATCCTTCGCTTGAAAAAAATCCTTTTATGAAAATGCTTGTAGAAGCACTTTTGCAGTCTAAAATAACAAAGGAAGGACTTGAGCTTTTAAATGCGAGCGCGCATGTTACAAAAGCTTTTCCTCCTGCATTTGTAATGACTTGTATTGGTGATTTTCAGTTTGTTCAGGCACCTTTTATTACAAAGGCATTGGAACAGGCAGGGGTTCAATTTGAATATCATTGCTATGGTTCAGAAGAAAAACCATTGTGGCACGTTTTCCACTGTGACCCGCACCTGGAAGAAGCCGTTGTATGCAATGACGATGAATGTAATTTCTTTAAGTCGCTGATTTTATAATCTGAATAATTTCATCCAGACTCAAACCCATTTCGCGGCAGGAATTTACTGCTTTGCGTAATACTTCTTCGGCAGCAGCGTTTCGTTTACCGGATATTTCGTGATGTTCAAGCTTGTTTACAAAGGTACCACGTCCTGCGGCTGTAGAAATAAAACCTTCGCGTTCAAGCTGCTCCCACGCCTGTTTTACAGGAATTACGCTTATGCGCAGATTCAGGGCAACAGTGCGAATAGGAGGAAGCTTTTCACCGGCAGAAATCTCGCCAGTCATAATCTGGTTAGAAATCTGCTCGTAGATTTGAGTATAAATTGGTTTGTCTGAATGTTGTGACAATACTATATCCATAATGACCCTTCGACAGGCTCAGGGCCCCCGAACCTACATATCATAACGCTCAAACTGCTTTGCAGCACGCTTAAAGGTTATTGGCCAGCTTATTATAAATAGTAATAAACCAGTTCCAAGTACCGGCAGCTGCTTTATAAGGCCGGCAAAATCATTCTGATTCAGAATTGAACCAAAACGTGTAAGGAATGTCTGTGCGTTTTCGGGGTGGGCCAAGGTTCCTCTGTACATCCATACAGGGAGTTCACAAAGCACGTAAATTCCAAAGTATAAAACTGCCGAAAGCATAAAGCGCCAGCCAGGTTTAAGCGGATTTTTATAAATGCCGCCAAGGAATATGTAATTAAAAACTGCAAGATTAAAAAACTGGAATCCAAAATAGGCAACATTAATGTCTATTCCCGATTTATTCGGCGGGAAGTTACATTTTGCACGAACAAATGCCGCAATAAGTGCAAACGGAATGAATGATAATTCCAGAAGTCCGCAGTACAAAAAGCGTGCCTTTACTGTATCAATTTTTCGCACAGGTAAAAGTACAGTGTACATCATTCCGTGATTAACCTGATTAAGAGTATAGGTCATCATAATTCCAAGTGTAATATAAAAGCAGCCTATATAAACCGGATAACTTGGAATAAAATAAAAGACAAGGACACAAAGAATCCAAATATAAACAGAAAGATTTGTTTCAAGCTTTGCTTCTTTTTTAAAGAGTTTCATAACATTCATGGCCTATCTCCTTTCAATGTGAACCATAATATCTTCAAGCAACGGATCGCTTAATTCTAAACCTGCGTTTTTTGCAAGCTCTGTATCTGCTGCATACATCATTCCTTCAAAGCCAAGCTGGTGCTTATGGAGGCCTATTACTTTTTCTTCGAGCTCCGGTGTAAGCTGATCTTTTTTACCGGCAACAAGAATGTAGTTCTTTTTAAAATCTTCTTTTTCGGCAGCAGCAAGAATCTGACCGTTTTTAATGTAAGTAATGTAGTCTGCGCATTTTTCAAGGTCACTTGTAATGTGTGTAGAGAACAAAACAGAATGCTGTCCGTCTTCTATGAATTCCTGAAGCATGCAGATAAGGTCGTCGCGTGCTGCAGGGTCAAGACCACTTGTAGGCTCGTCAAGAATAAGCAGGCGGGCATTGTGGCTCATTGCAATTGCGAGGGAATATTTGACCTTCATACCTGCACTAAGCTGCTTGAACTTTTTGTTCTGATCAATTTCAAAACGCTGGCAAAGCTCGTTGTAGCGGTTGTCATCCCAGTTTTTGTAGAAGGTTTTTGTGATGTCTGTAATATTTTTAATTTTGCTTTCAGGGTAAAAATCAACTCCGCCAAAAACATATCCAACCTGATTTTTAATTTCAATCTCATCCTTTGGCATATCCAGACCGCAAAGCTTAACAGTTCCACCGTCGTTGTTCATAAGGTTGAGCGTTGTCTTTAAGGTTGTAGATTTACCGGCACCATTGCGGCCAATAAATCCCATGATAAAGCCTTCTTCCAGTGTAATGTCCACGTTCTTCAGCTGGAAGCTCGGGAAATTTTTACAAAGTCCACGAATTTCAATTAAATTCATAAGCACACCTCAACTTGTGTATATTGTATATACACAATATAACACTCGCGGTGAGGGTTGTCAAGAAAAAAAAGTGTGATATACTAATATTGTTATGGAAATTATCAGGCTGAAGCGTTTGAAGAATTATCGCGATTTGGGGGGCATAAAGACTGTTGACGGCAGAGTTACAAAGTCGCATATGCTCATTCGTGGTACAACGCTTTTTGATCCTACCTTGCTTGGTATAAAGCTTTTAAAGGAACAATACAATCTTAAGACAATCATAGATTTACGCACTCAAAAAGAAATGCTTGAAAAGCCTGATGTTCTTATTGACGGTGTTGAAATTGTTCATATGCCTATTATTAATGAAGCTGTAGCCGGAATCAGTCATGAAAAAAAGGTTCGCAGCTTTAAGACACTTATGATGATGCCTCGCATGGAAGAACTTTATGTGAGTATGGTAACAGCAGAAAGCCTTGATAATGTTGTAAAGGTTTTAAAATATATTCTGACTTTACCGCTCCAGAAGTTTTCTGTTGTTTTTCATTGTACTGCAGGTAAGGATAGAACAGGAGTTATTTCGGCATTGCTGCTTTCGTTCCTGGGAGTAGACAGGGCTACTGTTATTAAAGATTATCTTCTTACAAACAAAAACGTTCAGTTTAAGGCAAACATGGCTTATCTTGGACTGCTCCTTACAAAAGGAAATCATAAGCTGGCACATAAAATCAAACATTATTTTATGGCTGAACCTGATTTTATAAAAGCATCACTCAACAGGCTGGAAAAGGATTTTGGTTCGCTTAAGGAATTTTTTAAGCAGAAGCTTGGCTTCAGCGAAGAAGAAGAAAAAGAAATAAAGGATAAATTTTTGGAGGGTTAGATGGCAATTACACCAAAACGCAGCGATTACATTTCTTGGGATGAATATTTTATGGGAGTTGCAAAGCTTGCAGGCTTCCGCTCAAAGGATCCTAATTCACAGGTTGGAGCATGTATTGTAAGCGAAGATAACAAGATTCTTTCTATGGGCTATAACGGTTTTCCACGCGGCTGTTCAGATGATGAATTTCCATGGGCACGCGAAGGAGATACTCTTGAAACAAAATATGCATACGTTTGCCACAGTGAGCTTAATGCAATTTTGAATTATCGCGGCGGTTCGCTCGAAGGTTCAAAAATTTATGTAACACTTTTCCCTTGTAATGAATGTGCAAAGGCAATTATTCAGGCTGGAATTAAAACAGTTGTTTATGCAGATAACAAATATGACGGAACACCAAGCGTTGAAGCTTCTAAGCGTTTGATGAATGCTGCTGGGGTTCGTTACTATCAGTATGAGCCGACTGGTCGCAAGATTCAGATTGATGTTTAAGCGCAAGATACATCTGTGAAAGCTCGGTTCTGGCTTCGTGAATCTGGCGGATTAATTCTGCATTTTCTTCGAGGGCCTGAGCTTCTTCTAAAAGCTGCTGACCTGCACCTTCGGCAGTGAACTTCTTTTCATTTATAAGATATTTCAGACGGTAAATCATTTCAATTTCGCGCTGTGTGTAGGTTCGGCGGCCACCCATATCTTTTTGCGGGGCAAAGCCTGGAACAACTTCTTCCCAGTATCTAAGAACATGAGCTTTAATGCCGGTTAAGTCTTCTACTTCGCCAATTGAATAAGTCATGTTTACCCCCTGTCTTCCCATTTCTGGCGGCTTGCTTTGAATTCAACCTGAACAGGAATATGGTCATAGCCTAAATCTTCGCGGATTCGGTTTTTAAGGTATGTTACATACGGCTCAGGAACAACCTCTGGCCTTGTTGCAAAAATCACAAAGTTTACAGGGTTTACGCTTGCCTGAGTCATATAGCGTATTTTAAAGTGTGCAGTTTTACTTGCAGGAGGAGGGTAGCGTTCAAGCCAGTCCTGAAGCGCATTGTTGAGCGATGCAGTTCCAATTTTGCGTGTAAGCTGCTCGTACATGTTAATAGCAGTATTCAGCAGGTCTTTGATTCCTTTTCCTTCAAGTGCAGAAAGCGGAAGAATCGGAGCAAAGTCCATCTGACCAAACATTATATTTATCCATTCGCGAACGGCTTTTACTGCTTTGTTGCCCTGTTCTTCGCGAAGGTCCCATTTATTCAAAACAAAAATAATTCCGCGGCCTCGTTCAAAAGCAAGTGAACAGATTTTTTTATCCTGCTCTGCAAGGCCTTCTACAGCGTCAATGAGCAGGAACACAATATCACATTCGTCCAGCGTTTTGATTGCGCGGTTTACAGAATAATATTCTACGTCGTCGTGAACGCGTGCTTTTCGGCGGATTCCTGCAGTGTCAAGAACATGAAAGCCTTTACCGCCATAGGTGAAGTTGCCTTCTACAACATCGCGGGTAGTTCCGGCATAGTCACAAACAATTGATTTTTCTGAATGGGTGAGGCGGTTAGAAAGAGTAGACTTTCCTGTATTTGGCTTACCCATGATTGCAATTTTAATAGGGCGGTCTGCAGAAAGCTCACGAACGTTGCTGAAGTCGCAGCGGTCTACAATAAGGTCTGTAAGCTCGCTTATTCGGTCGCCGTGTTCTGCAGAAATAAAAATCAGATTTTCAAAACCATATTTTGCATAGTTCCAGGCTTCGGCTTCGTTGCGTCCACCTTCTGTTTTGTTTACGGCTGCAATGAGCTTGTTGGTGTAAGGGCGCATTTTTAAGATGAACTCTTCATCTTCGCCTGTGATTTCTGTTGCGTCTAAAAGAAGAACTACAACGTCTGCGCGGTCTATCATATCAAGAGAGCGTTCCACTACATAATCATCAAGCTCTGCTTCTTTTGTTCCAATGTCGCGTGTAAGTTTATATCCACCTGTGTCTACAAGATGAACAGGTTTGTCGTTCAAAAAGGCAGTTGCTTCTACAGGGTCGCGTGTTACACCAGGCTGATCATTTGTAATAGCAATGCGACGGCGGAGGAATCGGTTGAAAAGGGTAGACTTTCCAACATTAGGACGGCCTGCAATAACAACAAGAGGAAGTCCTTCGTATTCAACTTCTTTTGAGAATTCATCCTGTGTAACCGGCTGTTCTTCTTCTTTTGGTTTTGAAAAATCCGGTTTATTTTTCTTTTTTGCCATAATTCCTCTAAATATTGTTCAACCTGTTATCGGAAATTGCTTTGAACTCGTCAATGGTAAAGCGGCTGAGTAATTCCTTTGTGCTCGAAATCATCTTTGGGCTCATACTCAAATTGCGGATTCCCATACCTGCCAAAACCATAATACTGTCTGGTCGGCCTGCCATTTCACCGCATACAGAAACAGGAATATTTGCATCCTGAGCTGCTGTGATTGTTGTCTGAATAAGGCGCAGAACTGCAAGATTAAATTCGTTGTAAAGACCTGCAACATGCTGATTTTCGCGGTCAACACCAAGCGTATATTGTGTAAGGTCGTTTGTACCAAGACTGAAGAAGTCACTGATTTTTGCAAGACAATCACTTGTAAGGGCAGCGGCTGCAGTTTCGACCATAATTCCAACAGGAGTTGCCGGATTAAAATCGATTTTTTCGGCTGTGAGCTCTTCCTTAACCTGTTTTATGAGTGTAAGGGCTTCTTTTACCTGGTCAACGCTCGAAATAAGCGGAAGCATAATCCTTAAGTTACCAAAAACACTTGCACGGTAAAGGGCACGAAGCTGAGTTTTAAATACATTTGGACATTCAAGACTAAGGCGGATTGCACGTAAGCCCATAAGAGGATTCTTTTCCTCGAACATAGGCATGTCTACGGCATTAATCAGTTTATCACCACCGGCATCCAAAGTACGGATTGTTACAGGTTTGTCTCCCATTATCTGAAGAACCTGCTTGTAAGCTTCAAACTGAGTCTGCTCGCTGAAGGAACGGGCTGCAGCATTAAGCGAAACACCGTTCTGGCTCATATAAAGGAACTCTGTACGGAAAAGTCCGATTCCGTCTGCTCCTTCTGCCTTTGCAATTTCTGCTTCTTCCGGGGTTCCTATGTTTGCAAAAAGCTGGAATCTTGTTCCATCCTGAGTTACTGCAGGTTTGTCCAGATATTTTTTAAGTTCAAGTTTATGCTGGTATTCTTCGCGGATTTTTGCCTTGTATTCGTTGATTGTTGTAATATCTGGGCTTACAAGAACTTCTGCAGAAGTACCGTCTATGATGACTGTTTCGCCGTTATGAACTTTTTTGTTTATGTTTTCAAGGCCTGTAATGGTTGGAATGCCATAGTTACGTGCAAGAATTACTACGTGAGAAGAAACTCCGCCTTCACTAAGGGCAAGACCTGCAATTTTTCGTTTTGAAAGAATGATTGTATCAGAAGAGCTCAGGGCGTTTGCAAAAATAACAGCTCCATCCGGTACACTATTGATGTCAAAAGGATGAATATCAAGCATTTCATCAAGAACACGGCCAAAAACATCGGTAATATCCTGGGCACGTTCAGAAAGATATTCGTTTCCGGACTGTCTAAGGCGCTGGGCATATTCTTCTGCCTTAAAATTCAGGGAGTATTCAATGTTAAAGAGCTCTTTTTCGTAAAACTCGCGGGTTTCTTTTAAGAAAACAGGGTCTTCGAGCATAAGAATATATGTTTCAAAAACTTCGCGCTGGATTTTATCCTTAGGATCTGTGCGTGAAAGAGAGTCAAGATAACTGTTAAGCTCAAAAATTACATTCTGAGAAGCATACTCAAACCTGCTCCAGCCGTCATTCAGCTGGTCAATCTTAATATGATGCTGAGTAATTGCGCGTTTTACCGGGTCCGGAATAACAAAAGCCGTGCCAATGCCAACTCCATCCGCAGCGGGAATACCTAAAAATACTTCCATAGAAAGATATTATATCATAAAAAAGACGATAATAGCAATTTATATGCAATCATGTGGGAAAAAATCGCTCCCAGCCGAAATGCAAACAGTTAGAAAACAAATCTGCTCCCGCTAAGGAACGTCCGCAAACTACGGCGAGACTTGCAAAGTAAGATTTTACTCGCTTCGCTCGGCAAGCCTCGAAGTAGTTTGCGGCCGCCCCTTAGCTCCGCAGCTTTGTTTTCGAATATGTTTAAAAATCGGCTTACGCGATTTTTTCAAACTGGTATTTATAATTACTATTTCTTTATTTTTTGAGATTTATCTTTCTATTGCCTATCCAAAGCCCGAGGGAAATTAACCAGGTGATGAGGAGCATGGCGGGGATGGCTATGAAGGCGTTGGTTATTTTGCCACCTAGGAAGCCGTACCAGTCGTAATCTTTTAGGGGGTGGCCGTTTCCGGAATGTGCAAAAACGTTGATGGTGTAAAAAATGGCGTAAGTTGCCATTGAAATTATTCCAAAAAGGGAATCTTTTAGCGAAAGATTGGTGTCTTCTTCAAAAAATATGAAAGTGATGACAGAAAGCAGTGGAATTATAAGGTGATAAAGGAAGTTGTTGTCAATGTAAAGAATGTACCAGTGTTCCCCAAACTGAGGAATTAAAAAGAAGGCTGTAACAAGCATTGTAAGAGAAAGGCCTGTAGCCGCTGTCAATCGTACAAGATGCAGGAGTTTGGGAAGCTTTGTGCGTTTACCTTTTGCGAGTGAAATTTCAAAAATAAGGTAAATCAAAGCCATAATTCCGCCCAGAACATTAGAATCTACAGTAAAATACTTAAAGGCTGTAAGGTTCGATGCTGTAAAAGCAAGAACTTCATCAGACCGTCCTGAAAAATTTACTCCCAGAATTAGACAGGTGGTAGCATAGGCGGTGAGACAAAAAATCAAACCATTTAAAATTATTGAAACTATTGCTTTCTTTTTCATATCTTTAATAATACAAAACTTTTTATATGAGTCAAGTTTTATTGTTTGACAGAAGTTGTCTGGGGGGGGTATAATAGAAGAAATATATAAAAAAAGGAGATTTTTATGAAAAAGAGTTTAAAACTTGTTGCACTGGTATTTATTCTTGCGTCAATGGTTTTGAGTTGTAAGACATCTGTAGACAAATTTTCATGGACAGAGTCAGCAGCTTTGTATTCATTCTCTTATGATGAAAACAACACTCGTCTGGTTAGTAATGGCAAAACTTTTATCTATACCTCAGATAATAATCTGCCTAATTATACATATCCAACTCAAGCTGGCTATTTCCGCACTACATCCTGGCGTATAACTAAAGAGAATATTTTTACAGGTTTTAAGGCAACAGCAAGCACAAGTCCTGCAGGTACACCTTATGGTTTTGCTTTCTGTATAAGTATAGATGGTAGTAATAATTGGACATACTACAATCTTTATTTGCAGGGCAATACTTTTCTTGTTGATTATGTACCTTATATTGGTGATGCAACTGCAGTAATTAACTGGACTCAAGATGATGCAATAAATGCAAGTGGAACAAATACAGTTAAAGTTTATACCGATGATAATTCTTCAATTGTTATTGAAATAAATGGAACAGTTGTTGGAACAATAAGAAATCCTGTGTTAAAATCAGGCTATGTTGGTGTTATTGGTTGTGTAACTACTGAATCATATCAAAATAATTTAACAATAGGATCAACATATACCTTCAGCGAATTCCAGTATTAATATCATTCATAGGGGATTAACCCTATAACCTTGATAATAACCTCATTGTGTAATATAATTATTCTATTATTTTATACACAATGAGGTATTTTTTTTATGAAGTTTGGACACTTTGATGACGCCAACCGCGAGTATGTTATTGAAACTCCTCGCACACCTTATCCTTGGATCAACTATCTTGGAACACAGGGATTTTTCTCGTTAATTTCGAATACTGCCGGAGGATACAGCTTCTATAAAGATGCACGCCTTCGCCGCATTACACGTTACCGCTATAACAATGTACCTATAGACATGGGCGGACGTTATTTTTACATCAACGACAACGGAACAATCTGGAATCCGGGCTGGTCTCCTGTAAAGACAGAGCTTGATGCTTACGAATGCCGCCATGGTATGGGCTATACAATCATCACAGGTAAAAAGAATGACCTTAAAGCACAGGTTACTTTCTTTGTTCCACAGGATTATGATGGCGAAGTTCAGCAGGTAGTTCTTACAAATGAAGGAAACTCAGACAAGACATTTAAGTTCTGGTCATTTGCTGAATGGTGTCTTTGGGATGCTCAGGATGACTGTACAAACTTCCAGAGAAACTTTTCTACTGGCCGCGTAGAAATCAAAGATTCTGTAATTTATCACAAAACTGAATACCGCGACCGCCGCAATCACTATGCATTCTATTCTGTAAACGACAAGATTGACGGTTATGATACAGACCGCGATACATTCATTGGTCTTTATAACGGCTTCCACAATCCTCAGGCTGTTCTTGACGGAAAGTGCGGCAACTCTCTTGCAGACGGATGGTCTCCAATTGCTTCACACTATAAGGAAATCACACTTAAGGCAGGCGAATCAAAGACTTTAGTATTCGTACTTGGCTATGTAGAAATGCCTGTTGAAAAGAAATTCGAAGCAGACGGCAAGACAATCAACAAAGAAAAAGCTCTTGCTATGATTGAAAAATACAACACTCCCGAAAAGTTTGCTGCCGGTATGAAAGAGCTCCGTGCTTACTGGGATAAGCTCCTTGGCATCCTCAACGTAAACACACCGGAAGACAAAGTAAACCGCATGGTAAACATCTGGAACCAGTATCAGTGTATGGTTACCTTCAACCTTTCACGTTCTGCTTCTTACTTTGAATCTGGAATTGGTCGTGGTATGGGCTTCCGCGATTCTAACCAGGATATTCTTGGCTTTGTTCACCAGATTCCTGACCGTGCACGCGAACGCCTTATTGATATTGCTTCTACTCAGCTTGAAGACGGTGGATGTTATCACCAGTACCAGCCTCTTACTAAGAAGGGTAATGCAGACATTGGTGGAGACTTCTCTGATGACCCGCTCTGGATGATTCTTTCTGTTTCTGCATACATCAAGGAAACAGGCGACTGGTCAATCTTGGACGCAAAGGTTCCTTATGACAACGACGAGTCTAAGGCTAAGTCAATGCTCGATCACCTTACAGTAAGCTTCTATCACATTGTAAATAATCTTGGACCACACGGACTTCCACTTGCAATGCGTGCAGACTGGAATGACTGTATCAACCTTTCATGCTTCTCTGACACACCGGGAGAAAGCTTCCAGACATATACAAACCCTAAGTTCAAGGCTGAAGGCGGCTACTCAAAGGTTGCCGAATCTGTATTCGTTGCTGCTTTGTTCACATACGTTGGACCAAACTTCGTAGGAATCCTCAATCATTTGGGCAAGAAGGATGAAGCAGCTAAGGCTCAGGCAGAAATCGACAAGATGAAGAAGGTTATGATGGATTCTGCATGGGACGGCAACTGGTTCATGCGTGCATACGACGCTTACGGCAAAAAGATGGGTTCTAAGGAATGCGAAGAAGGACAGATCTTCATTGAACCACAGGGCTTTGCAATCATGTCTGATATCGATAAGGATGCAACAAAGAAAACTCTTGCCGCAATTGATGAACGCCTGAACACAAAGCATGGTCTTGTTTTGAATAACCCTGCATTCTCTAAGTACTATATTCAGTACGGTGAGATTTCTACATATCCGGGCGGATACAAAGAAAATGCCGGTATCTTTACACACAACAACGCATGGATTATCTGTGCTGCCGCTTATGCCGGAGAAGGTGACCAGGCATTCAAGTACTACTCAGAAATTGCACCAGCCTTTACAGAAGAAACTTCTGATCTTCACAAGACAGAACCTTATGTATACGGCCAGATGATTGGCGGTAAGGACGCAGGTTCTGATATCGGTCAGACAGGCAAGAACTTTGGTCAGGGCAAGAACTCTTGGCTTACAGGTACAGCTGCCTGGAACATGGTCGCAATCAGCCAGTACATCCTTGGTATTCAGCCGGACTTTGACGGACTTAAGGTAGATCCTTCTATCCCTGCTAATTGGGATGGCTTTACAGCAACACGTCTTTTCCGCGGTGCTAAATACAACATCACAATCAAAAACCCAAGCCACGTTTGCAAGGGCGTAAAGAGTTTGGTTGTAGATGGAACAGCTGTTGAAGGCTGCGTTGTGCCTTTTGTTGAAGGTAAGAAAGAAGTTAATGTAGAGATTACATTAGGATAAGAGATTCCCGGGTCAAGCCCGGGAATGACACAGTTTGTCATTGTCGGGCTTGACCCGACAATCTGTTAAATAGAAACGTCATTGCGAGCGAAGCGTGGCAATCCAGTTATTAAAATGCATTCTAATAACTGGATTGCCACGTCGTTTCACTCCTCGCAATGACGTTTTCTTTTACCATTCCATACCATCCATTGTCTGGATAGAACCATCAGGATTAAACTTTAATTCGCGGAACTTTACGTTGCGCTTCTGGTTTACGCCGTTTGAGCGTTCACAGTCGTGGTAGAAGAGGTACCACTTTCCGTTGAATTCGAGGATTGAGTGGTGTGTTGTCCATCCAAGAACAGGAGTAAGAATTTTTCCGCCGTATGTGTATGGACCGTAAACATTCTTGCTGGTTGCCCAGTTCAAAAAGTGGGTTGTTCCTGTTGAATATGTAAAGTAGTAGGTATCGCCTTTCTTAAAGAGCCATGGGTCTTCAAAGTAGCGGCGGTCTTCGTCTTTACCAAGTAAAGGCTTTCCGTTTTCGTCTACAATTACAAGGTCGCGTGGAGCTTCTGCAAGTTCAAGCATGTTCTCTTTCATCAAAGCAATTTTTGGAGTACAGGCTTCTTCTTCGCGTGGTTCCTTGTTGTCGGCACCCCAGGTGTTGTTGCGGTACTGATCAAGCTGTCCGCCCCAGAGTCCACCGAATGTAAGGTAGTATTTTCCGTCTGTATCTGGGAAACAGCATGGGTCAATACTGTATGTTCCCTGAATGTAGTCATCTTCCGGCTTGAAAGGACCTTCCGGTTTGTCTCCAACTGCAACACCAACTCGGAACATTCCTGTTTTGTCGCGGGCTGGGAAGAAGAAATAGTATTTACCGTTGCGTTCTACGCAGTCTGGAGCCCAAAGCTGTTTGCTTGCCCATTTAACATCATCAAGTGTAAAAACACATCCGCAATCACGTGGATAAGTTTCTGTATCCTTCATTTCATAGACATGATAGTCTTTCATGTCATACTGATCGCCGTTATCGTTGTTTTCTACATCAATATCTTCATCATGTGAAGGATAAATATAGATTTTTCCATTAAAAACGTGTGCCGAAGGATCAGCTGTATAAAGGTCGTTTACTAAAGGTCTTCTTTCAATCATAAATTGTTCTCCTGTATGAATTTATTGTATATCATTTTTGGATTTTTTCAATAATATAAATTCCCTATGTTATGGATTGCCGCGTCGCTGCGCTCCTCGCAATGACGAAAGGCCACGTCATTGCGAGCGAAGCGTGGCAATCTACTTTACTGTATACTTCCCGGCACCTCAGAAAGGGCATTTTGTGCCGCACACCAGGTTCCTTTTTCAAGTGCCTTCTGAATGTTGCCGGTGTTGAGGTATTCGTGTAAAAAGCCTGCATTAAAGCTGTCGCCGCATGCAATTGTGTTTACGGCATCTACTTTAAGGGTAGGGCATTCAAAAAACTTACCGTGGTCGGCAGCAAGTGTAGAATCTGTTCCGCGTGTAATAACAAAGATGTTGTTGTATTCAAGGCTTTTTGCGCAGATATTTTCCTGATTTGCAGGCAGACCGAAGGTTGCCTCAAACTCATCGCCGTTGATTTTTACAATGGAAGGTACTGCAGTTTTAAGCGCACATTTCAGTTCATCGCCAATGAAGTCTGCAAGAACAGTTTTCCCTTTGTCCAGCGCAATTCCGCAGAGGACTGCATAAATGTCTGACGACCATTTTCCTTGGCGGCTTCCTGCTAAAAGCATTGCATCACATTCATCAAGCTTTTCGGTAATCAGTTTAAGGAATTTTATTTCGGTATTTGAATAGTCTTCTTGTGGAACAGGTTCGCCTGCAATAAGCTCTGTTGTTGTGCCGGCAGAAGAGTCGAGCAAGGTCCAGCAGTCGCGGATTTTTCCAGGGGCATCAACGTACCACAAATCAAGGCCATCGCGTTCTGCAAGTTCAATAAATTCCGCAGAGTTTTTCTGACCAAGCGGGCATACAGTAACAGCGCTTCCTTTTTCAAGCTGAGCAAGCACGCGTGCAGAGTTCACAGCTTTCCCGGAAGCATAAAGCCCATAGTGATGAGCCCTGTTTATTTTTTCAAGAGCAAGCTTTTCAAAAACAACAGTCCGCTGGTAAGTTGCACTCATACAAACACAAAGGATTTTTTTCATATAGTGGTCCCTGAGCCCGTCGAAGGGCTCTCCGTATAAGCATACGCATTATGAAAATGAATACTCTCTTCATTCTCTGCTTCTACGCTGAACCATTTGAAATTCTTTTTTGCCAGGGCTGTATAAACTTCGCGCACAACATCTTCTACAAAGCGAGGATTATCGTAGGCATGCTCTGTTACATATTTTTCATCCTGACGTTTAAGAAGAGAGTAGAGCGGCGAAGAAGCACATTTTTCAATCAATTCAATAATATCTTCAATCCAGAAAAATTCAGAATAAAGCAGCTTTACCTTTACAGTTCCACGCTGATTATGAGCACCGTATTCACTGATTGCTTTTGAACAAGGACACAAGGTTGTAACTGGAACTTCTATAGTAATGTAAAACTTTCGTTCATCTGCGCTTACAGTTCCTTCAAAAGAACAGTTATATTCCATAATTCCCGAAGCCTGCGAAACAGGAGCAGCTTTTTCAATAAAATAAGGAAAGCTTACAGTTCCAAAGGCCTGCTCGGCATCAAGCTTTTTGCGCATTTCTTCAAGCATATCAAGGAAATGCTGCATCGTAACATCCTGATGATATTTATGGAACACTTCAATAAAGCGCGACATATGAGTTCCCTTAAAATTGTGAGGAAGGTTTACAAAAAGATCTACTGTTGCAGTTGTCTGCTGCTGCTTGTGATTTTTGTCAAGGACAGTAACAGGGTATCGAACGCCCTTTACACCAACTTTTTGAAGCGGAATCTTACGTGTGTCTGTTTCGTTTTGAATGTCGCGCATAAATATATTATACGAAAAAGGGGAGAAGAGAATCAACAGCACTACATTGGATTACAGTTCATCTCCTGTTAAAAAATCTTCCAGGCAGATGATGTAGATTCCGTTGTCGTCGTAATGCGGGATAACTTTTTCTTTTTGAATTATTATTTTTTTAAAACTATCGTTGATTCTTAAAAGGGAGTTTTCTTCCTTAGTTTTTTTCTTTTCGGAAGAAATATCTAAAGCAGACTGGATGTAGATTTTTTCGTTACCCAGGTTTGCAACAAAATCGCATTCAAGCTGAATCTTTTTTGTTTTGCCTTCTTTGTCTTTTGTATTATATTCTACAATTCCAACATCAACATTATAACCGCGCATTTTAAGTTCGTTGTAGATGATGTTTTCCATAATGTGAGGTTCTTCTATCTGGCGGAAATTCAATCGAGCATTTCGTAAACCGGAATCTGTAAAATAATACTTCTTGTTTGCTCCTATGTACTTTCTTCCCTTAATGTCAAAGCGTTCTACTGTCTGAATTAAAAAGGCATCTTCAAGATAATTCAGATATGATGTGATTGTTTTGTTTGTTATCGAAGATTTTTCTTTTGTCCTAAAGGTATTTTGAATCTTAACAGGATTTGTAAACGCGCCGATAGAAGAAGCTGTAACATCAAGCAAATCTTCAAACTCTTTTTTATTGCGGATATTGTAACGGTCAATTACATCGGTGAGATATACTTTTGAAAAAAGGCTGGAAAGATAATCTGATTTTTCTTTGTGGGTTTTCATTCCTGCAACAAGAGGAAGGCCGCCATAAGTATAATAATCTGTCCATGCAGAAACAAAATCGTCTTTTCGTGATTCATAAAATTCCTTGAACGAAAGAGGATACATTCTTATTTCATCACCTCGTCCACGGAACTCTGTGATTACATCTTTTACAAGAAAACGCGAATTACTTCCGGTAACATACACATCTATGTTTGGAATGTGCAGAAGCGAATTAAGGACTTCTTCAAATCCGTCAACCAGCTGAATTTCGTCAAGAAGGCAGTAGTATAATTTTTTTTCTGTGATTTTTGATTTTATAAATTTGTAAAGGCTGATTTTATCTCGAAGTTCGGCGTATTCCAGATCGTCCAGAGGAATCTTTATAATATGAGATTCTGATACACCTTGTGAAATAAGTTTTTCATAAAACAGCTTGAATAAAAGATATGACTTTCCGCAGCGTCGGAGTCCGGTGATAATTTTAATCATTCCGTTCTGCTTTTTTTGAGTAAGCTGATTTATGTATATATCTCGAGAAAATATCATATACTTTTCTATTACCTAAAAATTAGTATATCTGCATTTTTAGGTAATTGCAAGATTTTTTTGAAACATACGTCTATGAGCGAAAAGTGGGAGTTTAGTCCGAAGCCTCTTGTAAATTACTTGCATTAATGTAAAGGGCTGGGACTATGCCTGGTTTTTTATCATCAACTTCTAGAAGCAATAATGAATCCATCGTCAATCCAATGCTAGAAACAATTCTATCTTTTGAATGAGATTCGATTGCAGCAGGGGAGGTTCTGTTATTATAAGCTCTATTCAACCACCAGCTGCCATCTGCTTGATTGTTTGTAGCCTTGGCATAATCTGTTAATAACCTTTTAGCGTAAGAAGGTTCTGAGCCTAGAATTGAGGTGTTTTGTAAAAGGAAAATCTTTTCGTCAGCAAGAGTATAAGGCTCTGTACTATTAGTATTAGTACGATATGCATTAAACTGTACAGACGAACCGAGTATTTTGTCTGTAGCGGAATCTGATATAATTCTTGTAAAGGCTTTATATAAGAATCCGTTATTTATAAATACCGTATTAAAATCACTCGAATATTCGCTATTATTTACAGAGATCAAAGTTGGATATCCTAAGCCGTTTAAGAATGCTCTTATTGTAGAATATTGATAGTCATTTGGATAGAAATAAAAATCCGGAATATTTCTGAGTTGAGAAGGCCCGTCATAGAAAGGAACTTCTGCGGTAAGGATTTTTTCAGAAACCAAAAGTTTATTGCCAGTATTATCGTCAGTACCATCTATAACGCGCCAGATAATAGGTTCAAATTTATAATAATTGTCTTTATATTTTTCATAGAAATAACCATCTGTACCAAGGTACCAGTCCATACAAATTTTTTCAGTAGAATATAGGTTGACATTTGCGCTGTCAATTTTCGATTGAGGGTAGTTTCCGAATTTACAGTAAGTACCATCAGGATAGCTGCCGTCATAATCGGTAATTATTGTTGGTACAGTTGCAAGGACATCGCTTCTTATATAGAAGGTAGCAGCCTGGCCTCCATTCCCTGCGTAATCGTTATACTTTAAAGTAATCTCATAAAGTGCATCTTTTGTAAAAGTCACATTTACCCATGTAACGGTTTTGTTACCATTTGTTAATTCTGTTCCTCCAACTTCTTTAATAGAATAGTATGTTTCACCAGCATAGTCTGGAGCAGAAGGTTCTGCCCAGTCAAATGTAAACTTTCTATATTCATTTCCTATTGATATGTTATTAAGTACAGGTTTTTCACTTATTGGAGTCTTATCTACTACAAAATAATATTTTTTGCCGTCAGAAGGGTATGTTAATGTATTACCGGCTTTATCTTTAAAGGTAAAGCTTATTGTGTAAACTCCTTCATTAATATTATTGTTGGATTTGATAATCTCTTTTGCTCTTGTTTGTAATAAATCTATTGTTCCCTGAAACGAAGCTTTTTCAGAACTTACTGTTGTATAAGTAAGTTCAATATCTTTGTAGATAGGTGTTGTTATGTCTGCATAGTTCTTTCCCTTAACCTTTTCAACCTTCATACAGAAAGAGGTATCCGGGCCAGATTGACCTGCGCTGTTTTCTTCTACTGAAATATCAAGGTCAATTTTGAAGATATCATTTTTGATATAATCATCTTTCAGATCAGAAACTTTAGTAAACGTTCTTGAAGATCTTGTGGTATTATTTATCTTTAATGAGAATTTTTCAGAGTCATCATTATTCTTTTCGATTTGTAGTGGGAATTTGTCGGTCTGACTATTAACTGTATAGCTCCATTTTTTGAATCCACTCATTTGTACGTCTTTTTCATATCCGGAAGAAGTTGCTGTGTAGAAAAAGCCTGCTTCAATACTTACAAGAAGACTTGTGTAAGATGCAGGAGGAGAACTCTTTTTTGGCGGTATTGTAAGTGTAATATTGTTGTTTTCAAAAGTGGGGGCACCAAAAAGGCTTAAAAGATTTTCACCGGTTTTTTTATTTGTTATTTTGATATTTTTAAAATATATTTCATTTCCAATTTTATATTTATAATATCTTTCTGTTCCATCAGGCAGTCTTACTGGCTCAACGAAAGTGACAGAGTTTTTTAATTTATCATATTCATCTGTTGTAAAATAAATGGAATCGGGATTCATTTCGTAGTCAAAATCAACTGTAATAACTGACTCTCTTATTACATTTGCTGTTTCAGGGTATTTAGAAATAACAGAAGGGCGTTCTGCAAGAACTACGCTTAAACAAAGCTCCATTCCGTCTGAAGGCTTTTTATTAAAAGAACAGGTTGTATTTTCTGAAGTAGGAGATTCAATAAAAAGAAAATCTCCGTTTCTTAATTCTGTCCCGCTGGCAGAATCTATAATTTTCCAGCATATAAATTCATAAGACTCGAAAGGTTTAAAGGATATTTCAAAGTAATCTGTTACTTTTTTCATTACCTGGTTACCAACAGGATTCTGAAGTGCTCCCTGCCCAGGATAATCAAAGGTTATTTTATACGAAGGTGCATTTGCATAATCAATATATTTTTCTATCTGCTGTTTTGTTTCTCCGGCATTTAAGAAATCATTACAGGATGAGAGCAGAAAAAGATTTACTATACATAATAACGCCCCCCCCCAGTATAGTAATTTTTGAAAGCTTAAAATTTGTGTTTTTCATATAAGGCTCCCTCATAATAATATTCAAATATTATAACAGATGAGAGCCGTTTCTGCTAGTTTTTTTATTCATAAAGATAACAGTCATAGCCGGAGCTTCGTAGTTTGTCGGCTGTGGTGCCGGTGCCGTCATCTTTTACAAGGACAATATAGTAGGTTGTGCCGCTGGCGCGTTTTTCTGAAATTATGTAGGCGTCAAAGCCTTTTTGTTTTACTTCTTCGCACAGGAGTTTTGCATTTGATTCTGTTTTGAAAAGGCCAAGCTGCCATTTGGAATCTTTGGTTGTTGTAGCTGCGGCTGTTGTTTTTGTTGCAGGGGCTACAGAAATATCTTCCTTAAAAGTTCCTGTTCCCTGTTCTGCAACACCGCTCTTTGGTACAAAGAACCAGAATGGTGTTGGAAGTAACTGAACATCGCCTTTTACAATTGCAGCTTCTGTTGAGTTTGGATAATTTTTAGTTATCTGTTCCGACCACGATTTGTCGCCGGTTACATACCAGAGTGTTAATAAAATTACAGGATGCACACTCTTCATTGACTGAACTTTGAGATAGGCTTTTAAAAGTTCAAGCGGCTCGTTTAAGTCGTCAACGTTTTCGGCTTTGCAGAGTGCGCTCCACTGGGCATATAATTTTACATAAGATTGAATGTTTGCATCTTTTGAATTTCGCACTGCAGAGTTTAAGTAGCTGTCGGCAGTAGGCCAGTCTCCGCAGCAAAGGGCACAGCGCACTGCATCAATTACAAGCTGTTCATTTGTTTTTTGCGGCATGCCTTCTGCATCGCCTGCGGCAATTCCTGCAGCAGTTGCATAGCTTTTCTGGGCATCACCATATAAGGCCAGCTGCTCCTGAAGCGACGCTAAAAATACATAAGCAGCGCGTTTTTCTGAAGCAACCGTAAGGCTTTTGATTTGATTTTTTACATACGAAACCGATTCTTCGACTGTTGACTGTTTTACAGCCTGAGCTTTTATATCTTTTGCCTTTGGTTCTGCAAAAATGAGTGAGGTAAAAAGTGAAAATATTACAATTACAAAAAGTTTTTTATTCATGAATTCTGTCTTCTATACTATTCACTTTATCGGTGGATTTTGATGAAGACTCAACAGGATTTTCTGATTTAGAAGGCGCGGCGGCAGAAGCCTTTTTTGCAAGTTTTCGCTCTATTTTATCCTGCTTCTTTTTTTCTTTTAAGCCAAGATTTCTGGCATCGGCAACTTCATTTTCGTGGGAAAGTCTTATGAACTTTGCAATAAGATAACACAAAAGTGAGAAAATGATTCCTGCAGCAAAGGCAACAAAAATTACAACAACAATAGACTTATCTGTATAGGTTTTAAAAAGCCACAAGGTACAGACATTCGAAAGATTCTTGCCAATAAAAAAGGCCAAGAAAAGGATGATGAGTAAGATGACGATTAATGCTGCGATCATAGTAAAACTCCATACGTCATTGCGAGCGCAGCGTGGCAATCCACATATTAAAAGAAATTCTCAAATGTGGATTGCCATGCCCTTCGGGCTCGCAATGACGGATTGTTTATATCAATTCTCCCTTAAAAGTATTACCATTAAGTTGAGTTATTTTAACATTTACAAAAGAACCTATCAACTTGCGGTCGGCTTTGAAGGCAACTTTTTCGTGCTGCTCTGTCTGGCCTAAAAGTTCATCGGCACTGTCGCGGCTTACTCCTTCTGCAAGGACAAGGGCTGTTGTTCCAACACGTTCGCTCATTCGTTCCTGTGTGTGTTCAAGCTGAAGATCAATTACACGCTGGAGCCGCTCCTTTCTAATCTCTTCGGGAATCTGTTCCATTTTTGCAGCTGGAGTTCCTTCGCGCGGATTATAATAATACATCATGGCACTTTCGTATTTTACCTGCTTCATAAGGTCCAGAGTCTGTTCAACATCCTCTTCTGTTTCGCCAGGGAAACCCATCATAATATCTGTTGTAAGAGAAACCTCAGGAATCTTTGCTTTGATTTTTGCAACAAGCTCAAGATACTGCTCGCGTGTATAACGGCGGTTCATTGCCTTGAGAACTGCAGTAGAACCATTCTGCACAGGAAGATGAATGTGGCGGCAGATAAGAGGCTCTGCGGCAATTACATCAATTACATCATCTGTAAAATCTTTTGGATGCGAAGACATAAAGCGAACCCAGCGGATTGTAGATTCAGTTTTACGGAGGTGGTCTGCAATGATTTTTAGAAGGCCTGCAAAGTTTACGTTCTGACCTGCAGCATCAACACCGTTATAGCTGTTTACATTCTGACCAATAAGTGTGATTTCGCAAACTTTCAATTTCTTAAGGATATCAAGCTCGGCAAGGATTTGTTCAACAGGACGACTTACTTCACGCCCCCGAACATAAGGAACAATACAATAAGTACAAAAGTTATTGCAGCCATGCATGATTGGAACAAAGGTAGAAAAGGCACCCGGCTCTGCAGAAACAGCAGCAAACTGGTAAACGCCGGAATCATCAGGTATAGAAGAAATATCTCCTTCGCCGACGCGTCCATCTTCTACTGCCTCAATTATTTTTCCAAAGTGATGTTTTGCATAAGTTCCCACAACAAAATCTACAAAAGGCCAGCGCTCCTTAAAGGTTGGCAAAAGTCGTTCTGCCATACAGCCGGTAACTACAACGGTCAAAGGTTTGGCCCCGTCCTTTACATAATCAACTGCTTCTTCTAAAAACTTTGTTTTGGCATTACTTCTTTTTTCGCGCACAGCCTTAAGCCCGTTTATCCATCCCAATCGTCCTTCTATTCTGTCTTCTGCAGTTTTACGGATTGAGCAGGTATTAATAACTATTAAATCTGCGGTCTGAGCCGACTGTGATTTTGTCCAGCCGCGTGCAATCAAAAGCTGCTCCATAGAAGCAGACTCTGCAATATTCATCTCGCAGCCGTAGGTTTCGAAAAAATAAGTCATGCATTGATTATACAAAGAAAAAAAACAGGGGTCTATAGGCATGGTTCCGAATATAGAACTACCTTACTAAGTTTGATATACTTTAATAGAGAGGAGAGCCGATGAAAAAATTATTATTTTCTCTGTTTTTTTTGTTTTCAATTTTCTGTTTAAATGCAGGTGTAAAAATAACAACGGGTGAATATGTTTGTGATGAAACAGATATAGAAAAAGGTGCTATACAAAAACTGACTGTTACACGCGAATACCGTTCTGCTACTCCTGTTGTCGGCAGCTTTGGAATTGGCTGGTCCACAAATCTTGATGAAAGAATTATCATATGTGTTTCTCCACCTTCAGAAGAACTATATGATATACTGGTTCGAATTGTTGATATGCGTCAAAGTCTAGTTTCTCAATATGAAGAATCAATTAAAGAAAGTTATGAGGTGGATGATCCCTATAAGGTAGTTGAAGAATTAAAAGACAGACAGGAAAGAGTTGTTTCTATTAAAAATGAACTTATAGGACTAAAAGACGAACTGCTGGGAATGCAAGGTTTTATGCCTGCCGGAAGCGAAGATGAACGATTGATTACAGAAAATATAGAATCGTGTGATAAGGGAATAGAAGATGCAGATAAAAAGTTTGAAGAGCTTGATGAGTCTATAAAAGAAGCACAGGAAGTACTTGGAAAACTTGAGGGGGTAAAAAAACAATTAGATGAAGATACTAACAAGAAAATAAAAATGGAGGAAGAAATAACAATATCAAATATCAGAAAAGAGCGAAATAAAAAGGCTATGTTTAAAGGTATGGAGTCCTGGTATGAAGAGACAGGAATTGAAACAATTCAATATATAGATGACAAAGGATATCCTAACCTTATGTATGAAAGTAAGAAATACAAGGATGTCTGGGAGCCTGAGTCCGGAGAGTATCTTTGCTATTATAGAAACGGCAACTATTTTATTGAAGATACTTCGGGTCAGACTAAGGTTTTTGATTTTTATGGATTCCTTGTAAAGATAATAGATAGATATGGTAATCAGATAAACATTATTCGAGATGAGGATGAAAAGATAAGCAGCATAAAATCATCGTTTGGAGAAAGCTTTACGGTCGAATATGAAAACTCATTTATTAAATCAATTACAAATGATCGTGATCCTTCTGAAAAATATGTTTACTTTTATGATGGTGAAAGAATGACCGGCATCACAGATTCAGACGGCGATTTTGTTTCTTATGGTTACAATGAGTTTGGACTTTTAGATTCCATGAACAAAAATGATGGAAGCTGTTACAGGATTCTTTATGATGACAAGATTTTAAAAGGAAGTGTTGTTGCTACAGCTCTTGTTAATGAAGATGGAAATGCACAAAGGTTTGAATTTAATTTTAAAGAAAGAATTACTGTTTTTATAGACAGAGACGGCAACCGCACAATTTATTACTATGATAAAAATCAAAGAACTACAAAAGAAGAATATGAATATGCTTCTGAAGACTATGTGCCGCAAAACAATCAGACAGAAGATAGTAACACAAAAGGAATTCAGCAATATGATGATTTAGTTTATGATCAGGAAAATAATGTTCTGGAATTAAAGAATAAAGGCAAAACTGTTTATAAATATACGTTTAATTCAAAAGGACAGGTAATTGCTTTTTATGATTCTACAGAAGGAAAAGGTGTTACACATACTTATGAATATGACTCTTTTGGAAACAGAATAAAAGATTCTACAAGCAAAAAAAATGCAATTGTTATGGAATATGATGCACGTAACAGACTTGTACGAGTAAAACAGAATAAGAAAGTGATTTTAAACATTGCTTATGAAAATAATGGAAAAATAACACGAAGAACTTATTCAAACGGGCTTGTAATCGAGACAGAAGAAAATGGCCGCAAAGATATAATCCGCATGACTATAACAGATACTAAAACCGGTAAAAAGATTCAGACCGAAGTAGAATACAATAGGCATCACATTCCGCTAAATGTATATAAGGGAGATGGTACAACAAGAAAGCTTGTAAAAACCTTTACCTACACAGATCAGGACTGGATGATTATGAGCGAAATTCTCGGTGTTAAAAAGACTTATAAACCTTCAGAAAAAAAACAGACCGATTTTGAAGATTTGTGGGATATTCCTGATTTTAATGATTCAATTTACTTTGATTCAAAAGCAATGGATGAACTTAAGGCCAGCTTGTTTTAGTTTGAAGACTGATTGTATTTTTTTTCAAATCTGATTGTTTATAATTGTTTTTTACTATAATATATACTCCTATGAGTAACGAAAATAACAACGAAAAGAGAGATCCATTGCTCTGTCATTGGGCAGATCAGATGGCAAGCCAGATTATCCGCGAAAAGGGTGATCTGGATTCTTATACCTGTGCTTCGGGTATTACACCAAGTGGAACTGTTCACCTTGGAAACTTCCGCGAAATTATTACTGTAGATTTAGTTGTGCGTGCGCTGCGTGACCGTGGTAAAAAAGTGCGCTTTATTTATTCCTGGGATGATTATGATGTTTTCCGCAAGGTTCCTGCCAATATGCCGGACCCAGAGGTTTTGGAAAAATATCTTAGATATCCGATTACAGAAGTACCTGATACAACAGGCCGCAATGAAAATTATGCACGCCATCACGAGGTAGATATTGAAACTCAGCTTCCACGCGTTGGAATTGCTCCGGAGTTCTTGTACCAGGCAAGCCGCTACCGTGCAAACCGCTATGCAGAAGGAATGCGCAAGGCAATGCAGAACCGCGACGTTATTAAGGAATGTTTGAACGAATACCGCGATGACGACCACAAGATGAAGCCTGAAGATGTTTACTGGCCTGTATCTATTTTCTGCGGCAAGTGTAACAAAGACACAACAGAAATTACTGATTACGACGGCGAATACGGAATTACATACAAGTGTGAATGCGGCAACTGCGAAACTGCAGATATCCGCGTTTTCAAGGGTGCAAAGCTTGGCTGGCGTGTTGACTGGCCTATGCGCTGGAACGAAGAAAAAGTAGTATTCGAACCGGGTGGAAAGGATCATATCAGCCCGGGTGGTTCATACGATACAGCAAAATTAGTTTCTAAGAGAATCTACGGCTGGGATGCACCTGTTACTATGCGCTACGACTTTGTAAACTTGAAGGGTGTACCAGGAAAGATGTCTTCTTCAAAGGGTAAGGTTATTGCTTTGCCGGATGCACTTGATGTTTACCAGGCAGAAGTACTCCGCTACCTTTTTGCAGGAACACGCCCGAATACAGAATTTGCAATCAGCTTTGATATGGATGTCCTTAAGGTTTACGAAGACTACGACAAGACAGAAAGAATTGTTTACGGAATAGATAAGGCAAAGAGCGATGATCACTTCAACAAAGAAAAGAGAATCTACATGCTCAGCCAGATTGACGGAAAGATTCCAGACGTAATGCCATACCAGGTAACAATCCGCCAGCTTACAACATTGCTTCAGATTTATTCCGGCGACATTGATGCTGTAATCAAGGCACTTGGTGATGTAAAACCTGAACAGGAAGAAAGATTACGCCGCAGAATTGAATGTGCATGGTTCTGGGTAAAGCATTCGGCTCCAGACTGCGCACCGGACTTCTGTTTTGAACTTCGCAAGGACGGCAGCAAGGCAGATTTGAGCGGCGACATTCTTAAGGCTGTTAAGCGTGTCCGCGACGAAGTTGTACCAAAACTCGACACCTTCCAGATTGACAAGGAATGCCAGCAGGCCATGTACGACATTGCAACAGAAATGGGACTTGAATCAAAAGCCCTCTTTACAGCCCTTTATCAGGCACTCATTGCAAAAGAGCAGGGACCGCGTTTGGGAAGCTTCTTCCGCATTATTGGAAAGGAACGCCTGACCCAGATTTTGAGTGTATACTAGGAAATAAATATGGCAGATGCAAAAGAAACCTGCCGCACAATAATCGCTGCGGCACTTAATGAATTTATAAAAGAAAAAACTCTGGACGCCCAGGAAGTGGCTGCAGAAAGCATTGTTGTTCAGAATGCTCCAAATCCAGAAATGGGAGACCTTGGTGCGCCAATGTTTGTTTTTGCAAAAGCCCTGCACATGGCACCTCCACAGATTGCTGCCGGAGTTGCTGCAAAAATCACAGATAAATCATTAGGCGAGTTTCTTGCTGTAGGTCCATACGTAAATGTAAAACTCGATAAGTCCGGTGCCGCAGCTCCAATTCTCAAGGCCATCAAGGCTCAGAGCGACAGCTACGGTTCTCTCAACTCAGAAGGCAAAAAGCCTCTCGAAGGCCGCCGTGTAATGATTGAGTTTTCAAGTCCTAATACAAACAAACCACTTCACTTAGGCCACGTGCGCAACGACGCCCTTGGTGAATCTGTAAGCCGCATTCTCAAGGCAGCAGGAGCCGATGTTTACAAGGTAGACCTTATCAATAACCGCGGTGTACATATCTGTAAGTCTATGCTTGCCTATAAGCTTTTCCACGAAGCCAAGGGCGACACACCACAATCACTTGGTATGAAAGGCGACCACTTTGTTGGCCAGTGCTATGTAGAGTTTGACAAGTATCTTAAGGGAGAAAAAGACAAACCAGAAACCGCTCACCCCGAAGCTGCTCAGATGGCAGAAGACATGCTTATCAAATGGGAAGCCGGCGACAAAGTAGTTCATGCTCTCTGGGAAAAAATGAACGGCTGGACCTTTGACGGCATGATGGCCACTTACAAGCGCACAGGAATAAGCTTTGATAAATATTATTTTGAAAGCGAAACCTACCTCAAAGGTAAGGACGAAATCCTCAAGGGCCTTGAAAAAGGCGTATTCTTCCGCGCAGACGACGGTTCTGTCCGCATAGACGTAACCGACGTAGTAGGCAAGGGCAAAGACGAAGACAACCACGAAAAAGTACTCCTCCGCAAGGACGGAACAAGCGTATATATCACACAAGACATTGGTACTGCAATCAGCCGCCACAACGACTGGGCTTTTAATCAGCTGGTATACGTTGTAGCAAGCGAGCAGAACTACCACTTCAAAATCCTTTTCCATATCTTAAAGAAGCTCGGTTTTGACTGGGCAGACAAGCTCTATCATCTTAGCTACGGTCTTGTAAATCTTCCAAGCGGAAGAATGAAGAGCCGCGAAGGAACTGTAGTTGATGCCGATGACCTGATTGACTCACTCCACGCCGACGCACTTGCCGCAATTAAAGAACGTGGCCGCGACAGCGAAGTAGGAGATGCCGACGAGGTTGCAGAAAAGGTTGCTCTTGGAGCTCTTCATTACTACATGCTGCAGGCAACTCCAATAAAAGACATGCTCTTTAATCCGGAAGAATCTTTGAGCTTTAACGGAAACACAGGTCCATATCTTCAGTACATGGGTGCCCGCATAAACTCAATCTTAGCAAAAGCAGCAGAAGCCGGCATCACCGAAGATTCTTCCAACGATGCAGTAGCCCTGCTCACAAGCGAAGACGAATGGGCCCTTATAAAGCAGCTTGGAGACTTCCCTGTAGTTATAGCCCGTGCCGCAGAAGGACTGAACCCTGCAGAAGTTGCCGCCTATGTTTACGACACAGCAAAGCTCTTCAGCAAGTTCTACCAGACCTGTTCGATTGTAAATGCAGAAAACAAGCAGCTGGCCGGTGCACGACTTTACCTTGCATCTTGTACCCTTCAGGTAATCAAAAACGCCATGAAGCTTGTGCTTGTTCCATACCTGGAAAGAATGTAATTTTTCTAGACAAATATTCCTTTTAGACCGATAATATGGTAAAGGAATTTGTCTTTAATGAAGTTACGAAATAAATTTCTGTTGATTACTTTTTTCTCTGTAATTCAGGTTGCAGTGCTTTCTACATTGTCACTCGTAGGTTTTAAATCTATTCAGCACTATAAAGATTACCAGCTTGTTCAGTCACAAACCCAGAAGCAATTGAGCGAGATGATTAATTATCTTGACGGCATGGAAAACTGGGGTTTTGACCAGAAAACTGCCTGGCTGGAATGGCATAACATGTCAATTTCGCTGAATAAAAATATTGATATTTATTTAAATGATTCTTCCATAAAGCATTTTCCTGCTGAATATCTGCAGAATATTAATCAGGCAAAAAATCTTTTTAATTCTTTTACAAACGGATTCGGAAACCTTGAAACAAAGCTTGTAGACATGGAAGCTTTGACCCTAGATAACAATGCCTATATGCAGGTTCAGAAATTCGGAATTAAAGAAGCCTACAGATATCTTTCTGATGATCCTAACGTAGCAAAACTTATGGAACTTGCCCAGTCGGCCAGTTATGATGTTTCTGAAATTCGAAGGAATTACGCTCTTCTTTCAATTGTAACAGACCACTCCTACGAAATGATTGATGCGATTATTGGAAAGCAGGAAAAAATTATTACTCTTGTAATTCTGATTATTGCTGTTTTTGCCTGTGTAAGTATAAGTTTTTTCATTCTTTCAATAACTACAAGAATTGCCCGTAGAATCACCAGGGTGCGTGATATGACTTCGACTCTGGCCGAAAAAGATTTTACTGTAAGTGTTGTTCCTAAAGGAAGTAATGAAATAAGGTCTCTTATGCAGAATATTAACAACATGGTTGATCAGATAAATGCCTTCTTTACTGTTGTTAAAGTTACTGCTTCAAGGGCAATTTCTTCCGGTTATACAATTAATGATGCTGCCAACTCTACAGCTGCAGCAACAGCCGCAATCGATGAAAATATTCAGAAAATCATGACTCAGTTTGATCAGATGATTGAAACAGTCGGAAAAGCTGTAATGGTCATTTCAAACATGAATATTCAGGTTAATACACTTGTAAGCAATAACGAAGTTCAGGCTCTTGCAATAGAAGAAAGCTCTAAGGCTGTAAATGAAGCCGCAGGAACTCTTGAGCATATAAAATCAATGGCAACAGAACGTTCAAGCATGGCTCAGGAAATGCACTCATTGATTACAGATGGTGATGAAAAAATATCAAATACAAATGATCTTCTTACAGTTATTTCTAATCAACTTGATCAGGTAAAGGAAGTAATTGATATTATTGATAATGTTGCCGAACAGACAAACCTTCTTTCTATGAATGCAGCTATTGAATCGGCACACGCAGGTGAAGCCGGAAAAGGTTTTGCCGTAGTTGCAGAAGAAATCAGAACGCTTGCCGAAAATACATCTGAAAATGCGGGAACAATTGCAAGTGTAATTAATGGAATTATTGAATCTGTAAATAATGCTAATAAATCAAGTAATGAAGCTTCTGTGGCTTTCCGCAAGGTAAGTAAAAATGCCGATGATGTTGTTTCGTCATTAAAAGAAATTACAAGTGGAATTGAAAGTATTGACAGGCAAATGCAGCAAATTAAAATCAAGAGTGAAGAAGAGTTTGCTGCAGCAGATAAGATTAATGCTTACTGTAAAGACCTTGCGGAACAGCAGAAATCTGTTTCAAGAGATGTAGATGCAATGAACGATAAGTTTTTTGAAGCAACCTCTGCAATTAAGAAGATCAAAGAAGGCACTACTGATATTGTTGAAAGAATGATGGGTGTTAGCATTGCAAGTAAAGAAAGCTACAAAAACATGACCGATCTTGAAAATATCCTTGAAGAATTTAAAACAAAAGAAACAGTCGATGAAGCAGTAAAAGAAGCTGATGAAGAAAGCGTAATAGAAACCCCTGTTTCGACAGAGCTTACAGAAGAGTTTATTGAAGAACAAAAGCTTCTTGCAGAAAAGGGCCTCGAAGCAGCAGGAGAAGCAGGGCTCGAAGAAATTGAGTTTGATCTTGACTCAGTTGAAGAATACAAGGGCTAAAGAAACTATATAGGGCAGCGAAAGTAAAACAGAGGACGGAATGCCTGGTATAAAGTTTTGAATGTAAACAGCTCCAAAATCAACGGCACAGAAAATAAGGGCATAAAGTGCTATAAGAGGGAGCTTTCTTTTTCCCATAAATACTGCTGCCAGTGCAAGCCAGCCTTTCCCGCTTGCAAGATTCGGTACAAAAGAAGAAATCCGTAATACAAGAAAACTTCCAGCAAAACTTGCAAAAAATCCGCTTATTCCCCAGGATGCAATTCTATAAATTCCAGGAGATACTCCGCGTACAAGAAGAACGTCCGGATTACTTCCGGTAATTCTAAAATATATACCGCCCTTTGCTTTTTTTAGATAAAATATAGCAGCTGTAATAAGCAGAATTGTGAATATGGTTGTTGAAAGATTTACCGGTGCCAGTTGATAAAGGAATTTCGGTGAAGAAAGGACTCCTCTTGTTCCAAAACAAAGCCAGGAAAAAAGCGATGTAAAGGAAGAAAAAAGAAGATTTACTGCAATGGCGGCAATAAAAGTATTTGCACTCGCTTTTTCAATAATCAGTGCAATAACAAGGCATAGCAAAACAGAAAGAATGGCAGACAAAGTCATACCTGCTGCTACAGACCCTGTTGCGACTGTAAATGCATAAGTTAAAAATCCGGAAAATGATATGAGCCCATCCATAAAAAGTGCAAGACAACCGGCATATTCACTGAATAAAGCGCCTGTTGCAGCAAGAAGAAGCGGACATGAAAAACCTAAGAAGTTAAGCATTTTCATTCCTCCTTTTATGAGGCGCATACAAAAGTGAAATTGTAAAAAGAATTATTGCCTGAATGAGAGTGTTTACATCAAAATCGAGGTTTGAATAAAGTGCAAATTTTCCTGAGTAAGTCATAAGCGACGAAATTAAAATAGAAACAGGAATTACAAGTGCAGGTCTTGTTCTTGCAATCATTGCTACAGAAAGAGCGTTCCAGCCTAAGCCCGCATAAAAACTTGTGTGGCACGTAAAATAAATTCCACAGATTGCAGTGGCGCCGGCAAGTGAATGAAGAGAACCGCAGGCAGCTGCAGCAGTAAATGTTATTTTGTTGCAGTTGAATCCGGAATAAAAAGAAAACTGAGGACTGATGCCGTAAATCTGAGTTTGTTTACCAAAACGTGTTTTTATAAAGAAAAGTTCAAGCACAATACATAATGCAATTGCTCCAAAGATGGAACAGTTCAAAGGGGAAGGCTTTAATATGCTTGCAAAACGATACTGCTGTACAAGATACGGAGTTGCAAGAAGGTTTCCTGTTTTAGTTCTGAATGGACCTGAAATAAGGCCGTCAATAAGCGGAATAATTGCAGAAGAGGTTATAAAGGTTGTAAGAAGAAAATCGGCATGCTTAAGTTTATAAAGCAGTTCGCAGAAAATGAGGATAAGCGCACCTGCAGCAGCGGAAATTAAAAAGGCAAAGGAAACTGCAAAAAAGGCAGGGAGATGAACTTTTGCAAATAAATCGAGCAGTATGGCGCACAAAAAGCCTCCAAGGTAAATAAGACCTTCTCCTGCCAGATTTATGCGGCCTGTTTTAAGTGAAAAGGCAGCTCCTGAACCTGCGAGCATATAAATTGCAGAAAGGCTTAGCATAAGTCCAAAGTAGTACATTACACAGCCTCCAGGTTTCCGTCTTTTAGTCTGTATTCTACATCACAATATTCAGAAGGCCAGGCACCATAAGAAAGAACAAGAATATAGGCTCCGTTCTGTGCAGCCTTTTGTATTCGTTCACATGTTTTCTGGCAGGTGTTTACATCAAGTCCCTGAAGCGGATTACATAAAATTAGCAGTTCCGGATTTCCGTAAAGCTCGCGTTCAAACATAAGCTTTTGAAGCATGCCTCCAGAAAGACTTGAGCACTTTTCTTGTGGTGTTATGTCTACTCCGCTTGACTTTATCATTTTAAGGGCAGCCGCAGGCTTCTGGCTTTCGGGAATATCAAGTGCGCTTGTAAGCATTTGTTCAATTGTAAGGTTTGGCGAAGAGCCGGTAAATTTTCTGTCTGTCGGGATAAGTGCAGTTTTAAAAGAAAACTCATGGTTTGAGCGCATCTGTATAAGTGATTTTTCAAGTGTATCAAGACCATCTTCGGCAAGCCCTTTTATAAGTGTAATTCTGCCGCCAGTATTGTCGTGAACTTTTGCCTGCTGATTGTTTATCGGAGAATAATCCTTCAGCAATTTGCCTTCTTCAAGATAATCAATTGTATCGCAGTATTTTTCAGCTTCGTCATAATTGTGGGTAATGATAATGATATTCATTCCTTCACCTGCAAGAAGCCTGAGCTTTTCGAAAAGAAAAATCCTCTGATTATCATCAAGCAGGACAGAAGGTTCATCAAGCACAAGAAGCTTTGGCTTTTTTATAAGGGCACTCGTAAGCGCAATAAAAAATCGTATATCGGCTCCGTATTTTATTACATAAGAATTAAGGTTTACCCCGGACAGCCATTTTTCTGCCTGGGGTTTAAGCTGAGTCTTTTGTTCCTTGTTCAGCCCGAGTAAAAGATTTTCTTTAACAGTAATGTAATCTGCAAGCATAGGCCGCTGATGAACATAGCAGATTCCGTTTTGAATTGCATCTTTTGGGGTACGAAAAACAACAGGCTTTCCGTCAAGCAGAATTGTTCCGCTGTCTGGTGAAAGCTCGCCACAGATAATATTTGCAGCTGTTGATTTTCCGGCTCCGTTTTCTCCTAAAAGAGCATGAAGCTGACCTTCTTTAAAACAAAGACTTAATTTATTGAGAACAGTTTTTTTAGAAAAATGCAGACAAATCTGTCTAAGTTCAAGCGTCATATCATTTTGTGGATTGCCACGGCCTTCGGCCTCGCAATGACGTCATTGCGAGGAGCGAAGCGACGTGGCAATCCAGTTTTTTACTGAATAATAATATCGCCGGCTTTAATAGAATCAACAAGCTCTGCCATTTTTGTACGAATACCGGCGGGAACTGTGGAAATATAAAGAGGATCGTCCTGAACAAAATCAACAAAGCCTTCTTTTATACCAAAGGTTTTTGCTGTTCCCCAATCTGTTTTGCCGTTAAGGAAATCGGTTGTCATAATAAACGAAAGCTCCTGCTGAAGCATTACAGTAGATGAAATGATATTGCCCGGTGCTTTGTCAAAGCCGTTGTTATCGAACCAGGTAATATAAAAGTTGTTGTTTACTGCAGAATTAATAACTCCCTGAGAAGCTCCTCCGCAGATTGGAAGAATTACATCAACGCCTTCGCTGTAAAGACTGTAGGCAAGAACTGCGCCTTTATTTGCATCGTACCAGTTTCCAACAACACGGAAAGCTACAGTAGAAGCAGAGTTGGCATCGCGTGCACCCTTTTCAAAATAAGGCCAGATGATATTGTTCATAACAGGATATTCCTGAGCTGCAATAAGACCAAGCTTGTGCGAAGAAGACATAAGACCACCAATGTAGCCTGTAAGATATGCCTGTTCATACTGATTGTAGCAGACAGTACAGATATTTTTGTTACCGCTGCACTCTGCGTCCATAAGAATGAACTTCTGGTCTGGGAACTGTTCAATTATTGGAAGAACAATTTCCGGAAGGGAAGGGTTAGATGAAATAATAACATCGTACTTCTGTTCGGCAGCAAGGGCAGAAATTTTAGCAGGCCATTCAGACTGATTTGTACCGGCTTCAAGAACATAAAGTGTTGTTTTCTTGTCCATTTCTTTGCCGCTGTTGAATTCATCTACAGCAAGAGAAACACCGTCACGAAGCATTGCATAAACAGGACTGTCTGCACAAATGCCTGGAATAAAAACTGCAATAGACTTTTTCTTTGTCGATACAGATTTACACGAAATTACAATAAATGATAAAAGAATTGAGAGAATAATAAATGATTTTTTCATAGTAAGAGAATAATAGTTTTATATAAAACTATTGTCAACCCCTAATTGAAGTTGTTTTTGATTCTTTCTAAAAATGCACAGAACTCTTCTTTTTCTTTATTGGTAAAACCCTTGTAAAAAGTGTCCTGCAGTTCTTGAGAAAGTTTCTGGGTCATCTGGTTGTATTCTGTGCCTTTTGAAGTTAAACTCAGCTTTTTATTTCGCTTGTCCAGCGGGTCAACTGTTGTAGTTACAAGTCCTGCTGCTTCGAGCTTACGTACAAGAACTGTAGTTGTAGATTTATCTCTGTTTATTCTGGCAGAAAGCTCTTTCATTGTAATTTCCGGATTCACACTAAGCTGATAAAGAATGTATCCGTGTGACGAAGCAAAATCATCAAAGCCATTTTCTGAAAGACGCTTTTTTATAAAATCGGCTGTAAGAGTGTGAATCTGTGAAACCTTTGCAATGCTGGTATCTTTTTCTTCTGCCATTTAAAGGTTTCCGCTGTTATTTTTCTTCCTTCCAAGGGAAAAGGAATGAACGAAGTTTTCTTGGTCCAAGTGCTTCACGATCATCATAAATCAGTTCTTCCCAAGGAATCTTTTTGCGGTCTTTGGCAGTTGTAAGCTCCGGATGCTCTTCAAGATAATCATATTTGTACATACGAAGACGGAAGGCATTGTGCTTAGAAATAGAAAGCCCTGTTATTGAAGGGAAGAATCCAATTGGCAGAATAGAAAGTGCTGTCAAAAGAAGATGATATAATCCCATGATAATAGAAAAGCCTGTATTATCCATGAAAGTAATAAAGCATTTTTTAAGGCATTTTCCAAATTTGTTATGGAATGTGCTGCGGATTGGAACAAACCATTGAAGTGATAATGCAATAATAATATCAATCCAGAAGAGCAGTGCTCCTACAAAAAGGCCCATTATTGTCTGCTGCTGAAGGATATAGAATGTAAGGCTGTAGACAGAAATAAAAACAATCGCAATTATCAGGAGTGAAAAAAGGAATGCATCTAAAAGAACGCCAGGAATGCGCTTGAAGAAATCAAGAAGGTGAATGCCTTCAAAGTTAGCAATTTTCTGAGAAAGTTCACCAAAGGCAAAATCTATGATATTAAAAATAAATATACCAATAAAAAGAATGCCTGTCTGAATCAGGTAGAAGGCCATATCAGTAGTGTTTTCATTAAGATGTTGTGTAACAAAAGAGCTTAAAAGAATTACACCAACCATGCTTATAAGAAACAAAACATTGATTACAACAACAGTAAACAGGTTATCCCACCCGTCACAAAAGTTTTTCTTAAATAAAAATCCGTACATTAGCGCGGTCCTATAAAAAAAAGTCATTGCGAGCCGGAGGCGTGGCAATCCAGTCTGTAGATTGCTTCGCTTCGCTCGCAATGACGTTTATGTTAACAATTATTTAGTAAAAAGCAATGTCTTAGCATCAAGGTTTACGCTTCCGTCGCCGTTTTTGAGAACTGTGAGAGAAAGCTGATTTCCGCTTGCTGCAAGGTGTGCTACTGTTGCAAATGAATCGAGTTTTGCTGCATCAAGAGTATCCTTGAGAGTAGCTGCTTCATTTGTATAGCTGAACCATGCAGTCATTTTTTCTGCTTTAACAAAGTCTGCAAAAACCTTAAGGTCAGCTTCTGCTGTCTTAGCAAGGTCAAGACCGTCTACAACGATGCTTGCAATTGCAATTCCGCCTTCCTTAAGAGCCTTGAGTGTATTTACAACCTTTGGAAGTGTGAATGTTTCCTGGTTGAAGTTCAAGATTGTTCTGTTGCGAACAATTTCTTCATTTACATCATCAAGGTTGAAGTTCTTCTTCTTTGCAATTTCTGCCATTACGCTAGAGTACCATGCAATAACGTTAGAAGACTGCTGATCAAAAGATACGTGAACAAGTGCCTTGTCGTTCAAAAGAGAGTCAATTCCAAACTGTACAAGAATAGAAGTTTTTCCAAGACCCTTTTTTGCAGTTACAAGACCCATTTCACCGTCTTTCAAAGCTGCACTTGTTGCGTTGTCAAAAAAGCGGACAGGGCTGTGTGCAATTAAATCTTTCTTTTCCATAGCCTACTCCTTATTTCTTAGCAGCGGCAGCTTTTGCAC
>JAGCDP010000025.1 GCA_017651065.1 Treponema sp.
CAAATGATGGAGGAACTGATAACAGATTTTATTCAGTTCTACAACAAAGACCGCATACAAAAAAAATTAGGCTGGAAATCACCAAAGACTTTCGGCCTAAAATGTGCGTAATGACTGTCTAAAAAAATGGGGTCAGTACATCTTATTGGAAGCTATCCCCTATTCCCTATTCAAGCAAAATCCGATATATTGTTTCTATATAAATATCACTTTTTGAGGTAAAAAAATGTCTACACCATTGGAAAATTATCTTGCTGCCACTAACGGAAAACCTAATGCCGCTATGTGTGCTTATGTTGCAAATCTTCAGCAGGTTGCTGCTGTTGGACCTGATATTGCAGCATCTATCGTAAACGAACTTGAAAATCAGCGCAGTCACTTAAAGCTTGTTGCAAGTGAAAACTATTGTTCACTCAATGTTCAGGCTGCTATGGGAAACCTTCTTACAGATAAATATGCAGAAGGATATCCGGAGCATCGCTACTACGGTGGTTGTGTAAATATTGATGCTGTAGAAAATGTTGCAGCACGCGAGGCAGAAAAACTTTTTGGTGCTGACTATGCATATGTTCAGCCACACTCTGGTGCAGATACAAACCTTGTTGCTTACTGGGCTATTTTGAGTGCTAAGGTTGAAACTCCAACTTTGGAAGAGCTTGGCGTTAAGTCTTTGAACGACCTTACAGACGAACAGTTTGACGCTCTTCGCAAGAAATTTGGTAATCAGAAATTGATGGGATTGGATTACAGCTGCGGTGGTCACCTTACACATGGTTACAGAATGAATGTTTCTGCCCGCATGTTTGAATCTCATCCTTATGGTGTTGATCGCGAAACTGGCTTACTCGACTATGATGCTATTGAAAAGCAGGCTATGGAAGTTAAGCCTTTGATTTTGCTCACAGGCTTCAGTGCATATCCACGCAAGATAAACTTCAAGCGCTTCCGCGAAATTGCAGACAAGTGCGGAGCAGTATTAATGGTAGATATGGCACACTTTGCAGGACTTGTTGCAGGTAAGGTTTTGACAGGCGACTACGATCCTGTAAAATGGGCAGACATTGTTACAACAACAACACATAAAACTTTGCGCGGACCTCGTGGTGCCTTGATTTTGTGTAAGCAGGAATTTGCAGACTATGTAAACAAGGGTTGCCCTATGGTTCTTGGTGGTCCTCTTGGTCACATTATGGCTGCAAAGGCAATTGCCCTTAAAGAAGCAAACACTCCTGAATACCGCGCATGGGCAGCACAGGTTGTTAAAAATGCACAGGCATTGGCAGAAGGTTGTAAGAGCCACAACATTCCACTGCAGACCGGCGGTACAGACAATCACCTTATGCTCTGCGATGTTACAGTTTATGGTTTGACAGGTAAACAGGCAGAAGCTGCTTTGTTCAAGTGCGGTGTTACTGCAAATGCCAACGCTCTTCCTTATGACAAGAATGGTGCATGGTGGACAAGCGGTATTCGTATTGGTACTCCAGGTCTTACAACTCTTGGCATGAACGAAGCTGATATGAAAGAAGTTGCAGACATTATTGACTTTGTTCTTAAGAATACAAAGCCTGGCCTTACAAAAGAAGGAAAGCCTGCTAAGGGTAAGATTGATATTTCGGATGAAACTGTTGCTGCTGCACGCGCTCGTGTAAACAAGCTGCTTGGAGCACATGTTCTTTATCCTGAACTTGATCTTGAATTCTTGAAGAAGGAATTTGTAAAATAATTTAAGCCATGAAACAAAAGAAACAGGTTCGGCTTTCGGACATTGCAGAAAAGTTAAATATCAGTACGGTTACTGTATCAAAGGCAATTTCGGGCAAGGATGGTGTTGGCAACGAACTTAGGGAGCAGATTAAAGAGCTTGCAGTTCAGATGGGCTACAAGTTCAAATCTACTGCCGGGGCCGAAGGTTCAACAGGTAACATTGGAATTATAATTCCTGCGCGATTCTTTTCTCCTGATGCTTCCTTTTACTGGTATATTTTTAACCATCTTTCTAAGGCACTGCTCGAAAAAGGGTGGTATTCAATAATGGAACTTGTTTCTGACGATAACGAAAAGGCTTTAATTCCGCCTCGTCTGATTACTGATAAAAAAACAGACGGGGTTATTTTTCTTGGTCAGTTGTCTTCTGAATATATAAAAAATCTTGCAAAAACTTATTCTAATTTTGTGCTCATGGATTATTATATTCCAGACCCTGAAATTGACTGCATTATAAATGACGATTATTACAATTCATACCTTATAACTTCTTATCTGATTTCTATGGGGCACAAAAGAATTCAGTATGTCGGCAAGTTTAATGCAACTACTTCTATTCAGGACCGCTACATGGGTTTTGAAAAAGCCATGCACGAAAACGGACTGGACTGCCCTTTTGATAAAATCATTGATGACCGCAATGCTCCTGCCGAGCTTATAAAAATGAAGCTGCCTCCAAAAGCTCAGATGCCTACAGCCTTTGTGTGCAACTGCGATATGATTGCTTCACGGTTGATTCACCAGCTTACCGAAGAAGGCTACAAGGTACCTGAGGATGTTTCGGTAACAGGCTATGACAACTTTCTTTCGGAAGAAGAAAAAACTGTTCCGCTTACAACAATTGGTGTAGAGCCACAGATTCTTTGCTCTATGGCTGCAGAACTGATTATTAATAAGATTACAGGCAAGCCGTATATTAAAGGAAGACACCTTGCCACCGGGAAGATTATTGTCAGGGATTCAGTTAAGAGAGTATAACTTTACCATTGCTCAAGTCTAATAACTTAGCTGCCAGCACATCAAATTCATCGACCCGCACCTTTCCACTCACCTGCACTGCTTCGGCAAATTCTTCTTTCATGTCGTAAAGGTTGAACTGTTCCATGTTCAGTTTTATTAATTTATAAAGCGAATAGTCTGCGGCAAAGGTAAAATCTTTTTTTTCTACGAGTTCTTCAAAAAGGCCAAGTTCATCTGCCTTTTGAATTACCTGTTTTGCACCGCCTGAGTATGCTTTTACAAGACCGCCTGTTCCAAGCAACGTTCCTCCAAACCAGCGGGTAATTGTAATAAGAGTGTTTGTACAACCGCGGCCTTTAAGAACATCAAGGGTTGGGCGGCCTGCTGTTCCGCTTGGTTCTCCGTCGTCGCTCATGCCAAGGACTTCGGCACCGCTTCCAATTACAAAAGCGTGTACAACATGAGTGGCATCTGCATATTTTGATTTCTGGGCTTTTACAAGGTCACGGGCCATTGATTGACTTTCACATGGGAAAAGTTCAGAGAGAAAGCGGGAACCTTTAATGACTTCTTCGAATGTGCACGGGGCTTTCAGACAGTCCATTACTTTGCAATCGAAATATCTTTTACTTCGCGCGGAGAAACTCTAACACCTTTAGCCTTAAGCGATTTTTCTTCGTAGTTGTTTGCCTTGAAAGTGTCGCTCAATTTTTTTACGCGCGCCTTTGGAACATAATTAAGAGTGAATTCAAAGGTTTTGCGTGTATCTACGTGAAGGACTTCCATTCCGTCCGGAGCAAAGAAGTAGTCGCGGTTCATGATGTAGCCGGCAATCTTACAGCGCTTGATGTAAACCATTTGTGTTGCAGGGTCGCGGTACAAAATTGTGAACAAAACCTTTGAAAGGCTTTCTTTGTCGGCAAGTCCGCAGTAACGAAGCTCTGGTCCAACAAATATTTTCTTTGGTGCTTCCGAAACTGAATAGATTCCGCTCTTACGAACGTAGATAACCTTATCGAATGAAGTAATTTTAAGCAGCTCTTCTCCACCGCTGACTTCTGTTCCAAGGTTTCCTGATTTTTCATCATATTTAAGAGGCTTGTCGCGTTTAGAAACAGCCTTAACGTCAACTGCATTAATGTTTGTAATCTTAGTGCGGCGGCGAGTTGTAATTCCATCGAGCTTTGCTTCAATGCCGTCGAGCCATGAAATTGCATATTCAACAAGATGCTTGAGCAGGCGGTTGATTTCCTTGATGCGGTCATTGATTGCCTGAACTTCCTGCTTGTTCTTGTTCATATCATAAAGAGAGATTCTGCGGATTGGGATTTTGAGCAGGTGATCAACATCATCAACAGTAATCGGGCGGATAAGTTCTGCCTTGAATGGTTTGAAGCCGTCCATTACAGCCTTGATTACGCCTTCTTCTGTTTTCTGATTTTCGATTTTCTTATAAATGCGCTCTTCTACAAAGATTCGTTCAAGTGTACGCAGATGAAGTTTTTCCATGAGCGAAGCTTTTTCAAGTTCAAGCTCCTGCTTAAGAATACCAACAAGCTGCTTTGAATGATACTCTATTACTTGAGTACAGGTCATCTGCACAGGCATGTTATCTTTGATTACGCGAAGATTACAGTAGATTGTCTGCTCACAGTCGGTAAAGGCATAAAGAGCATCTACAACATCTTTTGTATAAACACCACGCTGAAGTCTGATTTCTATATTTACAGAATCAGAAGTATAATCCTGAATTGAAGTAGCCTTGATTTTTCCGTTCTTTACAGCTTTTTCAATTGAGTTACAAAGACTTTCTGTAGTTGAACCATAAGGAAGTTCGGTGATGACAATTTTTTTATCATCACTTGTGTCCATTTTTGCACGGGTAACAATCTTTCCAAGTCCGTCTTCGTAGCCCGAAACATCAATTAAACCACCAGTTGGAAAATCAGGATAAAGCTCAAACTTTTCACCACGCAGGCATTTTCGTTCTGCATCAATTACTTCATGAATATTGTGACTCATGATGTAGGTGCTCATACCAACTGCAATTCCTTCGGCACCCATAATAAGGACGAGCGGAAGCTTTGCCTGGAATGCAACCGGTTCTGTGTCGCGGCTGTCGTAAGTATCTACATACTGTGTGATTTTTGGATTTGTATTTAAGATTTCTTTTGTAATCGGACGAAGGCGGCATTCAATGTATCGGGGAGCAGATGCACCGTCGCCAGTGTACATATTGCCAAAGTTTCCCTGTTTGTCTATAAAAAGATCTTTGTTTGCAAGGTTTACAAGAGCTGTATATATAGAAGAATCTCCGTGCGGATGATAAGCCATTACCTTACCGCAGACATTTGCTACCTTTGTAAAACGTCCGTCATCTGTTTTTAAAAGTGTATGGATGATTCGGCGCTGAACTGGTTTAAGTCCATCTGTAATTTCTGGAATTGCACGGTCGCGGATTACATAACTTGCGTATTGAATAAAATTAGAATCGAACAGATTTTTTACGTATGCCATTTTTCCCCTCTAAATTTCCCTAATATTATAATTATAAATGAACTACAAGAATTCTTCAAGATTTTTAAGCGTTGTACAGATTTTCCAGCAGAGTGCTTCAATTTCCGGGGTTGGCGCAATTTTGTCTGGCACCATAATTACTTTTAGTCCTGCAGCAGCTGCACTTTTAATTCCGTTAGCGCTGTCTTCTACTGCAACACATTGTTCCGGTTCAAGTCCAAGAGAACGACAGGCCATAAGATAAATTTCAGGGTCTGGTTTACTGTGTTCTACCATTTCACCTGTTGTGCGTGTTTCAAAAAAATCTATTACACCTGCATTTGTAAGCTGCCTTTCCACTGCCCCTCCGTTTGTTGAAGAAGCAAGGGCAAGTCTGTATTGCGGTTTAAGATATTCAAGAATCTGGCGGGCATATGGCATAAGCGGAATTCCGTCTGTTTCTTCGTACATTTTAAAAAGCACAGTTGCACGATTAAGGAATGCTTCGGAATCAAAATCCTGGCCGAATACTTTACGCAGAATCTGGAGCGTGTCGTTTCTGTTTGAGCCCCGGCACATGTTGATGTAATCCTGGTCGGTTGTTACATCCATTTCGTCCTGAGCGATTTTCCAGGTTTTATCGCTTATAGTTTCGGAGTCTAAAATAACTCCGTCCATGTCGAATATTATTCCTTTTATGTCCATGTTTTTCCTACTTTTTAGGTTTGAGCTCTGAGCTTATAAAAAGTCTGTCCTGGTACCAGTCAATCAAAAGCGAGAAGGTTTCGTCTTCGTAGCCTGGAGCGGTTACCCTTATTTTCCAGACTGTTGCAGACTTTAATTCATCCGGCTGGACTGCATTTATTTCCTTCCAGTTATTCTTGAACATAATTTCAACCTTTGCTTTGTCCGAAATATTTTTTCCGGAAACTGCATCATAAACATAAGTTGAAATATTAAGCTCGCGTGTAATTCCTTTTAAAAAGTCGCTTTCGATTAAAACAGATTTATCATCAACGCTGAATGACTTCCACCATACATATGGTCCAACTACAACCTTAACACGGTAGTCACCTTTTTTAAGATAAACAGGCTGAATATTGTAGGTGCGGTTTTTAGAAGCAAGACGTGAAACTTCTACAGTTGTCTGAATTGTAAACCATTTTTCAAAAAAGCGTGAACCCTTGACTGCAAACTCTCGGCGGGTACCTTTTACTTCAGGAATATCTTTACCGTCGTTTTCAAAGAAGAACGCTTTAATAGGAAGATCAAGATCTGCAGAAAGTGAACGAGGCACATCCATTTGAATCTGCACCGGAGTATACCAGGCTTTTAGGATTGTTTTGTGAATCAGTCCGGCCTTCCAGCAGAAAACAAAAACTGCAGCTGCAGCGGCAACGCTAAGAACAACATTCTTTATAATGCGAAAAAGCTTATCTTTTGGATTAAAGAACGGGAACGGATAAGGCTTATCTTGTAAAATTACAGCCTTTGCAATATGAACACGAATATCATGAACGTTAAAATGACGAAGATATTTTTTTACTGCACGAAGCGCCTGATCAATTGACTGAAATCGCTTTTTTGGATTAGGGCGAATCATCTTATGAATAAGTTCTTCTATATCTTTTGGAATTTTCTTGTCAATTTTGCGCGCATGGATGTAGCGGCCCTTTTTGATAATCTTAAAGTTTTCCATGCTGAATTCACCTGGATATGGTTTTGAACCTGTTACCATTTCGTAAAGCATAATTCCAAGTGAATAAATGTCGGCACGGGCATCTACAGAAGCGCTGTCTTCGAACTGTTCCGGCGACATATAGGCCGGAGTTCCAAGACTCATTCCAGAAAGTGTTATGTTATTTTCGCGGTCTTCCTGATCACTTGCAATTCCAAAATCGGCAAGCTTTATTTCTCCACGACGAGAAATCAGAATGTTTCCGGGCTTTATATCGCGGTGGATTATATTTTTTGAATGAGCATGCTTTAAGGCAAGACAAGAGTCCTGTAAAATAAGCATTGCAACAGGCGGTGGCAATACTGTCTGTTTTTTTATGAGCTTATCAAGAGCAAGACCGTCTACAAGCTCTTCGACCATGTAACGCGACCCTACTTCGGTAAAATAGTCAAAAACCTGAACTATATAGGGACTGTGCATGTCCATTAAAATCTGCGCTTCTTTCTTAAAGCGTTCTGCATTCTGAGCATTTCCGCGCGAAGTCATTTTTTTAATTACAACATAGCGCTTGAGTGAAGGATGAATTGCTTTATAAACAACACCCATTCCTCCTTTTGCAATAACGCCTGCAATTTTATATTTACCAATCATTGGTGGAAAATCATTAGGCATTTTTCTTTGCCCCCTTAGTATTTATAATATCTTTTTCAAAATCAAAATTAGAGTCTGGTTCAACTAACACAATATTCTGTTTATGCGGATTATGAATCTGAACAAGCTTTCCGTCCTGGCGCAAGGCATAACTTTCTTTTACAGGTCTGTGCCCCGAAAAATATAAGGCTTTTTTTGCAGCCTTTTTTCCAAGCAGTTCATTCATAATAGGAACAACTGTAGATTTTTTTACCTGACCGTTGCGTGTCCAGATAAGTCCTTCTACTACACTGTCTTCAAACCTTGCATCTATAAGCTGTTCTGTTGTAAATGCTTCTGCTGGTTCTGCATGTGAAACTACATAATTTTTTCCGTAAGCTATAAGCGGCAAAAGATTTTCATATTGCGAAATAAGGTTCAAAAGCTTTTCGTCATAATATTCAACAATAAAGCGCTTTACCATTTCGCCTTCGTCTGCATATTTATAAAAAGCGTAGTCGCCGCCAAGACTGCTGTTCAAAATATTTTCATGATTTCCTTTTAAAAAATGAAAATTTTCCGGATACCTAATTTTAAGAGTCATCAGAGCGCACAGAGTTGAAAGTGTTGCAATCATTTCGTCCTGCATGTAATGGCCTGTATGAATACCGCCGTCGAATTCTGCAGAAATAAGCTTCCAGCGTAAAGAAGAAAGCTCTGTGTGAACTGCATCGCCCACGCAAACAAGATCAATTTTTTTCTGTTCGAGTGCCTGCTTTACAGTAAGTTTTAACTTTGGCAAGGTACAGTTCAGAATGTTTTGTATAAAATCAGGGCGCGAATGAATATCCGGCACAATTACAACCGGAAGACAACGCGCATCTTCTTCATAAAGCTTGAGCAAAGAACCGGGCTGCCCTACACAATTCAACGGACGATAAGATTCATCTTCGTTTGCAAGTGTATAGCAGACCTTTTGTACAAGAGAACTAATAAACTCATAAGAAGGAAGCTCCTGCAGTGCAAGACACTCTTCAACATCTAGCTTAAAATCAGACATAAATTATGAAATTACAAGGCTCATATTGCCAATAGTAACTTTGTCACCTGGATTAAGCTTAACATATTTATCAGGCGGAATTTTTACTCCGTTAAGATAAGTTCCGTTTGTGCTGTTTTCATCCTTCAAAAAATAGGCATTTTTGATTTTCTGGATTACTGCGTGATGGCGGCTTGCAAGCTTATTGTCTACGACAACATCATTATCGTATTCGCGGCCGATTGTGATTTTTGCAACAAGACTAACCTTCTTATTATTGAACATAAGATAAGAAGCAGGCTTTGTTTCGCCGTAAGATTTAAGCTGCTGACCTACCGGTGATACTGTTTGAATTGTTTCGTTACTCATATATTATAGTATATAATGAAAATGCCGGATTCGCAATTTATTTAAATACACTGAACATCGGGATATTGTCTTTTGCTACTTTTACAAACACCTTAAGGGCATGCTTAAATGATTTTCGTTCACTTTCGTTAAGTTCGGCAAGCTTTGCAATCATTTTTCCGCCGCAGACAATTTTATTCTGATCAATTTCATAGTTTGTCTTTACTCCGCTTGCAAACATTACGTCAAAAAATGTGTCTATGAACTTTTTGCGCTCTTCTACAGGAAGCCTTGTCATCCAGGCATTAAAGGAAGAAGCAACAAAAGAAGACATTTCGTCAAAGCCGGACATAAGCTGAAACTCCGGGCCAAGCACTTTCCAGGCAAAAGGATCATGCTGTAAGATTCCATCTGCGGCAACATCTACAATTTTATATTTATTTGTATGCGCAAATAACATGCCTACTACGCAAAAATGCGGGAAAAATGAAAAAACGCGGTCTTTTATCTGAAGGAATCCGGGTGTTTTGTAAACCGGGGCTGGAAATCCTGGTCCATCGTAATTGTAAATGGCTTCCAGCCGTCCAACAGATTTTGCAGGAATAGACATTCCGGCCTTTACGCTAAGGTTTCCGCCTTTTGAATGGCCTGTAAGTATAAACTTTCCTTTTAAAGCGCCCATTGCCCTACTAAGATAGTCGCAGGCCGATTTTTGTGAAGGAATTTCGTCTAAACATACAAGATTAAAATCTTCATACCAGCCTGTAATTGTGTCGTCTGTTCCTCTATAAATTACAACATATCTGTCTTTTGCAATCTGGCAGGTAATTGCGCTGAATTGTTCTATATTTGTTTCGTTTATATTATTTACAAAGCCGCTCAGCTTCATTTTACCAAAACGGCGTGTTTTTGCGGCAGTTGTAATAAGTTCCGGAGTTAATTTATTAATCATTGCGCCCATATTACACCGGGTCGCGTAGTCTTTTGCGGAGGTAAAGCGTTCAGAAAGCTCTTCAAGGGTGATTTTTTCTTTAAAATCGGCTGAAACAAGACCATCCATGTTGTTATATACAAACTGGCTTAAAATAAGGGCATCTACGCTGTTAAAATCACTTTGTGCAAAGGTAAGGTCGCCGCGCATTGTGAAGTAATCCATAATGGTAAAATATTTCTGTTTCATTTGACTAATATAACTTCCTATCTTATAATTTAACCATGCGGAAAAAGTTCGGCAAGTTAAAAATACTTATGATTTGCTTTTTATCATCTTTGCTCATTTGGATTTTAATTGCTGCTTTTTCTATTTATCAAAACCAAAGAAACAACAAAAAGGTTTCTTCTATAACACAACTTTCTACAAAACCGCCTGTTGACCGTCTTAACAGAACATATTTTGCAATCACAAAATCAAATAACTGGACAGAATCAAACGATATGAACCTTTTTTCGTACGAAGCAATCCTTGCAAACACAACAGACAAGGATCTTAAGGACTGGTGCATAAAATTAAAGGTTCCGGATGAAACTTCTGTAGAAAATACGTGGGATTGTACAGCTTATATAGATGATAACTACCTTTATATAAAGGCAGATGAGTTTGTAAACGAAAAACTCTGTTCAAAAAGCGAAACTCATTTTGGAATCTTACTGATTTCTGAAAATGATTTGACTTTCCGTTCTGCAATCATTACCGGACGACTTTGTAAAAAGCTTTCTTCTAATACTCTGTTCATTTTCTGCTGCATTATGGCTGTAATTTCGCTTATTGCAGCAATTTACGGTATTGTTATTCAGGGAATTATTAAAAATCAGGCAACTCTTACAAAGCAGCGCCAGGAACATGACAATCAGATTATTGAACAGACAATGAAAACCTTCTCTAACTTTATTGATAATAAAGATACTTACACACAGGGACATTCTACCCGTGTTGCTGCATATGCCCGCGAAATGGCAAAACGAATGGGACTGGACCAGCAGGCTCAACTTACTATTTACTACGCAGGACTCATGCACGATATTGGCAAGCTTACAATTGCAGATGATGTTTTGAATAAAACAAGCAGGCTTTCTACAGAAGAATGGAGTTTGATTCAGCAGCATACAACAAACGGCGCAATGCTGCTTAAAAATTTTACTATTTTACCAGAAATAAACGACGCGGTTTTGTACCACCATGAACGCTTTGACGGAACAGGCTACATGAACCGTATGAGCGGAAAAGATATTCCGCTTGTTGCACGCATTGTTGGAATTGCAGATGCCTACGATGCTATGAACACAAACCGCTGCTACAGGCTCAAGTTTTCGGAAGAACGAATTATTTCGGAGCTGGATCGCTGTCGCGGCAAACAATTTGACCCGGATATAGTGCCATATTTGATTTCTATGATCAAAGATGGAACCGTATATAGATTATAAGGAGTAACAAAATGGACCTAATTTATGGTATCAAGGACAAGCCAAAGGTTGGTAAGGTAATTCTTTTTGCTTTGCAGCAGCTTCTGGCAATCATGGCGGCAACAATTGCAGTTCCTGCAGTAGTTGGACACGAACTTTCTGCTTCGGCAGCACTTTTTGGTGCAGGTATCGGTTCTATCGTATACCTTCTCTTTACAAAGAGCTCAAGCCCTGTATTCTTAGGAAGCTCTTTTGCCTTCCTTCCTTCAATGTTCAGTGCCTTTGCAGGTGCTACAACACTTGGACTTTCAGAGCAGGTAGGCTACTGGGGACTTATCATTGGTGCCCTCATGGCAGGACTCGTTTATGTAATTCTTGCAATCGTTGTTAAATTCTGTGGTGTAAACTGGATCAGCAAGCTCATGCCGCCGGTAATCATTGGACCTACAGTTGCAATCATTGGTCTTAGCCTTTCAAGCAATGCTGTAGGCGATCTTATGAAAACAAATATCGAAGGCGGAAGTCCTTATATCTGTATTGTCTGTGGTCTTGTTACTCTTGCAGTTACAATGCTGTGTGCAACCTACGGTAAAAAGATGGGCAAGCTCATTCCGTTCATCATTGGTATTCTTGCAGGTTACCTTTGTGCATCATTCTTTGCATTGATTGGTCGTGCTACAAACTCAAGCGAACTTACAGTAATCAATTACAGTGCATTAAAGAACTGCGGTTTCTTTGCACTTCCAAACTTCACTTTCTTGCTTGGAGGCGGTGCAGGTATTAAAGCTGTTACAGGAAAATATCTTATTGCAATTTTTGCAGCTTATGTTCCTGTTGCATTCGTAGTATTTGCAGAACACCTTGCAGACCACAAAAACCTTTCAAGCATTGTAGGTCAGGACCTTTTGGAAAACCCTGGTCTTACAAGAACCCTGCTTGGTGATGGTGTTGGTTCTATTGCAGGTGCATTCTTCGGTGGTTGTCCAAACACAACTTATGGTGAATCAATTGCCTGTGTAGCCATTACCCGCAACGCTTCTACAGTTTCTATCTGGGGCTGTGCAATTGCCTGTATCATCTTCTCTATGCTCAGCCCTCTGGTTGCCTTCCTTGAGACAATCCCTAGCTGTGTAATGGGTGGTGTTTGTATTGCCCTTTACGGCTTTATTGCTGTATCTGGTTTCAAGATTTTCCAGACTGTAGATTTGAACAAGAACCGCAACCTCTTTGTTGCATCTATCATCTTTATTACAGGTGTAGGCGGCATGGTTGTAAGCTTTGGTGCTGTTGAAATTCGTACAGTTGCTTGTGCTTTGATTTTGGGTATTCTTACAAATGTAATGCTTTCAAAAGAAAAGGACGAAGTTGCTGAGGAAGCTAAGGCTGAATAAATAAAGGGGCGCCTGCCCCTCGGCCGCACGATGTTGCGGCCTACCCCCTCTAACGGGGGCACGCCCCCGTAACTCCCCCGCGTGCCGACTTTTCACGACATTTTTACGTGCGTTTCGTTGAAGTTGTGTCATTTTACACGTAATTTTCTGTTCTTCTGATAAGTCACTGTCAATTAATTACGTGCATTTTCTCTCTTGCTATTGAATTTGCACGTAATTATCAATTTCCAGCTTATGTTTTTACGTGCATTTTTATTAGTTTAAGTCATTTCGCACGTAATCAAGTTTCATTCCAGCCGAATAATTACGTACGTTTTTCAAGTTCTCACCATTTCACACGTAATCACCTCTTTTCCCCAACCTGCAAATGAAGTCTTATAAATAATACTAAATAAAACTTGCATTCACAATATTTTGGACTTATACTTTAAACATAAAAAGTTATGGAGGTAAATATGTCACCTATGATTATTCTTATTGCTGCGCTTGTTGTAATACTTCTTTTGTTGTTTTTTATTTCTTATAAAAAGGTTCCTAAAAACCGCATTGGTATTCGTGTAGGGCCATTCGGGTCAAAAACAGTTACAGGTAAGGCAATTTTTGTAATTCCATTTTTGCAGCGCATAGATTACATGACGCTGGAAAATATTCAGGTTGATTTTGTTTCTAAAGATTCTATTCCTACCCAGGATGCAATTAATATTAAAGTTGATGCAGTTGCAAACATTGCAGTTTCGCAGGATCCGGAAACAATGAAAAAAGCTGCAGCCAAGTTCATCGGTTATTCTACTGCCGACATTGCTACAGTTGTTACTCCTGTTTTAGAAGGAAATATCCGCGAAATTATTTCTCAGATTAAATTAAAGGATTTGATTCAGGGTGATAAAAAGGTTCTTTCAGAAAAGGTTGTAGAAAATGTAAAGCCTAACCTTTTTGATCTTGGTCTTGAACTCACTACCTTTAACATCCAGAATTTTAAGGATGATAACGGGGTAATCAATAACCTTGGTATTGAAAATACAGTTGCCATTTCCAAAGATGCCGCAAAAGCAAAGGCAGCCGCAGAAGCCGAAGTTAAGATTGCCCAGGCCCAGGCAGACAAAGAAGCAAATGATGCCCGTGTTGCTGCAGAGCTCGAAATTGCACAGAAGCAGAATGACCTTGCCATCAAAAAGGCCTCCCTCCAGCTGCAGGCAGACACCGAAGCCGCAAAAGCCGAAGCTGCAAAAGGAATCGAAACCGAAAATCAGCGTAAGGTTCTTGAAATTAAAGCAGCAGATGCAAACATTGCAAAGCAGGAAAAACAGATTGAAATTCAGGAAAAGGCAGTTTCAATTAAGGAAAAAGCCCTTGATGCAGAAGTAAAGAAAACTGCCGAAGCCGAAAAATTTGCAGCCCAGCAGCAGGCCGATGCAGACTTGTATACTCGCCAGAAAAATGCAGAAGCCGAAGCTTTTGAAATTCAGCGCCAGGCAGAAGCAGAAGCCTTTACCCGTCAGAAAAAAGCCGAAGCAGAAAAGCTTGCCATGGAAAACGAAGCCGCCGGTAAAAAAGCCCTTGCCGAAGCTATTCAGGCTCAGGGAGAAGCAGAAGCCGCTGCAATAAAGGCCAAGCTCGTAGCCGAAGCAGACGGTATGCGCGAAAAAGCCGAAGCCTTAAAGGAATATGGCGACGCTGCCAAACAGCAGATGCAGCTCGATGCCCTTAAGGTATATTTTGAACAGCTTCCAAAAATTGCAGAAGCCAGCGGCAAGGCCTACCAGAATGTCGACAAAATTTACATGTACGGCGGAGAATCTTCAAAGCTTACAAAAGACATCATGACTAATGTAACCCAGGTTTCCGAAAGCCTTGGTGAAACCCTTGGCCTTGACCTTAAATCAATGCTGGGAAAATTCCTTGAAGGAAAGCTTGGTAAAGATAAGGACAAGCCTGCAGGTAACGCCGGTAAAAAAGAATAAAATCAAATCAGCGTATATCGCAGTAAAACGAGAATCTCCATGTTTTCTCTTGTCTTTTCATGCTTTTGGACTTAAAATAGACATGATATAAAAATCATCCGGAGTTCAAGACATGAGAAGAAATAGGTGTGACAAATATTTCCTCTGCTTGACCGTCCTTGCCTTTGTGCTCGTAGTGTCAGGCTGTTCAAACAGGACCGCAAAAGGCCCCGGCAAAAATAATAACGATAATGCTC
>JAGCDP010000026.1 GCA_017651065.1 Treponema sp.
AGACTCCTACAGCATTATATAATTCTTATCTTGATACTTTGTTTGATGCTTCTGCTAAGTCTATGACAGATTCCTGGACAATCATTACAGAAAGCTATAAGACAGATTCTGATTCTTATGTTCAGAATGCAACAGATTATAAAAATTATGCTCAAACCTACACAACTGGTTTTGACGAGCATGTTGATATAGAAGGCATGGGTGGTTCCAGGGCAACTGCCGAAGCTTTGTTTGCATATGCTCAGAAGATGGGTGAACAGCAGAATCCTGTTTATCACTATCCTGATGCATCAATTAAGCTTTATAACAAGGCAGAAGAACTTTCGGCAGATTATATTGCTGCAATAGAAGAACGTCAGAATTCATTGAATCAGAATTTGAATGCACATGAAGACTGGCTTGCTAACGAAGATCTTGTTGCTGTTGTTGTTGCTGCAATTAATTATATGCAGAACAGAAAGTCAGAACTTGAACTTGTAAGACTCCAATCTTCTCAGCAGCTTGCAGAAGCACAAGTAGAGCTTGAAGAAGCTGCTTATGCCAAGAATAATGCCGCTTCTATTATGGAAGAAGCACAGGATGCTTTGAATAGAGGAAATCTTGCAAATGCAGAAAAGCTCCTCCTTGAAGCAAGCGAACGTTATGCAGATTCTCTTGCAATTGCCGATGACGAAACTTTGCGTAAACAGGTTGACTCTACTGTAGCAAGTCTTAGTACAAGAATTATGGACGCTAAGAACGAGCTTGTAATTAAGGAGTCTCGTGAACTTTATACTCAGGCCCGCGATGCCTTGAACTATGACCGCTACGAAGATTCTGAAACTTTGATTAATGCTGCTATAAATAAATGGGCCGAAACTCATACAGAAAAGAACCCTGAGTTTGAAACATTCCTTGAACTTGTAAATACAGCTGTTTCAATGAAGACAGGTCGTGTACTTCTTGCTTCGGATCCGCTTTATTCAGAAATGTCTCAGCTGTTGAGTATTGCTTACCAGTATTATGATGAAGGGGAACAGTATCAAAAGCAGGGTAAGACTGCACAGGCAGATGAAGCACTTACACTTGCAGAAGAAAGCCTTAATAAGATTAAAGCAGTTTATCCTTTGAACCAGGAAGCTTCACTTTTGCTCTTAAAGATTGACCGCCTGCATAACCCTGAAAAGTTTGAAGAAGAATTTGCACAGAAAGTTCAGACTGCAATTGCTCAAAGTAAGAATAAGGATACAATGGTCCAGGCATATAATACTCTTACAGACTATTATAACCTCGAACCTGATTATAAAGGCTTAAAGGATGCAATTTATAATCTTGAAATTGAACTTGGAATGAGACAGCGTCCTGTAGATAACAGTGCAGCAGCACGTTCAACAAGACTTACAACTCAGGCACAGACACAGTTTAATAGTGCAGGTTCAAATACAGCAAGACTTAATCAGGCGCTCGAAACTGTAAACGAGGCATTGCGCCTTAATCCAAATAACAAGACTGCAGAAGCACTTAAGGACCGTATTTCTCTTAAGATTGGTTCAAGCTCAATTATTGTTCTTTCAAGTGACGACCAGAATCTGCTTACACAGGCTAAAAAGGCATATCAATCTGGAAATATTGATGCGGCTAACACATATATGCTCAGGTTGCTCAATAATAATCCAAATAATATAAAACTTAAGGAAGTAGAGGACTTAAACAACAAGATTAAATCTCAGTTGTAGTGTATAATAGGACGCGGTCCCTGTAAACGAGTGGGGTCTCTGAGGCTCTCGAAGGGTAAGATGAACAGACATTTTAGATTAAAAGTTAAACTTCTCATAATTGCTTTCCTCATTTTCGGGGCGTCTGTCCTTCCAGCTGCAGAAAAATATTATTGGGAAAATCCAAAACTCATTACTTCCGGCGATGCAAGATTCCCTGTAACTATAAATACTTCAGATGTCTCTTATGTTTTCTGGCAGGAAGTTGTTCCTTCAAAAAATCAGATTTATCTTTCGTGCCGCGTTTATACAGACAATAAAACATATTTTGATAATTTACGTTTTGCAGGACCTTTCCAGTATTCAGGCGAAGTTCCTGATATTTTTTCGGCAACAGTTTCGGGCGATAAGGTTTTAGTAACAGTCCTTTCAGACAAAATGAAAGTTTCTGCATTTCTTTCTCAGGACCGCTGTAGAACTTTTGTTCGTTCAGATATTACAACAGACAATTACTTTATTGCACCGCGCGTTTACACTTGTTCCGACGGTTCGTTCAGGCTCTTTGCTTCTGTAAGTAAAAACGATTCATTCTATATATATACTGCAGAATCAAAAGACGGAAAGAAATGGTCCAACTTTAAAGAGTTTGAACCATGCGCTCAAATGCGTAATCCTTTTGTTCCGTACCAGATAAATGCCTTTGGCGGAGAACTTGTTGTTTTCCAGGCATATTATTCTTCAAGCGTAACAGGCAGACTTTCTTATCAGCTGTTCAGTACTTTCTCTTCTGATGGCGGTTCAAGCTGGACAACACCTAAACTTCTTACAGACCAGAGTTCGCATCCTTCAAGCGAAAGGCGCGACTTTGCAAACTTTCAGAATCAAAGACCTTTCCTTTATAACTACAATGGAAAAACCTATGTTGTCTGGGAAAGAATGGAATCTGTAAGTGCGGCAATATGGTCTGCAGAATTAACACAAAACGGATTTGTTTCAAGATCTGCAATCAAGATTTCAGATAAAGGTAACTCAAACCGTGCTTCACTTTTTGAATACAATAATCATCTTTATGCTTTGTGGTTTGACACCCGCACCGGTTCCGAACAGATTTACATGGCAGAAAAAGCCGGAAACGACTGGGAACAAATTACTGTACTTGAAAATTCAAATTCGAATATGTTTGTTTCTCCGCTTGTTGTAAAAAAAGCAGACGGAAAGCAGCTTAATTTTATATGGCAGCAGGGAACAAAATCTACAAACAATCTTGCAATTCTTTTACCGGACACTACAGTTTCTGCACCTCGTTTAACTCCAACTTCTTACCGCGAAGGAAAAGCAAGCCGCGAAAAAAATGTTTATATTCAGGTTGTATTCCCTGATGATTCTTCCGGTATTAACGGATATTCATATACCTGGGGAAAAGATAATACACAGCAGCCGGTAGAACGCGTTCAGTATTTTACTAATATTAAAACTATCAATGTTCAGGCTCCAGACGACGGTTATTATAATCTTCTTGTTCGTGTACAGGATAAAGCCGGCAACTGGTCTGAAAGTGCAAAGATAGTTTATCACCGCGATTTAACTCCGCCAAAAGCACCGGATCCAATGCTTCCGGAACTTGATAAATATGGATTTGCTTCTTCAAATACTCTTTCATTTAACTGGCGCGAATCTGTAGATTCAGATACTGCCGGCTACAACTATGAGCTTGTTTATCTTGGAGCTATTCCAAAAGGACTTGCAGAAAATAAAACTCATAAGATTTCTTATTCTGCAACAAGGGTAGAGCAGGAAATACAGGCACTTAAAGAAAGATATGCAAGTGCTCTTTCAAAGGAAATCGTTTTAAAAGGAAACAGTAAAACCTCGGGAACAAAATCACGCATCTTTAATAATCAGTCAAACGGTGTTTACAGATTTACAATTAACGCAATTGACGAAGTTGGAAACATTGGAATTGCAAAATCAATACTTATTATATTAAACAAATATCGTCCGGAAACATTTATTTCTTCTGCAAGACAGACAATTTCAGAAGTTGGAATTCCTGAGCTTGAAATTATTGGTGGCGGCTTTACTTATGAAGGAACAATTTCAACTATCTATATTGACCGCGACGGTGTTGCTCCTTATGACATGACTCTTTCTTTAAAAGAAGGTCAGTATAAAGTTAATAATGATAATCGTATTTCGGAAGTAAATATTGGTACCGACCTTGATGAAGGAACTTATAAGGTAGGTTTGTATCACACAGACCGCGGTCTTTATATGAGCGGTGCAATCCTTACAATCCTTCAAAATGGTACTGTAAAAATTGCGCCGGAATATGTTTATAGAAATAAATATAAGGCAGTTACAGAGTCAGTAAGATTCTCTCTTACAATTTCACTTGTGATTTCTGTGCTGCTTGCACTTTTTGTTGTAGTCTGCATTCAGTCTGTGATTGTTTTTGCAGTACAGCGACGACGCGAGAAAAAAATAATTCAATTGGAAATAAAAGCGCTTATTTCGGGAGAAGCTATGCCAACATCAAAAATCAAAATCAAAGCAGAAAAACAGCGTTCACTCAGAGGAAAGCTTGTAGGCTTTACAATTGTTCTTGTAGCAGTTGTAGTTCTTTTTGTAACAATCCAGAACGGAAACAACATGATTTCTACTCAGGAAGAAACTCTTGTTACTGCTCTTTATAACCGAATTGATGTACTTATGGAAAGTCTTTCAAGTGGCGTTCGAAACTTCCTCCCGACAGAAAACGACCTTGAAATTGGTTCTCTTCCTTCTCAAAAAGATGCAATGGCCGAAGTAAAATATATCACAATTGTTGGAATAAAGAGTTCTACTGCAGATGAAGAAGAAGGATACGTAAATCTTGCAGGACAGGCCGGAGACTTAAGTTATGTATGGGCTTCTAATGATCCTGCTATAAGTCAGAAGGTTGTTAATTACGGTGAATACGGAATTGTTGCCGGTGAAACCCGAATGATTGATGAAGATGTACTTGCAGTCCTTAAACGCTTTAATGGTCTTAATGAAAAGGTTGTAGCTCAGGCAAGTGAAATTTCAAAACAGATTACATTGTTCAGTCAGGAAAATACAGAGCTTGCACTTAAGACAGATGAAGAAAGTAACCTTCGGCGTCAGGTAGTTTCAGATACAACTACAAAGCTTAGAAATGAATTGAACAGTCTTTTGACTGCTATTGCTACAGAAAACAGTTCATCATATCCTGGCTTCTCTAACAACATGCTCGAAAGTGAAATTACAGATTATCTTTTCTATAGACCTGTTTTGTACCGTTCCGGAAACAGCGATAATTACCTGCATGGTGCAATTCTTATGGAAGTAACTGTACAGGATCTTGTAGACCAGCTGCGTGCAGAAGTTCGTAAGATTTATTTGACTGGTGCGTTGTCTGCTTTGGCTGCCGTAATTCTTGGTGCTCTTGGTGCTTGGCTTTTGGCTAGTCTTATTGTTAAGCCAATTAAAAAGCTTGAGTCTCATCTTGTAGAAGTCGGTTCTCTTATGACAAAGTCTGTCCGTGAACGCCAGAAACTCGAGAAAAAGCATATTGATATTAAGTCTAAAGATGAAATTGGTCACCTTGGAGATGTAGTAAATAAGATGACACTTTCTGCAGGTCTTGCAGCGTACGAAGAATTCTTACAGCTCGACGGTAAGGCAGTTCAGGAACGGTTTATTCCTTTGATGGACGGTGAGGGTGGACGTAAACTTCCTGTAGTAAAACTCAACGAAGAAAAACTTGATTTGTATGCCTTCTATAAAGGTGACTCTGCCGTAAGTGGTGACTACTTTGATTATAAGAAGCTTGATGACCAGTGGTATGTATTCATTAAGTGTGATATTTCTGGTCACGGTGTACCTGCTGCTTTGCTCGTTTCTGTAGTTGCAACTAAGTTCAAGGATTTCTATTACTTCAGCGACTGGAAATTTAATAAGCAGGGTATAAACCTTAAGAAGTTTGTTTCTGCTGTAAACGACTTTATTTTTGATCTTGGAACCCGCGGTAAATTCAGTACAATTAATATCAGTTTGTACAATAAGATTACTGGCGAAATGTATGTCTGCAATGCCGGTGATAATAAGATTCATATTCTTGATGGAGTTACTCATAAGCTTAAGGAAATTACTTTGTCAAATACTCCAACAGCCGGTGGTGTTTCTACAGACCTCGTAGAAATGACAGCCGGTGGTTACAAAGTAGAAAAACTTACACTTAATCATGGGGACGTTTTGTATCTCTATACTGACGGTATTGACGAAGCAGAGCGTCTTGTCCGTGATGAAAACTGGGTTGTTAAACAGACAGTTCAGGAGGATGTGCGCACAGACCCTCGTACAGGTAAAGAAACAAAGAATACTCAGATTCTTGATGAAAAGGAACAGTTTGGTCAGGAAAGAATTACAGCCGTACTCGAAGCCGTAGCTGCCCGCAAGAAATTTGTTCTTACTAAGTTAGATAACCCTAATACAACAGAAGTTCTTGAATTTGATTTCAGCACTTGTAAGGGAACAATCGATGAATCTATTATAGCTCTTGCCGCAGTAGAACGCGTATTCCGAATGGTAAAAGCTCCTACAGTCCGCGCCGATGACGAAATAGAAATTGAAAAATTCGTAGACGAATTCTTAAAGGAGCACTTTACCTTGTATAACCGCTACTGCACCCCAGTTCAGTTAGCCGGTGGAGCCGACGGCGAACAGTCCATGGCAGACTTGGAAAAGCAACGCGCCCTGGAAGATCCAAACCTAACACGCTACGCCTGGGTAACCGAAGATAAACAAGCCGACGATATTACGCTCATTGCAATAAAGCGTACATAGTCTCATTGCATACCAACCCACGTCATTGCGAGCGAAGCGCGGCAATCTATGTCATCCATGTCATTGCCGGGCTCGACCCGGCAATCTTTTTTTTAAAATATATAAAATTGCGTAATTGAACTCTTGACACTTTTTAAAATAAGTAATATATTTAATTTCGCTGTCACAACATCCTGTGACGGAATAAATCCAGTTTTTTGACAGAATAGGGAAGGAAAGAATAGAACAAGTAAGGTTCTATGAACGAAGACGTTAGTTTTTGTTCTGTACATTGACTACAATGTTTTTTAAGTTTTTTTTGTAAAACTTAAGTCTATCAATTCAGCAAATACAGAAAGCTGGGTTGAACTTATTTATGGTAAATCATTACCCTTCGGGGTATTGAAATAATCATGGAGAGTATGATCCTGGCTCAGAACCAACGCTGGCGGCGCGACATAAGCATGCAAGTCGAGCGGTAAGATATCAGCTTGCTGATATCCTAGAGCGGCGGACTGGTGAGTAACGCGTGGGTGACGTACCCTTTGGACGGGGATAGCCTGTGGAAACACAGGGTAATACCGGATACGGTCGCATATGTCAGAGGTATGCGAGGAAAGGTTCTTTTGAACCGCCGAAGGAGCGGCCCGCGTGCTATTAGTTAGTTGGCGGGGTAACGGCCCACCAAGACCGCGATGTCTAGGGGAACTGAGAGGTTGGTCCCCCACACTTGAACTGAGACACGGTCCAGACTCCTACGGGA
>JAGCDP010000027.1 GCA_017651065.1 Treponema sp.
AACCAGTAGTAGAAATCGTAGCACCTGGAATGGAAAAGGTAATCTACGGTGGCGTAAAGGCTGATAAAGCAGCTGCTGTTTTAGATTCAATTGCTTCTAAAACAATCCTCAAGGATATGGTTGTAGCTGGCGTTAGCTTTAAGGAAGATAAAAAAGCTTCTGCACTGGAAAATGCAGTTCCAACTTTCAACAAACAGAAGCGAATCGTACTTAGAAACTGTGGTGTAATCAATCCTGAAAATCTTGAAGAATACATTGCCCGCGATGGTTACAAGGCTCTTGAAAAAGTGCTTTTTGAAATGACACCGGAAACTGTAATTGACGAAATCAAAAAATCTGGTTTACGTGGTCGTGGTGGTGCAGGATTCCCAACAGGCTTTAAATGGGAAGCCGGCTACAAAGCAGTTTCAAAAAATAACATCAAATATGTAGTTTGTAATGCTGATGAAGGTGACCCTGGTGCTTACATGGACCGCTCTACAATCGAAGGCGACCCTCACTCAGTTCTTGAAGCTATGACAATCTGCGGAAAAACAATTGGCGCTACAAAGGGCTTTATTTATATCCGTGCAGAATATCCTTTAGCAGTTCACCGTCTGGAAGTTGCAATGGAACAGAGCCGTGCAAAAGGCTTCCTTGGTAAGAACATTCTTGGCAGCGGTTTTGATTTTGATATTGAAATCCGTCTTGGTGCAGGTGCCTTTGTTTGTGGTGAGGAAACAGCTCTTCTCCGCTCTATTGAAGGTATGCGCGGTATGCCAACTCCTAAGCCTCCTTTCCCAGCTCAGTGCGGACTTTGGGGCGAACCAACTGTAATCAACAACGTAGAAACCTGGGCAAACATTCCAGTAATCATCAACAAGGGTGCAGACTGGTTTGCTAAAATTGGTACCGCTGATTCTCACGGAACTAAGGTTTTTGCTCTTACAGGTAAGGTTAATAATTCTGGTCTTGTTGAAGTTCCAATGGGAACAACTCTCCGTGAAATCATCGTTGATGTTGGTGGCGGAATTAAGGGTGGCAAAAAGATTAAGGGTGCCCAGACTGGTGGTCCTTCAGGCGGTATCATAAGCGAAAAAGAACTTGATACTCCTGTTGATTTTGGTTCTCTTATCAAGCTTGGCTCTATGATGGGTTCAGGCGGTATGATTGTTATGGATGAAGATGACTGCGTTGTTGACGTTTCTAAGTTCTATATGGACTTCTGTGTTGATGAGTCTTGCGGTAAATGTTCACCTTGCCGAATCGGTACACGCCAGATGTCTATGATTCTTGAAAAGATTACAAAGGGTCAGGGAACAATGGAAGATATCGAAAAGCTTGAAGACATTGGCTCTGCAATGAAGGCTTGTTCTTTGTGCGCACTCGGTCAGTCAGCTCCAAACCCTACACTTTCTACAATCAAGAAGTTCCGCGAAGAATACATTGAGCATATTCAGAACAAAAAGTGTCCTGCTGCTAAATGTAAGGATTTGCTTGAATACTACATCATCCCTGAAAAATGTATTGGTTGTGGTGTTTGTCTTAAACACTGTCCTGTTTCTGCTATTGAAAACAACGCTTCCGGCGAAGTTATGGCAGGAAAGAAGCTCCCTTGGAAGATTATTGAACCTTCTAAGTGTATTAAGTGCGGTGCTTGTGAATCTTCTTGTAAGTTCAAGGCAATCATCAGGAAGTAAGAGGAACTATAAATGATTACATTAACTATAAATGGAAAAGAAGTAACAGTTGAAGAAGGCACCACAATCTTAAAGGCTGCCGAATCGGTTGGAATCAAGATTCCTACTCTCTGTTATTGCGAAGATATTAAACCTTGGGCAAGCTGCGGTATCTGCGTTGTAAAAAACGTTGATCCAAAAACTGGTCGTGCCCGTATGGCTCGTGCCTGCTGTACTGCTGTTACACCTGGCATGAACATTGTTACAAATGATGCAGAACTTAGAAAGGCTCGCCGCACAGTTCTTGAATTGATTCTTTCTAATCACCCTGATAACTGTCTTAAATGTGCAAGAAACCATCACTGCGAACTGCAGGAGCTTGCTGCACAGTTTGGTTTGCGCGAAGTTCGCTTTGACAAACACCTTAAGAGCCAGCCTGTTGACGATTCTTATGCAGAAATCGTACTTGACCGCGATAAGTGTATAAGCTGCGGACGCTGTATTACTGCATGTCAGGAAATGCAGAAAGTATTCGCTCTTGAATACAATGGACGTGGTGATAAAACTGTAATTGGTCCTGTTGCCGGAAGAAAGCTTGCAGACAGCCCTTGTATCCGCTGTGGTCAGTGTGCTGTTCATTGTCCTGTTGGAGCAATTACTTTCACAAACCCAATTCAGACTGTATTTGAAAAGCTTGCAGATAAAGAGCTTACAAGCGTAGTTGCTATTGCTCCTTCTGTACGTGCTGCCATTGGCGAAGAGTTTGGTATGGCTCCTGGTTCACTTACAACCGGTAAGATTTATGCAGCCCTCCGTCAGCTTGGCTTTAAATATGTTTTTGATACAAACTTCTCTGCTGACCTTACAATTATGGAAGAAGGAAGCGAGCTGCTTGAACGCATTAAAAACGGAGGAAAACTCCCAATGTTCACAAGCTGCTGTCCTGGCTGGATTGATTACTGCGAAAAGAAGTTCCACGACATGCTTCCACACCTTTCAACCTGTAAGTCTCCACAGCAGATGCAGGGTGCTATGACAAAAACTTACTTTGCAGAAAAGAATGGTCTTAAAGCAAAGCAGATTTTCAATGTTTCTGTTATGCCTTGTACTGCAAAGCTTTGGGAAAGCCAGCGTGATAAGAGTATGAAATCTTCTGGTGCACCTGATTACGACATGGTTCTTACTACCCGCGAGCTTGCTATGCTTTTGCGCGAAGCCGGAATTGATCTTTCTAAGCTTGATGAAGATAAGGCTGATTCTTTGATGGGAGCTTATACTGGTGCTGGTACAATTTTTGGTGTTACCGGTGGTGTTATGGAAGCTGCTGTTAGAACTGCTTACTTCCTTACAAACAAAAAGGAGCTTGGTCCTGTTGAATACAAACCTGTTCGCGGTATGAACGGTGTAAAAACAGCCGAAGTTGATTTGAACGGTACAAAGGTAAGAATTGCTGTTGTTCATCAGATTAAGAACGTTGATGCTGTTGTTGAGCAGATTCGTGCTGATTTGAAGGCTAAAAAAGAACCTAGCTGGCACTTTATTGAAGTTATGGCTTGCCGTGGCGGA
>JAGCDP010000004.1 GCA_017651065.1 Treponema sp.
AACGAGTTGATAATCAGACTGGAGATACCCGCTACATCTATCACGGAAACGATGGAACAGGCTTACCTTGGAACGATACCGCTCAGATTGACTTTTTAAATCCGGCTGCACGGGAAGCTGTAATGCAGGAGATTCTTCACGTAGCCCACAACTTCCCTATCATCCGTTTTGATGCGGCCATGGTTCTTGCAAAAAAATCAATCCGCCGCTTGTGGTACCCGGAGCCTGGACACGGAGGCGATATTGCTACCCGCAGCGAAACAGGCTTGAGCACCCAGCAGTTTAATGACGCAATTCCGAATGAGTTCTGGCGCGAGGTTGTTGACCGGGTTGCAAAGGAATGTCCGGATACCCTTCTTCTTGCCGAAGCTTTCTGGATGATGGAAGGTTATTTTGTGCGAACGCTTGGTATGCACCGCGTTTACAATTCAGCTTTTATGAATATGCTTAAAAAGGAGGAAAACCAGAAATACCGCGAAACCGTAAAAAATACAATCATCTTTGATCCGCAAATCTTAAAGCGTTACGTAAACTTTATGAACAATCCTGATGAAGAAACTGCGATTGCTCAGTTTGGTGACGGCGACAAATATTTTGGTGTCTGTACGCTTATGATTACAATGCCTGGTCTTCCTATGTTTGGCCACGGACAGATTGAAGGCTTTACTGAAAAGTACGGAATGGAATATACAAAGGCTTACAAGGATGAAAAACCGAGTCAGTATCTTGTGGACCGCCATTGGAAGGAAATCTTCCCGCTGATGAAAAAGCGCTATCTTTTCAGTGATGTTGAAAACTTCCTCTTCTTTGATTTTGTGCAGGATGGTCATGTAAACGAAAATGTGTTTGCCTACACTAACGGCGCCGGTAAAGAAAGGGTGCTTGTAGTTTACAATAATAAATACGACCGTGCTTACGGCTGGATTAAGGATTCAAACCAGTATGCAGTAAAAACAGGCAATGGTGAAGAAACAAAGCTTGTAAGCCGCTCTCTTGCCCAAGGCTTAAACCTCAATGGCGAAGACGACAAATACTTTATCTTCCAGGAAAACAAAAGCGGACTCTGGTTTATCCGTAAGTCAAAGGATATATGCGAACAGGGAATGTTCATAATGCTCAACGGCTTTGAAGTTCAGGTATTTATGAATATTCATCAGGTTACAGATGCGGCAGACGGTCGTTACAGAATGCTCTGCGACTTCCTAAATGGCTCTGGCTGCGAAGATATAGAAACCGCCTATCAGGAACTCATTTACAAAAAGCTTTATGCATCACTCAAAACCTTTACAGAAAAAGCCCTTCTGCCTGTAGTAAAAGCTTATGAGCTTGCCACTGCAAAAAATGATGAAAAGGCTGAAAGCAAAATTGCCAAAACAACTAAAAAAGCTGCAAACGGTGCCAGTGTAAAAACTGAATCAAAAGCTGCAAACTTTATCACCGCTAAAAAGCTTAATGAGCTTACAGCAGAATGCAAAGAGGAAGCAGTTGATTTCTACAAAGAAGCCTACAAGACTGCCGGTATTAAAGGCTCTGCTGATAAAGCTTATACAATGTTCAAGACCAGACTCAAAGCTGTAGTAAATATTCTGAACGAAAAAACTCCAAAAAAGCCTGCTGATTTGAACAAGGCTCTTACAAAATGCACCGAATTAAAAGCTTTTGCAAAACTAATGCTTTTAGGAAACGAAAAGCTTGCCTCAATTCTTCTTGCCTGGACGATGACAGCAGATTTAGCAGAAAAAGGCTTTGCAAACGAATGGAACCTTGGAAGAAAGTTCAACGAGTTCCTTGAGCAGGATTGCCGTGCCCTCTTCCAGAAGTTTATGCTTCTTGCAAAATATGCAGATGCTTCAAAGCTGTCTGATAATAAAAATGAAGTTGCTCTGTCTATTGTTTCTCTGCTTACAGAAAGCAAGCTTTCCGGTGCCTTAAGCGGTGCCAATACTTTTGACAATGTAAGATGGTTCAATAAAGAGATGATGGAAAACAGCCTGAATCAAACTGAATTACTTATGCTTCTTGCAGCCCCTCAAAGTAAAGTTCCAGAAGTCTTCAAGCTTTTCAAACAAATCAACACCGCCCGAATCAAATCCGTATATAAGTGTGATTTGTTCTTAAAGCAGTTTGAATTACCGAAGAAGAAGGAAACAGTGAAAAAGGCACCTGCAAAGAAAGTGCCTGCAAAGAAAAAAACAGTAAAGAAGGCGACGGCTCAAAAAAAATAGCGCGAAGGAGAGGGACGTCTTTCAAAAACACTCTGTTGTGCTGCCGCTTTAGCGGCAAACGTATATAATTACAAGGCACAACAGCGTGTAGCACGCGAGCGTGCGGTTTTGAAAGACGTAACTCGACTGGAAGCTGATATGTTGTGCCTTTTGTCAATATGAAAAAAGAAAAAACAACAGGAACAGGTGTTTTTCGGCAATTAACCACTCTGATATACGTTAATTTACAACAAGGTCAATGGTCCGCCAAAAATTGTTCTTTCGTGTCTATTTTCGGAAATCATTCTTTCTATTAAGAAAAGAATTTTCCATAGCTTCCTCGAAGATAACAGGATCTTGCCTAAACCTGCTGTCTTTTCTTTTTTTATACTTACCATATTTCATTTTCATGAAAAACCAACATAAAGAACTTCTGCCTGACAGGATCAGAAGACATCCATCATCCATTCTCTCGTTATATAACAGACCTGATTTTTCAGGCAATGTTATCAGTCATCATCCCCCATATGAAACAGGCTAATTCCCTTGCTCCTGCAGTCGTTGCAACATTTGTTTTTACACCGCGCCGTTCCATCATAAACATTTTTGTACGAATACGCTTAACAGCTCTGTCCGCATATGCTACTACCATTGGACTTGCTCCTTTCTGTCTTTGTATAATCCGCTTTGATTTTACTTTGCTTGTTTTTTTTATGGACTGCGAGGATTCTGTAAGTAATTTTCTTACAACACTGTTTCCTGCCTTTGTTATGGAAACGCGTTTTTCTTTCAGTCCGCTGGAATCTTCACCCGGACAAAGCCCCAGAAAGTGTGCAAAAGCTCGTGCGGTCTGGAATCTCGTAAACTCAAATATTTCTACAACAATTGAAACCGCTGTCATTATATCTATTCCTGATATACAGATAAGTCTGTCTACTTTTTCTTTTATTTCTTCATCATCTGCCATTTGTATGATTCTTTCATCCATAAATTGAACCTCAACCATAAGATTTCTGACCGTAGTAAGATAAACTTCAAAGCTTTCCTGCAGCCATGGATCTTCATATTGTATTCCTTTAAGCCAGGCAAAATGTTTGGAAGTCCAGTTTCCTTCATTCTGTTTCTTGGGATAGACCTTTCCTGTTCTCAGCATGAATGAAAGCAGTTCCTGTTTTGCTTTCTTGAGTTTCAGTTTCTTTGAATTCCGTGCACGTGTATATTCCTTCATTGCTTCGATTTTTTCATCGGGAAGCTGTACCGGACTGTATGTATGATATGCAAGGGTTTCTGCAAGAAGTTTTGCATCCCGTTTGTCCGTCTTCACTTTTGAATTATCCCTGCGGATGGTTGTCGGTGCAATTACAACGCAGCTGAAACCAGCTTTCTGAATTTCTCTACACAAACCTAACCCTGTAGGTCCTGCTTCATACCCGCAGATAATAAGTACTTCTTCGTCATATAATTGTTTGATCCTCTGTAGATAGTTAATTGTATTTCTGTATGTTGCTTTAAACTTTGTTTGACCGAAATACTGTTGTGTTTGCGGGTCAAAACAGCATGCAGAATTTGTATCCTTGTGAACGTCAATTCCGCAGTAGATAAATTTTGTGTTTTCGTTTAATCTGTTCATTGTAGTGCCTCTCGTTTTGTATTGAGGTAATGCCTCTTTTGTTTTTTATTCACATTATGAAGCTAAATCCTCGTTTTTTGCAAACCTGCAGGCACTACATATTGTCTATTTTTTTTAGTACAAGTTTACGAAGTGTATGTCTTTATCAAATCCTTGAGCTCGTCCAGCGTAGAAATTACCGGCCGCTTAAGTATTACTGGTTTTAAGCTTTCCGCAATATTTTCAGGAATATCAGGTGTTTCACCAAGAACATGGCGGCAATAATCTGCACTCAAAGCTGGATGAGTATGAGAAACCAGAACAAAAGTTCCATCATCATTCATAATCTCATCTTTATTTTCCAGAATTGTTGCATAGCTGCCTGCAGTTTCCGGAGCGGCCATCACACCGTAATTTATGAATAATTCTTTTGCAGCTTTTTCACGATTACGTTCAGAAACCTCACACGGATAAACAAAGCTTCGAATCATCAGCTCATTCTTTCCAAAGAAGGATTCAAGACGCTCAATGTTGGCCGGATTCACAGGATTTACTTCTCCCCTCTTATCTAGGCCAACATAAGAATCAAGTACCACAGGATTACCCTTTGCATCTGCACAGAGAGCCGGAGTTGCAGGAATGTAAAAACCATTCAAAGGAAGTGCAAAACGCCAGCTGTAAAGCCCTGCAACTAAAGTAGAATAATTTCCTGCATCAAGAGCGTAATAAATATCTCCGTGAACCTTTTCCTTAATCTGAGCAAAAGCATAAGGAAAATAGAAAATCTGAGACATAAGGCGGCAAACGTTTGTAGTATTAGCAAGCGTTAGATCATATCGGTCCACAAAATCATCATCTGAAAAAAGCTCGCGGATTACGTCTTTAATCTGCTTTTCACTACCCTCCATTTCTACAGGAAGAATGTTACCGCCATTCCAGATATAATCTTCCTCACTTAAACCGCGAACTGTCCCCTTTTCGTAAAGCATAACAGCCTTAATGTTCTTTTTGCCCCTCAGAACCTTTGCAAGCAGAGCCCCCAGTTCACCGTGAGTAAAATCTACAAAAACAGATTTTTGGCCAAGAAGTTCGTTAGTCGTTTCAAGATAGGAACAGAGATAACTTACACCAAAATCGCGGTGACAGCCTGTATAGCCGTGGTAAAGCTCCAGATGAAAAAGGTTGTCATCCAGCTGAGTGATTACCGGGCTAAAGGGAAAAGCAGAGGTCGCGATTGTTTCACAAATGATTGGAGAAAACTCATCCTGTATAAAAGCAGAAGTAAGAGTTCCGGCGATTGAAGTAAAAGTTGTATTTTTATCTATATAGTAAATCCAGCGGCGTAAATCCTCAAAGGAAGAGGCAGACGGAACATAAACTCCGCCATCTTCGGGAAGAGATTTTAAAACCGCCTGAGAAAAAGGAACCGCAAGATTATTATTTCTTGTACTAGTAAATATCATAGTTCACTAGTATATCAACTTTTTCAGCCTTCTTCTATTCCTGGAATGAGTTTTTTAAGCTTATCCATAAACTGTTTACCGGTAACGCCTTCCCGCAGACAGGCGAACATACAGTTATCGCCGGCAACAGTTCCAAGAATCTCGTTGAGGTTGAGGTTGTCGATTGCATTACATACAGTGTTTGCATGACCTGGGAAGGTTTTTATTACTACGATGTTGCCGCTCCAGTCTATGCTGATATAACCGCGCAGAAAATCCTGAACATAAATTGCTTCAGATTCACCTGCGTCATCTTCGCCTGGCAAGTCGTACATATAACCGGATTTTCCATCAGGTACCTTGCCAACTTTGAGCAGCTTGAGGTCACGGCTTAAAGTAGCCTGAGTAACGTCAAAGCCTTCTTTTTGCAAGAGATTAAGCAAATCGTCCTGACTTTCGATTGTGTTGTTTTTGATGAGATTTTTAATTGCTTTTAAGCGTGCTTTGCGTTCTTTCATATTGTATAAATATACAGTTTTTATGCAATTTTAACAAGTACAAGGACGGAGACTCATGAAAATCATTTTTATAAACACTTAAACAAAAAAAACAGCTACCGGTCGAGTTACGTCTTTCGAAACCGCACGCTCGCGTGCTACACGCTATTTTGCCTTGTAATTATATACGTTGCCGCAAAGCGGCAGCAAAATAGAGTGTTTTCGAAAGCCGTTCCTCTTCCTCCCGCTGTTTTTTTTCAATCAAATATGTAAAACTGATTTTCACTAAAAAATATGTGAAAACTTCACCAGAGACTTTATTACTATATCAGCAAACCTGCGTAGGCCTTGAGGGCGCCGTCCATTTGGCCGCTAAGAACTGTTTTGGCAAGCTTTTTACCGAGCTGTACACCTTCCTGGTCGAAAGAGTTTACATTCCAGATAAAGCCCTGGAACATAACCTTGTTTTCGTAGTGAGCAAGAAGTGCGCCAAGAGATTCCGGATTAAGCTGGTCGCCGTAGATGAGGCTGCTTGGACGGTTACCGGCAAAGGCTTTGTTAGGATTTTCGTCTGTTTTTCCGCAGGCAAAGGCTACAATCTGAGCTGTAACATTTGCGCAAAGCTTAACCTGGCTTGTAGAATCTTCAATTACAACATCATCACCTGTCTGATTTTTC
>JAGCDP010000028.1 GCA_017651065.1 Treponema sp.
AAAGAAGAGTTGATTAAATATCTGAGTTGGTACAACGAAAAAAGAATAAAGGTTAAATTAAAAGGACTGACCCCTTTACAATTTAGGAATCAGTCCTTAAAATTGGCTAGTTAAAGTGTCCAATAATTGGGGTGCACTTCAAGGAGGGCATTTTTTATATCTGGAGAAGAGAATGAAAAAACTTCTTTTATCACTTTTTCTTGCAACAAGTTTTATAACGCTTGGCTCACGTGTTACAAAAGTAGAACAAAATGAAATGTACAGCTGGTATTATGTTCCATTTACACAGTCCACAAGTCTTGCACACCTTGATTCCCAAGCTTCACTTAAATTTACTAATGATGATAATCTTCCTGTTGTAGACGGGGCAACAGCACTTTTCCCAATTTACTGTTCTTTTGTAGAAACTGTATATCCGTCTGATTGTAATGTTAAAGAGCTCGTGCAATTTTCAAAAACAAACAAAGCATACGAAAGGCTTATAGCAGGTGAGGATGATATAATTTTTGTGGCAGAACCTTCAAAAGAACAGAAAGCAATGGCACAAGAAAAAGGTCTGGAATTCAATATGTATCCAATTGGGTATGAGGCCTTTGTTTTTATTGTAAATGCAAGTAACCCGGTAGAAAGTCTAAGCATTCAGCAAATTAGAGATATTTACAGCGGCAAAATTAAAAACTGGAAAAAAGTCGGCGGAAAATGGCAAAAGATTCGTCCTTTCCAAAGACAAACCAACACCGGAAGTCAAACCGCCTTTGTAAAAATGATGGGAAAAGATTTTGATCTTATTCCTCCAGAAACTCACAAAGAATTAACTTTAATGGATGGAATAATAGATGTAGTTTCCGACTACGAAAACCATTCCAATGCCATCGGCTATACATTCAGATATTTTCTTAGAAATATGAATAAAAACCCTGATGTAAAAATGCTTAAAATTGATGGCATAGAACCAAGCATAGAAAACATCCAGAATAAAACATATCCGCTTACAGACAATTTTTACGCCATCACCATAAAAGGCAAAGAATCAGAAAACACTAAAAAACTAATCGACTGGATTCTTTCAGAAGAAGGCCAGGAACTTGTAAAGAAAGTAGGGTATGTGCCTGTAATGTAAAGAACAAAAGCATCAGGATTTTTTTTGTAAAAAAGCCCTGTTACACTATTGAACAAAAATCCGATTTATTATATATTATATAAACCAACGGGCAATAGCGCAGCTGGTAGCGCGTCTGGTTTGGGACCAGGATGTCGGGGGTTCAAATCCCTCTTGCCCGATTTAAGCTCTCTGAATAAGAGAGCTTTTTTTATTTAACTTATGGCAATGGACCCCCGACATCCTGTCTGGCCTCGTTCGCTCCCGCTCACTCAGAGCGCTTGGTCGGAGAATCCTAAAAAATTGCTTTCGCAATTTTTCTTAACGGATTTCCGATTTAGCGCATGTCGGGGGTTCAAATCCCTCTTGCCCGATTTAAGCTCTCTAAATAAGAGAGCTTTTTTTATTTAACTTAATGCACTGTCCCCCGACATCCTACGGCCTCGTTCGCTCCCGCACAATTTTTTTTTAACGGATTTTCTATAAGAGGCAGGTTCAAATCCCTCTTGCCCGATATATCTATTTATTCTTTATTTCTTCGGTGTAATCACAATATGGATAATTAGAACATCCGATAAACCAATGATTATTTTGTTTACCTTTGCGTTTAATCAGAAAGCCTCCACAAGAAGGACATTTTTTAGGATTTAAAAGTATTGTTGCGTCATTTATTCTGTAGCGACATTTTGGATAATTTGAACAACCAACAAAATATTTACCTTCATGTTCTATTTTGTAGAGACTACCGGTTTTACAGACAGGACAAACCGTTTGTTTCTCTTGATCAATCTTTTTTATATTAACGAAACAAACAGAATTTGATTCATTAAATTCTTTAAAAAATACAGAAGGATTTTTATTATCTGTTAAGACAAAGGTTCTATTTTTAGTTCTTGTAATTGCTACATAAAACAGACGACGTTCTTCTGCAAACTTATAATTTTCTGCATTTGTAAGTACCAGATTCAAAACCTCATCATCGGCAATCTGATTCGGAAATCCGAGTTTATCATTTTTAAAGTTAAGTAAGATTACATTATCTGCTTCGAGACCTTTTGATTTATGGACTGAAAGAAAATCTATTTGTACTTCAGGAACTTTTATATAATCAATGACTTCTTTACGATTTTTCATTGAGAATTGAAATAGACCAGATTTCTTAAGAATATCTTTGTCATAATTTGTTCTACCAAGAATCAAAATAGAAGAGTTTGTTCCAAATTCAGAAATGATTTTATTAATTGCCTGTTGAAGTGCCATGTACGGATCATCATCGTAACCCCAGAACACTAAAGGATAATCTAACTTCTTGTCAGAACGTAAATTTTTTTTGAGTTGTAATGGATTTTCAAGAACAAAACGAGAAGCTTCATCTATAAGATTTTGAGAGTTTCTGTAAGTTTTTTCGATTTTAAGAATCTTTGTATAACCGAAATATTTTTCAAAATCTGTGAATAGAGAAACATCGCTTCCCGCGAATCGATAAATAGCCTGCCAGTCATCACCAACACAAAATAATTTTGCATTTGTTTTATCAACTATTGCTTTAAGAAAATTAAAACGCGATTTTGAAATATCCTGGTATTCATCTACAATAACATATTTATAAGGAATAATTTCACATCCAGCTTCTATCTTTTCTGCTGCGATATTAATCATGTCCGAGAAATCTATTGAATTATTTGTTGAAAGATATTTCTGATATTCAGTAAGAATTATTTGAATAATATCTAGGAACAAAGAAGTTCTTTCGCGTAAGAAAATATTTGATTCTGATTTATAATATTGTTTTTTTAGTACATCTATCTGTTCAATCTTAAAGTTGTCTGATTTAAAAAGATTTATGAAAGTACAACACAGACTGATAAATTCTGAAAAGTATTTATTACTCTTACTTGCGTAAACAGTATTGAATATGTCTGTAAAATCTCTTGGTTTAAGTTCAATTCCATTTTGTTCAAGAATTTCCTGAAGTTTTTTGAGGAGTATACCGTCTGAATTATAATAAGAATATGTTTCAATAAGTTTTGTATTATTCTTTTTATGAAAATCACGTTTCCAATAAATACCATCAAGATATTTTTTTTCTTCGATAGGTGAGAGCCATGGAACTGTAAAGTTTTTAGAAATGCCAAAATGTTCAAGATAAATATCATAATCACAAAGATAAAAGTCAGGTCTATATGCTTTTCGTAATGGATCTTCACTTTCAAAAGGATATAGCTTTTCATATTCATAATTGATGCCATTCATGAAAATTTGCTATCTTCGTTTCTTCAAGACTTTTTACTTGTTCATTATTTAAAGTTCTATATGTACTTGATTTTTCAATGCCGGTTTGATTGATGTATTTTTCTCTGTCATATTTTGACTTTAATGTTTCAAGATCAGCATTCTTTTCTTCTTCATAAAGTTCTCCAAGAGAAGAATGTTTTGCCATATCATCTGGAATTTCAAGGAAGTACGCAAAATATTCTGTAAGTGCTTTTACTAAATCAGGATGATTGATAACTTCATTTTCGAAAAAGTTATGAACAAATTCTGTTAATGAGTTTTCATCTGCGATCTCTGGTCTTTTTCCGTTATCGTTTTTTATTATATCAAGTCCAAGTTTATGAAAAGTTGTAGCTTCAACAGGGATATCGAGTTTGTTTTGAATTCTTTCTGTCATTTCCTGTGCAGATTTTCTAGTAAAGGAAATAAGAAGAATCTCTTTTGAACTAATTTTTTTAACATCATAAAGATATTTAACTTTTGCAGAAATAGTTAATGTTTTACCACTACCAGCTCCAGCCAAAACTAAGATCCTGTCTTCATCATTAATAACTGCTGTGCGTTGTTGATTATCCAAAGATTTGCCATCAATATTTGATAAAAGAGAATCATATTTTAGTAATTCATTTTGAATGAACTGATTATTGGCAGTTTCAAAATATTCTTTTAGAGTTGGATAAACTTGTTTGAAATGTTCAATTTCTTCATACTTTTCATCATAATCACGAACATCTGCTTTATTAATGTTTTTGGATTCTTCATACCATTTTTCTATGAAAGATGTTTCTTCGTTATGTGAAACATAATGTTTGGTTATATTAAATAATTGAGTAAAAAAGACTGAAACAGTTTGAGCAATTTCTGATACAGTTTGTTTTCGTTGTATTTCTGCATTTATATTTGAAATCTCTTTATGTAGATTTGAATATGTTTTCTTAAAATGTAAAAGTTCTGCTGATTCATTCTTCTTTGAAAGATGAAATTTTGATAGTTCAGTATAAAGCGGTTTCCATTTTGTAATTAATGTTGTTTCAGTTTCTTCTGGAATAAATTGTTTTTGTATTTCAAGATATTCTGTAAAGAAAGCATTTGTTTGTTCTTGAAAGTATGATAATCTTTCAAGTAATTGTTTAGCTTTCTTTTTCCTATGTTTGAAATACAGAACAGAGAAAACTATAAAAAGTAAACCAATACCTATTAATAAAGGTATTTGCAAGTTTTTAGGAATCATAAATCAATATATGATATCATAAATTAAAAGAAATTCAATTTTAATTCTATAGTAAGAGAATCACATAAAAAAAGACTCTCTTTCAGAGAGTCTTTTTTATTTAACCTTTAGGCCCCTTCGACCCCTTCGACAAGCTCAGGGACCACAGGGACCACAGAGATTAAGCAGCCTTCTTCTGCTTAGCGAATGTCTGTACACCTTCAATAACGAGGATTATTGCGAGTACTGTCATTGCAAGAGCGAAGATCAGCTGGAACCAGTTGCCCCAGAAGAATGCGCCTTCGGCACCGGCTACCATTGGCTTAATCTTGTTGATGATTGTGATGATCAAAGAAGTCAATGTTGCGGCAAGCATGAAGATCATTGGGATGAAGAACATCTTGTTGTTCTTTCCTGCGTTTCCGAGCCATGCAGCTACTGCCATCAATGCAATACCTGCCAGGAGCTGGTTAGCAGCACCGAACAATCCCCAGATTGCAGAAAGTTTAAGTCCACCAAGGATACATCCGATCAATACCATCAATGTAGTACCGAACAATGGATGAGCAAGAAGCTTGCGAATACCAGTAGCATCCTTCCATGTTGCTTCTCCGTCCTTAAGGAACAATTCGCTGAACATAAAGCGGCTCAAACGAGTACCTGTATCCAAAGATGTAAGAGCGAATACAGAAACTGCAAGAGTAAGCAAAGCGTAGATTGTGTTATAAGCACCAGAACCTTCAGCACCGAACAATGTAGCAAGACCTGCACCGAATGCTGCAGATGGAGAACCAAATCCGCCAGCCTTGTACTTTTCGAATACCATACCAACAGCAATCAAAGAAATGATACCAAGAGCAGATTCAATGAGCATTGAACCATAACCAATAGCCTTAGCATTCTTTTCGTTATCAAGCTGCTTAGAAGAAGTACCTGTAGAAATGAGTGAGTGGAAGCCTGAACATGCACCACAAGCTACAGTGATGAACAAAGCAGGGAACATAGTTCCAAGACCTGTCTTCCATCCAGTGAATGCTGGAATTGTGAATGTAGCGTTTCCTGTAACAGGTGAGCTTACGATTCCAACAAGTGCAAGAGCGATCATTGCATAAAGAAGGAATGAAGAAAGGTAGTCACGTGGCTGGAGCAAAATCCAAACTGGAACAAGTGAAGCTACAGCAATATAAACACCAATGAAAATAATCCATGCTGTGCGGCTCATTGCAAAACCAACGTTCAAACCAAGAATTGTTACAAGTACAATACCTGCAATTCCGATGATTGTTGCTGGAAGAGTCTTAAGACCGCATTTGTTTGTAAGGATACCGTAAATGATAGCAAGAACAATGAAACAAAGAGAAATCATTGCGGTTGTCTGGTTTCCGTTAGGATTCTTAACAAATCCGAAAGAACCTGTTGCAGAGAAGAATGTACCTGCAACAACGTTTACGAATGATGCAATTACAAGAATGAGTACGAGCAAAGCAAAAATGATAAAGAGCTTTTTTGCCTTTGTGCCCATTGATGATTTAATGATTTCACCAACTGATTTTCCATCATTGCGGATAGAAGCAAAAAGTGAACCAAAGTCCTGGAGACCTCCAAAGAAGATACCTCCAACTACACACCACAGGAATACTGGAACCCATCCAAATACAGCAGCCTGAATTGGACCGTTGATTGGACCTGCACCTGCGATAGATGAGAAGTGGTGTCCCATCAATACAGCTGGCTTAGCTGGTACATAGTCAACACCGTCTGTCTTTTCGTTAGCAGGTGTTTTTCTTGTAGGGTCGATTCCCCACTGCTTTGCAAGCCATGAGCCATAAACGATATAGCCGATTACAAGCAGAGCAATCGCAGCAATAATGATCAATAATGCTGTCATTTTTTTCCTCCATATATATTCTTTTCCAGCAGTTTGCGGTAATCCTTACCGAACCTGTTGAAATAAATATGCTGTGTATCAAGCTCCACAACTGCAAGTTTAAAATGACTCCAGCCGTGAAGACTCCATTTATATGATTTATAAAGCTTTGTCTTTTTGATTGCATTTTCAAGCGGACATTCAAGCTGTTTTGTGATTATTATAAGCGTAACGTCTGAATTGCGGTGGCCGTTATATGGCTTTACTTTTGAAAGACCGTCTTCCCATGATTTATTTACAAAGTTTTCGAGTTCTTCTTTTGAAAGTGAAGGGGATTGTGCAAAATAAACGAATTCGTTTGAATCGATGTCTGCAATATGTGCTGAGCGGACAAGAAAATACTGTTCGTTATGAGAACGAAACTCAGCCTGAGCACAAAACGGCGGTTCTGAATCTTTATTAACTGTATAATACTGCTCAAAGGCGGGCAGAATTCTTTCTAGGGCCTCAGAAATCTCCATGGCAAACACCTTTGTATTAATTACAGTATATTCCTTGAATTATTAAGTGTCAATAAAATTATGAAGTATTCTTAAAGACCGCGATTGCAGAAAAATCATAAAACTCTGATTGAATTAGCAAGTTTTATCATATATAATTATACAATTATATGAAACTTTTTAGAAAAGACCCTGTTTTTTATAAAAATGTATTTGCCCTTGCTCTGCCGATTGCTTTACAAAGTCTTATAACGATTGGCGTAAACATGCTCGATACAATCATGGTTGGAGAGCTTGGTGAAAATGCGCTTTCGGCAACTTCTCTTGCTAATTCATTTATAAGTATATATCACATTTTCTGTATGGGTCTTGGAATGGGAGCTTCGGTGCTTGTTTCGCGCTTCTGGGGTATGAAGCAGGCACATCATGATGAAGAAAAAGCAGAGGTTGCACTTAGACAAACTGTATGCCTTATGCTCCGTCTTGAAGTTACCCTTGCCACTTTATTTGCGCTTGCAACACTTATCATGCCAAAAACTCTTATGCGCATGTATACAGATGATCCGGAAATCATAAAGCTTGGAAGCATATATTTTAAGTGGTCTATTGTAACGTATTTCTTTTTAGGAACATCACTTGTTACAACAATTGTTCTGCGAAGTGTAGGGCAGGTAAGGTTGCCGCTTTTTGTTTCTATAGGCGCATTCTTTGTAAACCTTCTTGCAAATTATACATTTATCTTTGGTAAGTTTGGCGCTCCCCGAATGGAAGTAGCCGGTGCTGCCCTTGGAACTCTTATTGCACGTATTTTTGAAGCAGGCATGATTTTAGGTTACCTCTTCCTGCGTGATAAAAAGATTTTCTTCCGTGTACGCGACATTTTTATGAAGACTGGCTCACTGCTTGGAGAATATATCCGCATAAGTATTCCTGTTTTGATTAGTGATGCAATTCTAGCCCTAGGAAACAATTCTGTAGCAATGGTAATTGGTCACCTTGGCGCAACATTTACAGCTGCAAATGCAATCACAAGCGTTACACAGCAGCTTAGTACTGTAGTAATTCAGGGTGTAAGTCAGGCAGGTGCAATTGTAACCGGACAGACACTCGGAAAAGAAGGCCGCGAACGAACAATGACTCAAGGCTGGATGTTCCTTGGTCTTGGTTTTGCACTTGGAACTGTTTCTGCAATTTTCATTATGATTATAAGTAATCCGATTATTAATACTTATAATGTTTCGCTTGAAACAAAACAGATTGCACGCCAGCTTATGGATGCAATCAGTTTGATTATAATCTTCCGTTCTACAAACAGCATTATGACAAAAGGTGTTTTGCGGGGCGGCGGTGATACAAAAATGCTCATGGTAACAGATAATGTATTCCTATGGGTTCTTTCACTGCCGCTTGGAATTCTTGCAGGCTTTGTATTCCACTGGTCAGCCTTCTGGATTTATGTAGCTTTGAATTCTGCAGAAATCGTAAAAACAATCTGGTGTGTCTTCCGTTTGAAGAGCGAAAAGTGGATTAAGAAGATTAGTACTGGAAAACAATAAGTGGATTGTCACGGGCTTCGCTCGCAATGACGAAGTGCTTTGTCATTGCGAGCGAAGCGTGGCAATCCAGAAATAAGGAGTTTTTATGAACCCTAGAATAACAATTCATCCAAAATTTGTAATAGGTGAAATTTCGCCGCGTCTTTTTTCTGCATTCCTGGAACCAATAGGCACAATGGTAAACGGGTTTATGTATAACCCAAAGCATCCTACTGCCGATAATCAGGGCTTTAGAACAGATGTAATAGAAGCGCTTAAAAAAACAGGACTTCCTGCAGTAAGACTTCCTGGTGGTAACTTTGTTTCTGCCTGGCAGTGGAAGGATTCAATTGGTCCAAGAAATCAGCGTAAGGTTCATCTTGATCCGGCTTGGCATCAATATATTCCAAACGATGTTGGACATGATGAATATCTTCAGTGGGCCGAAAAAATCGGTACAAAATCAATTTATACTGTAAACCTTGGAACAGGCACGCTGCAGGACGCAATGGATTGTGTTGAATATACAAATCACGAAGGCGGAACTTACTGGTCAGATTTGCGCCGCCAGAATGGTCACGATGTTCCTTATAAAGTAAAAACCTGGTGTCTTGGAAATGAAATGGACGGACACTGGCAGCTTGGTTCCTGGGAAAAAAATCCGGAAGGTTATGGAAACTTATGTCACGAAGCATCAAAGGCAATGAAATGGATTGATGAATCTATAGAAACTGTTGCCTGCGGTTCTTCTGCATCTTTTATGGATCACTATCCTGAATGGGAACAGATAGTAATGGACAAATGCTACGACACAGTAGATTATCTTGCCATTCATCATTATCACTCTGCAAAACCTGGCGATATTCTTTCGCTTCTTGGCGGTTCTCATTATTACGAAGACTTTATTAATACAGAAGCCGCTATGCTTGATTATCTTCAGGCAAAGCATCGTTCTCCTCGCAAAGTAAATATCAGTTTTGATGAATACGGTGCTTTTGAACGACCATTCAGTCCTCTTAATCCGGGCTATGGTCCTTATAATATGGCACGATCACATTACAAGTTTGATCCTGAACGCAAATATATTCTTCATGACCCTGACAATATGCCTGAACGAGAATTCCCTGGTGGAGATATGATAAAGCTTCTTTCTATGGCAAGTGTTCAATTGGCACTGCTTCGTCATGCAGACAGAGTTAAGATTGGATGTATGACAGGCGGACTTGGAGCTTTGTGTGCTTCTAACCACGACCATGTATGGAAAGCTGCTACACATCATGCTTATATGCAGCTTATGAAATATGCAAAGGGAATAAGCCTTAAAACTGTTGTAGACGGCCCGACCTTTGATTTACCTGGCTATGCAATTGACGATACTTCGCAGTATACTGGTAAGAACAATGTACCGTATATTGATACAGCTTGTGCCTGGCATGAAGCTTCAGGGACACTTACAGTTTTTGTAATAAACAGAAATCAAACCGAAGCATATCCTATACAGCTTGATGTACGCGGTTTTGACGGGATAAGAACAATTTCGCATTACGAAATGTATTCATCCGATTTTGAAAAAAAGAGCAGCTATGAAAATGACTGGAAACAGCCTGAAACAAATCCTGCAGCCGCCCTTAGAGACGGAATTGCAACAGCAACAATAAAACCACTTTCGTGGAATGTAATAATATTTGAAGTGTAAAAAGGGGTACTACAAAATGAAAAACACCGACAAAAAAACATTTAATCTTGGAATTATTGCAATTCTTATTTGTGCAATAACATTTATCTGGTTCAGCGTTCGTCCTGGCTTAATGGGAACCTTGCATTGGCATAATGGAATCTTTTTTGCCTATATAATGCTTCTGGTTACTGCTGTTCTTCCAGTTATTTTCCTTGTAATTAATATTTTAAAAACAAATAAAGCTACAAAAGTTCTTTCAAGAGTTTTTTCTATTTTTTCAATGTCACTTTGGATTATCATTTATGTTGCACTTATGATTCTGCCACGTCTTCCAATTGACAATTCCGGATTAAACTTGTTGTCTCAAAAAGAACCACTACCGGTTTCAACAAATTCTTCAGAAAAAGATTTACTTGCACACTATGCTTTTGCTTCTGATCCTCACTGGGGTTCATCAAATTCAAATGCCCAAGCCCGCACAAAGATTTTGCAGCAGGTTGAATCCCGCAATTATGACGCTTTCTTCTGTCTTGGTGATATTTCAGAAGTAGGTATGGTTCCTCCAATTATGCAGAGCGCCGTAAACGATATTCGTGATAATCTTAAGAATACAAAATCCCTTATTATTCCTGGAAATCACGACTTTATTGTAAACGGATATCCTTGCTTTAAGAATGCATTTATGCAGAAGGGAGATAAAAAATACTTCCGCATGGATAACGGAACAATTCATATGATTTTCCTTTATATGGTTTGGGATGATGCAGAACTTTCAAAGACTGAAGAAAAATGGCTTATTAAACAGCTCGAAGAAATTCCTCAGGAAGATACAGTAATTGTTCTTTCACACTGCTACATTACAGGCTCAGGCTATTATGACAGTGCTGCAGGTAAAAACTGGGGAGATATTCCAAGTGTTGTAAAACGCGTTTGTCCTATCCTTGAAAAATACGGAGTTGATTTAGCTTTGACAGGCCACAATCACTTCTTTGAATTCCTCGAAAAAGATAGTGTTGATTATATGATTCTTGGTGCAATGGGTGGTAAGCTCGACAAAGATTTAATTTATCAGTCTCCTTATTCAACATGGCTCAACAATGATGATTTTGGATGGGTAGACATGAAAGTTTATAAGAACTACCTTGAACTTACAGTTTATAAGGATGACGGTACAGTTCTTAAAACAAAACAGATTGCAACTTACTAAACTATGATAAAAGCCCCGATTTCCGATAAGGAACTATTTGATTTTATAAATACTCTAAAAGATGACCAGCTGCAGGTTTTTACTGCGGCTAATGGTCGTCTGCGTGGAGCAATTTTTCATGGTACACGGTTTGTGAATCAGCTAAGATTGCAGCACAAGCTTGGTATTTTAGAGACATATATTCTTGGACAGGCGTGCCTTTGTGCCGGCATGACAATTCCTATGATGAAGGATGAAGAGCATGTTGTTATTAAGTATGAAGGCATGGGACCTGCCCAGGGCTATTCTGTAGAAGCAGATTCAAAAGGCTATGTCCGCGGATACCTTTACGAGCAGAATATTCCTATTACAAAAGAGTTAGACGGCTGGGACCTTGCAGACTTTATGGGTCCTGGAACACTCACTTTTTCAAGAGTTCATAAAGATGATAAGTTCCCACAGAGTTCTACAGTAGAAGTTAGTGGTGCTAATGTAGCCCTTGATTTTGCAACTTATTTTGCTCAGTCTGAACAGATTAATACTGCATTTAATTCAAGCATTCAGTTTGACAAGCAGGGAAGGGTAATAGGTGCCGGTGCAATGTACATTCAGGTCATGCCAAAAACCGGTGGAACAGCAGGCGATGGCGGAAACAAAGACAGTCGTGACCAGGATACCGAAGACGACGAAAAACTGATTACAAAAATTGAAAATGCATTCAAAGCCTGTCCAAGCCTTGGTCTTTTGTACAGCGAAAACGAAGTAGACAACGAAGACATAGTAGTAGGCCTTTTCCGCGAGTTTAATCCGGTGATTACAGTTACCCGCGACATTATTTTTGATTGCCCCTGCAGCGAACAGAAATTCATTGATTACTTAAAAACTCTTCCTCCGGACCAGTTAAAAGAAATGAAGGAAGACAGTTCCGAATCCTTGCAAATAGAATGTCGCAACTGCGGGTCTATATATAAAATTCCGGTTAGTAAAATATAAGTCAAATTCTTGACTTTTCATTTTTTTGACATTATATTTACATTTACTTGGGGGTGTCCCGGTTTCGACGGGATCGCGAAATCTTGTACTGCAAGTAGGAGTGAAGGTTCCTTAAACTGACAAACAAATAACTGCAATTTTCGCAAGAAAAGAAGAAGAAGCTGAAGAAGTTTCTTCTGCAGAAGCACTCGCTGCATAGCAGTGCAGGAACTCTTGGGGCTCTGTTCCGCGTCTTAAGATGTTCCTTCACCTATCGGGACTTGCCTGTTACAGCTTCTGAAATGTAACGGGGACTCTTTTTCAGAATACGGAGGCGACGCTTGTTATGCTGCTACCGGCTCCCGACAACCACCTCGCATAACTAAACCTGTAGATGTACCTGGTTTACTTTCCCGGACAGGAGTTCAATTCTCCTCACCTCCAAAAAAAAGATTCCCGCGCGGGAATGACTGTCATTGTCGGGCTTGACCCGACAATCTATTTCTTCTTTACCATCACCAGCGTAATGTCGTCTGCAATCTTTGTGCGGTTGGCAAAGGTTTTTGCTTCATCTACAATATTTTCAATTTGTTCCTGTATTTTAAGATCTGTGTTTTTCAGGAATATTCGTTTAAGTCGTTCTACACCAAATTCTTCTCTGTTACGGTTCATTGTTTCTGTAACACCATCTGTGTATAAGAGCATAATGTCGCCTTTTTCGATTGGAACAGAAACACATTCAAAAGTTACCGGGAAGCCAGAAATACCAATTATACCAGATTCCTTATTTTCACCGCGTTTAATAATTTCGAGTGTATTAGTTTTTGCTCTGTATACAATTACATTAGGATGACCTGCATTTACAAAGTCAACATTGTTACCGTTTATTCTTGCAAGAATACCTGTAAGATAATTTTCAACATTACCTTTTTGTGTAATAATTCTGTCATTTGTAATATTCATTACTTCTTCAAGCGGGAGCTTTTTTCCTTTGTTAAATTCATCGTTAATAATGTTTTTAACAAGCATAGTAACGAGACCTGAAGAAATACCATGACCAGAAACATCAAAAAGTCCAAAGCCGTTTAGAGTATCTTTTGTAAAATAAAAATCATATAAGTCGCCCGAAACACCTGCCATAGGTTTGTTATAATAAGCAACTTCATAATTCTTAAACTCAGGAAGCTTTATATTATAAAAACTTTGCTGTACAAATGAAGCAAGCTCAATTTCTTTTTCTGCACGTTCAATTTCATATTTAAGATGAGTATTTGATTCTTCAAGGGCAGTGTTAGATTTTGTAAGTTCTTCTGTTCTGTTTTGAACAAGCCTTTCAAGATTTGCATTCAAGAACTCAACTCTGTTACTCATGGTAGCAAAACTAATAATAAGCATTGCAAGGAATGTAAATATAACTACCTGCCAGCCAAAAACAATCATGAGGGAATAAACTTTCTTATTAAATAAAAGTAAAATACAGGTAATAAAGACTGTAATAAGAACAGGTGTAAAACCAAATAATAATTCAAGTACTTTCTTTTTATTTGTTTTAATTGATTTAATTATAAAGTGCACGGCAAAAAGCATTTGCAAGAGGGTACCTACATAAGTAATTCCTAAATAAAGGAAAAAGTCGTGCATTGTCTGTGTAAAGCCCAGAAAGAAACAAGGACCTATTGTAAGTGCCGTTCTATATATTTTTCTTGAAAGAGATTCATTATATCCAATATAGTCACGCATGAATGAAACTGCAAAAAAACTTGAAAGTGCTGCTGCTATACCTCTGAAAAGCTTTTGAACAAGAAGATAAGAAATATTAAAATCAGAGAATATTGGATATTCATCAAGGAAAAAATAAATCAGGAAGAAACTTGAGAAAATATTCAGGAGCGCAAATGATAAGTATTGTTTGTCCTGACGCCTTAATGAATAAACAGCAAAATACATTATTCCAATCATGAACATTACCATTGAAATAATCATATGCATTTTTGAGTTAAAAAAATTAAAGCGTTTTTCGTGTGCAGTTACCCTTCGTTCTGTTGAAATATATGGAGATTCTCCCATTGTTCCTTCACAGTCAACCTGTATATGAATTATTATTTCATTTAATCCATTCTTTTTGCATAGGGTAGGAGGTAATATATATGCACTGGCTTTTGAACCGGTTGAAAAAGGTTTTTCACCGATTAACCCCTTGTGATCAATATAATTTCCATTAAGATAAAATTCATTTGCAATTTTGATATTACCTAAGAATAATTTTAATTTTTCATCTTTTAAGTTGTCAGGTATAGTAAAATAAGTTCTAAGATAAATATCTCCTTTGCGTTCAGGTAAAAGCTTTGATATTTTTGGAAATTGTGAAGTTTCTATAGGTTTATAAACAGTCTTAAGAGTGTCGGTTGCATATTCCCAGTTAACAAGTTCAAGTTTTAAATCTTCGTTATAGCCGCAGGAAATACAAAGAAAAAGAGAAAGAAAAATTGTCGCAAATAAATGAAATTTCTTCAATTAAAATCCAGACTTGTAAACTCGATAACAAAAAAAAGCCCAAAAAGAATTTATAACTCAAATATAAGCAATAAATAACTTTTTAGACTTTTTGTAATAGAAGCTGATATTTTAAGTAAAAACTATTAATTTATTCTCCGTCGTGATTTACACTCTTGTATTTCTGCTGATACTTCTTAAGCATTGCAACAGCGTTTCTTTTACCATTGTAAACAAAACCACCGTTCCAGTATTCAAGAGCAGCAAAAAGAGCATTACCACCATCCTGACTGTCCGATTCCTTTGTACGGAAAGAAACATAATCAGCAAGCTGCATAAAATCATTATTATGAAGACATTCCAGACGCTTTTTATTAAACTCATTCCATTTTTCAAGATCCTGGAAACCTTCGCCTTCATCCTGTACGATTATATGTGCATGTGTAGGACTGAATGAATACCATACAGTTACTTTCTTATTAATATCACAGTGATTTCCATGCTTAACAGCGTTTTTAATAACTTCACTAATCTGCTGTTCGAGAAGGTTCAATTCCTTGATTTCTGTAGGTGCAGACTGAACGATAAGCAATGTAAAATATCGGATCTGTCTGAAGTCAGAAGGGAATTCCTTCTTAAGCATATTTGTTTTATCGAATAACGGATCGTTTTCGTCCGAGCGTAATTCTTTTAATTCCTGTGCCACGAGTTACTCCTTTACTTCCAAAAAAACTGACTACTCTTTCACCATAAGAAGGCCTTCCTCTACGCTGTTTGCAATAGGGAAATAACCCATAAGCTTTGTAAGCTCAATGACTTTCTTAACCGAACCATGAATATTAGAAATGGCAAGTTTAAGATTCATCTTTTTGATTGTAGAACAAATGTAAATCAATGCACCGATTCCAGACGAGTCAATGTAATCAACCTGTTCAAGATTGATTACGAAGTTCTTAACGTTCTTTTCAAGCATTTTCATTACAAGTTCCTTGAGCTTGTAAGAGTTGTAAAGATCCATTTCGCCTGTTACGTCGATGATATAGACATCACCATTCTTACGTATTTTAAGTTCCATAAAGAGCTCCTTTTTCCTTTCCTATTGAATTTTAATAACCAGAATACTCTGATCATCATATTGCTGTGCAGAACCACAATAAGCTTTCAAATCGTCTTTTACACGGTTAGAAATATCTTTTGCGTTTGCATTCTTATTCTTCAAAATAACTTTCTTTAAGTTTTCAGAAGCATATTGTACACCATTTTCATTAAGAGATTCAAGTAAACCATCTGTACATGTTACAAGAATATCTCCGTTAGAAAGTGAAAGATCAACATCGGTATAAACAGAATTCTTTTCTACACCCATTGGTTCGCTTGGAGTTGTGAGCTGTTTGAATTCACCGGTTGAATATGAATAGTGGAATACAGGGTTGTTACCACAAGTAGAAATCTGTGCCTTATTCTTTGTGCTGTCAAAGTTGATAAGGGCAACACTTGCAAAGTGGTCAATCTTAGAACTGTCTATACAGATACCTCTGTTTGCCCATGAAAGGATTGTAGCAGCAGTCTGTTCTGTATTAACTGTAAGTCTAAGGATTGCACGAATCATAATCATTACAACAAGAGAGTTCATGCCTTTTCCGGCAACGTCTGTCATAATGAAAGAGATTCTGTCTTTGCGTGAAGCAATTACATCGTAGTAGTCACCGCAGACACCTTCTACTGCATTAGAGAAGCAGCCGATTGAAACGTTTGGAATAACCGGAAGCTTTGCTGGAAGAAGGTCTTTCTGGTATTTAGAAGCAATTGTACCATCCTTACTGAGTTCTGTGTGTTCAGCATAAGCAAGGAAACTGTACAGTGGAGTAAGTGCTGTAGAAATTGCATCTGCAAGGATAATAGAAGTATCAAAATCATCCTTTGTGAACTTTTCATTATCAGGAAGTCTTGAAAGACCAATAAGGCCCATTGTTCTGTCCTGCTGTTTGATTGGAGCAAAAATGTAGCTTCCGCACTTAAGGAATTCTTCCGGTCCGTTCTGATAAACACGAGGGTCTTTAATAGAGTCTGCAATGAGTACAGGCTGACCTTCGAGGAAGATTGCACCAAAAATATTTGAGTCGGCCAATGGGAAAGAAGCAAAACGAAGGTTTGTTTCTACACGAAGAGGCTTATGCGGTAAATCGTCAGGTAATTTGTATGGAGGAGGGAATGAACCCATAAGTGACTTAACTGCAAGTGCATTGTCGTAGTCATCACCCATAAGGATTACACAACCGTCTGCATTGATTTTTTCTGTAATCATCTTATTACAGTAATCAAGGAAGTTTTCCATTGATTTATCACGAGAGAAGAATGTTGAAACCTGAGAAACAAGAGTTTTATTAACTTCAAGAAGCTTCTGATTTTTTGTTTCAAGTTCTTTGATAACGTTCTTAACAAAGTCAGAATTTTCAATTGCAGAGTTCTGTTCTGCAAGTCTTTTCTCTGCCTTTTTCTTTTCGCGTTTTTCCGGATTATCAAATGCCTTTATTACAAGATAAGGAAGAGTAATGAATTCTGCAAGTATTACAGCAAAAACAAAATAGATGAAATGCTGGTCAAAGAAAGAAAATACGGAACAAGCTGTTACAATGCCCGTAACAATAAAGAATGTAAAACTAATTCTTGCAGTATTTCTTAACTTTACAATTAAAAGAAAAAGAAATACCAGTACACCAAGTCCTGCTGCAACCAGCAAAGGAACTCCAATGTAATTGTCTATTGAACCCATACGAACCTTACTCCTTAGGTATTATTTAATTTTAACATTGAAATTTTCAATCGTCAAGTTTTATATAATTATCGGCAGAATTTATTGAAATAGCCCGTCTTAAAACTATTCTTGTAAAGAAATTTTTTATTCTTTTATACAACGGAAGCTGGTAATATTTGCCAAAATCCTGAACTGCTTTTTCTATAGAAATATTTTCACCAAAATTCTGTTTGAGCGAATCCCAGTAGCGCACAATCCATACATACATATCGCCTAAAGTACGGTGCGGGAACTTGTGCAGGATATGGCACTGGCGCACAGAAGTAACAATTGGAAGATAAACGGTATTAAACCACGAAAGAACAGCTTCTTCCATAGAAACTTCTTCTTCTTTTCCCTGATTCATATAGTATTTGTGGGTTAAAATATGATTATAAATAACGTCGTAGCGTCCTGTACGGGTAAAATCAAGGCACCAGTAGTCTGTAATGTCGCCGAAATTTGTTTCGCTGTAGAAAACACGCTTTTCGTAATAAATAATCTGTTTAACTATATCCTGCATGTTTTCGGGTTTATTCAGCTTAATTTCACTTTGCAAAGATACTACTTCTGCATCAATAAATTCAGTTCCGCGCGATTTTGCAACTGATACACGGTGATTTCCGTCGCGCACAAAGTAAAGTCCAGAAATTTCATATACTTTTATTGGCGGAAGAATAATATCGTTTAAGGCTGCTTCATCAACATGCTGCCAGCGGTTTCTTAAATGTGAGCTTTTAGGGAAAAAATGATTATCAAAGTCCTGGTAACGGCCTTCGCTTCCTACAATTTTATCAATAGGAACAACCTTCATTCCTACATATGTTTCATTTGTTGGCCGGATAAGCTGCTTTACATCATTCAATGAAATAAGCGAAACTTCCTCCGGTGAAAGAAAGTGCTGAATTTCATTAAAAAGAGCTTTATTTCTTGCCCTGTTAAAATCTTCTTCGGCTGTTTTATCTATAATTGTCATTTACTGGGTTTCTCCGTTCTGTGTTGTTGTTTTATTTTCCGGATATTCAATTATCCAGTGAGCATAAGCATTGACTACAGTTGTATCTTCGCTTACGGTAATGCGTTTTTCGCGCATATCATAAAGATGTATATGTCCGTGAATAAGGTAAGAAGGCCTGAACTTTTTTATAAACCAGTTATAGCATTCAAAACCTTTATGGCAAGGATCTTCTTTGTCGTGAATATGGCGTGGCGATGCATGAGTCAAAAGAATATCAAGATATCTGCCATATTTTATTTTGTTTTTTATAAGGGCTGGAATCATTCTTCTAAGGTGCCGCTTCATCTGCCATTCTGTGTACTGATTCAATCCTTTATTATATTCAAGAGAACCTGAAACTCCTGCAATAAGCAAAGGACGTTTTTTTCCTGTTACAGGGTCTTCAATAAAAAGGTTTTTATCTTCAATAACCTTAAAGCCTGCGTAAATGCCACCGTGTCCGAAATTATCTTTTCTATGATCTGACTGAAGGACTTCAGGTGAATTAAGCGCAGTTTTGTGATAGTAAGCAAAATCCTTAAGATTGTGATTTCCAAATATAAAATAAGTAGGTTTATTGAGCATTGTAACTACAAAATCAATGTAGTCCAAAGGTAAATCGCCTGCACAAAGTACAAGGTCTACATCTCCAAAAGTTTCGCGTATATTCTGATTGTATATTAAAGGATCAACATAATCCGAAAGGCACAGAATTTTCATTATGCTTGTGTCGAGCCGGCTTGTGAAAGTAATGCTTCAAGTTTGATTTTATCTACAAGCTCAATAGGTCGTCCTTCTGCAAAATGCCTTCCGCTGTTTGAATAGCCTGAAGAAGAAAAAAGAAATCCTTTCTGACAATTCAACTGCTTCATTATATCAAGCGATTCACGGATAATATCATCTTCAACAGGATCTGGTTCACGGAAGAAACGGAATAATGATATCTGCTTGCGCATGTTTCTCCAGCCTTCGGTAGAAGTGTCTACACCGGTGAGCTGGCAGCCCCATTTTTTACCTTCGCATGAAACTACCTGATTTTTAAGAGCTTTTTCTACAGCATTTTTACAGATTAAAAGGAATTCTTCGTTACTGCAGGTAAGGTAATCTTTAAGATAATCATTTGCCTGAAGATCTTTATATTCAGAAAGCTTTGCAGAAACATCGCGGAATGTCTTGTTGCGCTTGTAAATCTGTTCCCACTGTTCAATAGCTTTATCAATCTGGCGGCTTTTTTCGTAACAGGTTGCAAGGAAATAACGTGCATAAAGAGTTTCACCATTAAGGTTTTCTTTATCAAGGTCAATTGCACGCTGAAAATCCATTGCCGCATTATCCCAGCGGTTTGCAAGCATAAAGCAGGAACCATGTTCAATAATAGCTTTCTGCTTTGTTTCAGGGTCGCGCTGAGCTTTTTCAAAAGATTTTAATGCTGCACCTAAATCTTTGGCATCTTTTTCGATTTTTCCAAGATAATAGTATGATGAATATGTTTCGGGGCTAAGCTTAAGGGCAATATCAATTTCTTTTTTAGCTTCGCCAAAGTTTTTTGTTCTGTAATGCATTAAACCAATTTCTGCATGTGCTTTTGCATGGCGTGTATTAATCATAACTGCTTTTTGAAGAAAGCCCATTGCAAGGTCATAGCGGTTGCACTGTTCATAAAGATGGCCTGCATTGTAAAAGTTTTCTGCATTTTTAGGGTCAAGTTTTGTAAGTAAAAGGTAGTTTTTAAGAGCTTCCTGCGGCTGATTGTATTTCATTAAAAGCTGTGCGTATTCTTCGCGGAAAGACTGTTCGTCAAGATTTTGTCCAAAAAGGGCGTTTTCGTTTACAAGTTTATATTCGATAATGGCAAGTTCAGGTTTATTTTCTTTAAGATAGGCTTTTCCAAGGTAATAGTGTGCAATGTAATTCTTAGGATCTTTACCAATAATCTGTTTAGCCAGTTTTATTGCATTCTGAGTTTTTCCCTGTTTGATGAGTTTTGGAATTGCGTCAACCTTTTTAGGAGCAACTGCACTTTTAATAATAAAAACAAGAAGTCCGGCTATGAAAATGCCGAGTACACAAACTGCAACTATTGCAACGGAACTCATGACTTACCTCTATAAAAAAAATTTAGTATAATTATATAGAACCGATAATAAACTTGTAACATAAGAATAATTTATTTGGTTTCTTATTTCAAGGGGTTTGCTTATGAAGACTAAATATTTAATGACAGTACTCGTTTTAGGCTTTTGTTCACTCGTTTTTGCAGAATCAGAAGGTGAAAAGCTTTTTAAGAGCAATAAACCTATGGAAGCTGCGCTTTTTCTTGAAGAGGAAATAAACAACGGTACAGCATCTTCTGCAGCATATAATTATCTTGGGCTTGCATATTATCAGACAGGAGACTATCAGAAGTCTGTAGATGCCTTTGCAAAGGGGCTAAAAGTTCCTGCAACAAATAAAAAAATCCTTTCGTTTAACCAGGGAAATTCTTATTATGCCATGGGAGACTATGATAATGCTGCAAAAAGTTATACTCTTGCATTATCTGCAGATCCTAAGTTTACACAGGCGCTCCTTAATCGTGGAAATGCATATTTAATGGCTCAAAAATATAATGAAACAATCACAGATTATGAGAAGTTTATTATAATGGAGCCTAATGATGTTCAGCGTCCTAAAATTGAAGCACTGCTTGCACTTTTAAAGCAGGAGCTTGTACGCCAGGAAGAAGAAGCAAGAATTATGGCAGAGGAAGCAGAACGACTTGCAGAAGAAGAAAGGCGTATGGCAGAAGAGCTTGCACGTCAGAAGGCAGAAGAGGAACGGCTTGAAGCTGAACGAAGGGCAGAAGAAGAGCGTCTGGCTGAAATAAAACGTCAGGAAGAAGCAGAAAGAAGGCGTAAACTGCTTGAAGATGTTGCAAATTCGTTGCAAAATACAGATTCAACCAACATGACAAGCGGTACAGAAGATTTGATTGACTATGATTATGAATCAGAACTTGACTAGGCTGTGGGAGGCATAAAAATGGATGATTTTAAGGATTTGTTTAAGAAATCAGGTACTGGAACTGGAACCGGGACAAAAGAAAATCCAAATCTTAAAACTTATGATGAATTAGAAAAGGAACGCAAAAAGAAAAAGATTATCATAATCTCAGCTGCAGCTGCTGCTATTGTAATTATATGTCTTTGCTGTATCGGCGGTTGTGTAAGTAAACGCGGTTCCGGGGCAAAGGCTCGTACAAATGTTTGTAATCTGGCACGGACATATGCAGAACGCGGTGAATATGACAGAGCTTTGAACAAGCTTGATGATTACCTTGAAAAAAACGGAGATGACCAGGAAGTCTGGGATCTTTGGAATTCTATTCTTGATATGAAAAAAGCTGCCGGTGGAGATGCATCATACGGCGGAAACACCTACAATTACGGGGCAGGTGATGGAAGTGGTGCAGGCGGATACCCTGACAGTTTTAAGATTGATGTAGATACTTCTGGTATTTCAAGCGCAATGCAGGATTCTCTTTCTTCAATGAAGAGTGCTCTGGAAGAATCGAGCAAGCAGGCAGAAGAAAACCGAAAGGCTATGGAAAATCTTGTAAAATTGCAGCAGGAAGCAGAAGAAAAGCGTATTGCAGACCAGCAGGCAGAGGCAGCACAGAAAAAAGCAGAAGAAGCCGCTGCAGCAGAGCAGAAACGCAAAGCAGAAGAAAAGCGTAAAGCCGAAGAAGAAGCACTTGCAAAGAAAAACGCAGAACTTAAAAAGAAAATTGATGATGTAAATAACGAAATCCAGCTTGGACAGACTGCGCTTGCTATGGGAAACATAGAAGAAGCCATGAAGCATTTTAATATGGCAGACAGTTTAGTTCCTGGAGAAGCCGGTTCAGATTTTAAGGCAACTAAAGAGTCAGAAATTGCCCAGGCTTTGTATGAAGCAGCTCAAAAAGCAGATACTCCTGAAAAGAAACAGCAGCTTATGAATAATGCTGTTGCTATGGCACAAAAAGCAATTGCTTCTAACCCTAAAGATGCCGCTGCACATTATATACTTGCCCAGGATGCACTTGAGAAAAAAGATTACAACAAGGCACTCGCCGAAATGAAGGCTGCAGTAGAGTATGATCCAAACAATTATCTTTACTGGTATAACCTTGGTAAAATTCAATATACACTCAAAAAATACAGTGAAGCTGCTTCTTCGTTTACAAAATCGTGTGAGTTGAACGGAAACTTTGCTCCAAGCCGCTATAACCTTGGTGTTACCCAAAAGGTACTTAAAAATGATACAGCAGCTCTTACAGCATTCCGTAAGACAATTGATATTGACCCTCGCCACGAAAAGGCATGGCTTGAACAGGCACGTATTCTTGCAGACAGAACTGACTATACAGGTGCAATTGATGCATATAAACAGGTCCTGAAGATTAATAATATAAACGTTCAGGCTGCAATGGAGCTTGGTAATGTTTACTACCAGAAAAAGAATTATGCAGATGCCGAAGAAAGCTACAAGCGTGCACTTACAATGCTTTCTCCAAGCGAAAATATGACATTAACAAAGTACAATCTTTCTGCAGTATTGTATGATGCCGGAAAGGTTGCCGATGCCGAAAAATATGCACGTGAAGCTTATGAAGGCAAAAATTATCTTAAAAATGATAATTCGAAGGTTAATATAATCTATAATTATGCACTTATTCTTGATAATCAGAGTAAGGTAGATTCTGCAATTCCTTTATATCTTGAAGTTCTTAAGGTAAATCCTGATCACGCAAAGACAAAAATCAATCTTGGTGTTATGTACATGACTCTTGATCCGCCTGATGTTGATACTGCTTTAAGTCTTTTCACCCAGGTTTACAACAAGGATAACAACAATATTGAGGCAAACAATAACCTTGGAAAAGCATATCTTCTTAAGGAAGATTATACAAATGCAGTTAAGTATTATCAGAATGCCCTTAAGCTTGATTCCAAGAACAATGCAATCCGTGCAAATCTTGCAAAAGCCTATGCCCAGGCAGGTGAATATGATTATGCAAAGTCTACTTACACTGAACTTTTAAAGACAGATAAGGAAAACTGGGATGCATATATTGAACTTGCCAAGGTTTGCATGCAGCTTAATGACAATGCAAATGCAGAAGCCTATTTGGTTTATGTCCAGGAAAAAAATCCGGGGTATAGAAAGGCAGAAATAACTGGACTTCTAAAGACGATTAATGAGTAAATTTAATCCATTATAAAAAATCGCTGATGCGGAGTAGAAAAAGGCTGAGGACAACTTCATTTCTGTTGGCCGAAGACTTTTGCTACGGGAGCGTCAGCGATTTTTTCTTATGTTCTTTTTACTAATTCAAATAATTTATCTTTCGAAAGTACAGTATATATCGGACGACCATGCGGGCAGTGCGGGTCTTCCAGAGTGAAGGCCTGTTCTACCAGTCGAGCGGCTGTTTCGTCATCAAGGACGTATCCATCTTTTACAGCGGCTTTACAGGCTGTCATTGCTGCAATTGAGCGGATTATTTGTTCTGGTTCTACGTTTTTTACAAATAAGAGGGCGCGGAAGTCATATTCTGTGCCGGTCCAGCGTTCTGGGATTGAAGTTATTTCCCAGTAGCCGTCATCTTTTTTTTCTGCGTCAAAACCAATCTGCGAAAGTCGTTCCTTTAATTTTTCAAGCTGATTATCCTGAGTTTTTGATTCTGTTCGGATTTTATATGGAATGAGAAGCTGCTGACGGCCACCCTGATTGTTCATTATTTTGTCAAAAAGAATCCTTTCATGTGCGGCATGCTGGTCAATTATGTAAAGCGAGTTGTTCTTTTCTGCCAGTAGGAAAGTACCAAGGGCCGGGCCAATGTATCTTATTTTTGATTTTTCTTTCTGTGGCGCAGTGAACTCCTTAGAAAAAGACTGCATTGCCTGTTCTGCAAGAGAAGAAGTGCTTGTGCGTGCCGAAGGCATAAACTTGGAACGCAAATCATGTACCATCGCGCCACTTGTGCTAAAGTTCGCGGTCCCTGAGCCAAATGTGGTCCCTGAGCTTGTCGAAGGGCCTGACTTATAAGTAATGTGGCGTTCATAAGAGCTCTTCGTGTCGCGGTCCCTGAGCATGTCGAAGGGCAGGGACCCCAAAGACGTCGGTTCATCTGCCGGTTTATCATTTGCAAAATTCTGATATGTATAAGTATGATAAAATGTCCTGAGCGAAGAGCTTATTGCATGATGCAGCTCCGAAAGGTCATAAAATCTGGCTTCTTTTTTTGCCGGATGAATATTAAAATCAACGAGTTTTGGATTAATTGTTATAAAAACAAGTGCAACAGGGTAGGTACCGTTTGGGAAAAAGCCCTGTCCGCCATATTCAACTGCCTGAACAAGTGAATATTCCTGAATACGGCGTCCGTTTGTGTAAATATAAATGTCCTTTTTGTTTGAACGGCTTACTGCAGGCTCTCCTGTAATCACGCTGAACGACCAGTCTGGTTCGCTGCCCGAAGCACTTCCTTTTACTTCATAAAAAAGATTTCTGTCGTATTCATATCTGTTTGCATCAACAAATCTGTCACGTAAGGTCTGGCCTGCAGGTAAATCAAGCTTTGTTTCTCCGTCGCTAATAAATCTGAATGAAATATCAGGGCGCGAAACTGCTTTTTCTATAAAAGTGTTCCTGCACATTACACCTTCTGTAGCTGGGCGTTTCAAAAATTGTCTGCGTGCCGGGAAATTTTCAAAAAGGCCTTCTGACTGTACTATTGTTCCCTTTGTAACTGCAACCGGTTCAATTATATGATCTTCTGTAATGCTTGCACGCATCTTAAAGCCGCCGCTTGTAATGCTAAGACGCGCAACTGCCGCAATAGATGCAAGTGCTTCACCTCTAAAACCAAGTGTAGAAAGGTTCATTAAATCAACTTCGGTAGCAATTTTACTTGTTGCGTGAGGACGTGCACAATTCTGAAGGTCCTCCTTTGTCATTCCCGAGCCGTCATCTATTACACGGATTTTTTCTATACCACCACCAGTGATTTCTACTGTAATTTGAGTTGCACCCGAGTCAATTGCATTATCTATAAGCTCGCGCACAACTGCATTAGGGCGGTCAATTACTTCTCCCGCTGCAATTTTACGAGCAACTTCTGCATTTAGTGTGCGTACAGGGTTAGTCTGGCTCATTTTCTTGTTCCGTTTACGTCACCTTGTTCAGAAAATGTGTCAAATTCGGGCTGGTTGCTTTTATCCATAGGATTTGGTTCATTCATAAGAATCTGAACTTTGCCTTCTATTTCATCAAGCTGTTTTTCCATGCCTGCGGCGAGCTTAATGCCTTCTTCAAAGTCCTTGAGTGCATCTTCGAGCGAAATGTCGCTTCGTTTTATGTCAGTCGTAAGCTGTTCAAGCTTAGATAAGTTTTCTTCGAAAGTATTCATTATAATCTCCTTTCCTCGTCATTGCGAGGAGCGTCAGCGACGTGGCAATGGCGTTTCTATTTTACAGTTACCTCTATAACTCCTTTTGCTGGAGTAATTTTTAAGTTTTGTCCTGTGTTTACCTGCGCCGAATCTCGTATAATAGTCCCGTTTTCATCACAAACCATAGAATATCCCCGATTCAGAATAGTCTGTGGGCTTGCATTTTCTAAAACAGTCCTGCATGTTGCAATTCGGGTGCGCAAATCCTTTATTTTTTCAAGGATTCCATCCTTCAGGCCTTCTTTTGCGTTGTCAAAGCGGTTTAAAAGCGGCTGCTGGATGTTTCTGAAGCGTATTTCCAATGCAGACGGGTCGAATGCACGAACAATCAACCGTTTATTTTCTATTTTCTGCTTAATTGCATTGTAAAGTTCTGTTTTGTAGTATGTAATATCCTGTGTAATATCACTCAAAAGCGGAACTGCAAGCTCTGCTGCTGCAGAAGGGGTTGCGGCTCGTTTGTCGGCGGCGTAATCGCACAAGGCCCAGTCAATTTCATGTCCTACTGCAGAAATTACAGGAATTTCAGACATTGCAACTGCACGCACAACTGCTTCTTCACTGAACGGAAGTAAATCTTCAAGCGAACCACCGCCTCGGCCAACAATCAGAATATCGCAAAGCTTATAATTATTTGCAATTTCTATCATCTTAACTATTGTTTGAGCGGCACCTTCACCCTGAACAAGCGCCGGGAATACAATCACATTAATATTTTTATTTCTGCGCCTGCTAACCTGCAGAATATCACGGATTGCGGCACCAGTAGGGCTTGTTACAACTCCAATTGTGCGTGGAAGCAGCGGTAAAGGCTTTTTGTTCTGTTCGTCAAACAATCCTTCGGCGGCAAGCTTTTTCTTTCGTTCTTCAAGCATTGCAAGAATATCGCCGGCACCTGTTGCTTCCATTTTGTTTACAATAAGCTGGTAGTTTCCCTGAGGTTCATATACAGAAATGCGGCCTGTACAGCGTACCTTATCGCCATCTTTTGGTCTGAATGTAAGAGAGTAGAGCGAGCCTTTAAACATAACTGCCTTAAGCTGTGCAGTATTGTCTTTGAGGGTAAAATAGACGTGTCCAGAGCTTGAAGGCCTCCAGTTAGAAATTTCGCCTTCTACAACTATTGTAGTGAATGCAGTTTCAAGAATTTCTTTTATATAAGAAGTAATTTGCGAAACAGAAAAGACTTGATTTAATTGTTCTGTCAGTTGTTCTGCCTGTACACCCATGCCTATATTTTATCTTAATTCCATTAACTTGTTCAACCAATTGCCGATAAAGAAGTTGATGAAAAGTATTGTTGTTTTATTTGACGAAAAAAATAAATATGAAGATGAAAAGGTTTTCTCGGGCAAAAGCGCTAAGGAATTATGTCTTTCTGCTGCAGAATCCTTTGGTTTTGAAGTACGCAAAATCAGCGGACTTTCAACAATCAGTGAGCTTTTAGAAGAATTAGACAAAATTTGCAGTGAATCAGGTGCAGAATCCTTGATTTTCAGCTATGCAGACTGTCTTTTCTTAAATAAAACTCTTACACAGGGGCTTTTAAGCACTCATTTTGATTATAAAGCAGAATATACCTTTGCCGAAGGCTATCCGGAAGGTTTTGCACCGGAGGTTTTAGACAAAGGAACAATTGCAATTCTTAAAGAGCTTTCTAAAACAACAGCAAAAGCTACAGGCGACCAGAAAATCACACGCCACAGCCTCATGGATATTATCAAAACAGACATAAATTCTTTTGAAGTAGAAACAGTTCTTGCTCCTGTAGACTGGAGACTCTTCCGTTTTGCCTTTGATTGCCGCAAAAAAGAAACATTTATTGCATGTCAGAAGCTTTACGAAAGCGGTATTTCAAACGACGATGCTGTTAAATTATCTGAATATGCAGCAAAAAGTGCAGAAATCTTAAAAACAGTTCCTGCATTCTATAATCTTCAGCTTGCTCAAAAATGTCATGGACAATGCACCTATTGCCCGTATCCTGCTGAATTATTGAAAAAAGAAGGCGTAAAAGCTTGTGAAGCAGCAAAAGTAATGAGTTTTGACAACGCCTGTAAGCTTATTGACCAGATTGCAGACTTTTCCGGAGAAGCAGTTGTAGGACTTTCTGCCTGGGGAGAATGCTTTAATAATCCTGATTTACTTAAAATAATAGAAAAAATCCTTTCTTACGAAGGACTTTCTGTTCTTATAGAAGCAGACGGTTGTTCAATTCCGGAAAATTTTGCTAAGGAAGTTGCTCCAATCATAAACGCCGCTTCAGAACGCACAAACGGCTGGCAAAAGCTTATGCTCGTAGTTTCAATGGATGGCATTGATCCAAATGTCTGCGCCCAGCTTAGAGGAAAAGACTTTAATCTTATAAGCGCCGCCGACACAGTAAAAAAGCTTGAAGAATTACTTCCAGGCTGCGTATATCCTCAGTTCGTAAGAATGAATGCAAACGAACCACAGCTTGAAGGATTTTTCCGCTACTGGAATGAAAAAACAAGCGAAAGTCACGGAAACTTTATAATCCAGAAATACAACAGCTTTGCAGGCTTACTTAAAAACGAAGAACCTGCAGATCTTTCACCATTAGACAGAAATGTTTGCTGGCATCTGCGTCGTGATCTGACAATTCTTTGCAATGGGGACGTTCCTGTATGCTACAGCCGCGTTTTAGATGACATCGCAGGTAACGTTTTTGACGAAGGCATAGAAGCTGTATGGAAAAAGCTTGACGTACACTTAAAAGATAATATAAACAAGGCTTACTGTGATAAATGCGGAGGTTGCGATGAGTTCTATACCTTCAACTTTTGATGAACACCAGATTAATATGACAGTACTTGGCGGAAAAGTTAATAATTCGCCTGATGTACTTAATATTTCTGTAATTCTTTTGCATTCAAGTGCAAGTCATCTTAAACTCAATGTTTTTGAAAATTTAATGGGCTGCAACTTCCGTTCAATAATTTCTATTGAGCACGACAGTTCAAATTACTCAATCGAAGATATTTCTAAAAAATATCCTGATATTAAATTTTTTATTCCTCTTGAAAAAGCTTCAGACGGTGAATTAATCAATCTTGCAATGAGCGAAATTGATGCAGATTATGTTCTTGTTCTTCGCGACAGCCTTTATATTCCAAGCGGGGCAGTATTAACAAATCTTGCAGACCGCCTTACAAGTTCAAAAATCTACTGTGTTGTTCCACGACTGCTCGATAAAAACAAAAACGGTCTTAATACACTGTTTACTCCGGGAGCAGAAAAGGGACACTTTGTAATTGATTCTTCTTCTGTAGTAACAGACGGTAAAAAAACAATTTACCCTAAAGATTATGTTGCTCTTTATAACCGTAAGAAATTCATTCAGCTAGGCGGCTTTGACTATACAATTAAATCTTCTTACTGGCAGAATCTTGATCTTGCAGTTCGTTCATGGCTCTGGGGTGAAGAAACAAAGCTTACAACAATGCTTCAGTTTTCTTATGTAGACGAACCTTCTGTAGATGACAGAACAATTAATCAGGATTATTTAAGATATTACCTTAAAAACGAAGTTCCAAAATATAAAAACGAAGCTGCATTCATTAAAAACTCGTCATTTATAAAATTCCTTTTCCATTCTTCCTGCGGATATCTTGAAGCAAAACGTCAGTTTAAAGCTGCAAAGGAATGGGTAGAAAAAAATAAATATCAGTTCAAAATGGACTTACAAACCTTTATAAAAGACTGGCATGAACAGCTGCCACAGGCGGAAATTAATGAAAACTAAGCGTGCAGTAATTGTTCAGTGCAGATTATCTTCCTCTCGTTTACCCGGAAAAGCTTTAAAAATGCTTGGTGATAAGCCTGTGCTCGCGTGGGTTTTAACTTCCATGAAAAAAGTAAAGGCAGACAAATATTATGTAGCAACAGATCACGAATCATATGAAACTTTAAAACCAATCTGTAAACAAAACGGCTTTGACTGCTTTGCCGGCGACCTTGATGATGTTTTAAAACGCTTCTGCGATCTTATAAAAACACTTAAAGTTGAAACAATAATCCGCGCTACTGCAGACAATCCTTTTTTGTTTTATGAAGCAGCACAGGCTAGTGTAGAAGAATTTGAAGCAAGAAATAAAGGACGTCATCCGTGTGATTATTTAACTTACACAGGACTTCCTCACGGTTCGGGCGTAGAAATCTTCAGCGCCCAGTCGCTTTTAGATGCCGCAACTCAAACAGATAATCCTTACGACCATGAGCATGTTGGACCAGCACTTTACAATCACAAAGACAAGTTCAAGTGTGAATTTATAAAAGCTCCTGTTCGTTTTAATTATCCCGAGCTTAGAACAACAATAGACACCTATTCTGATTATCTTAGGGCAATAAGCATTGTAAATTATCTTAAAAACTGCAAAGAACCATATACAACAGAACAGATTATTTCTGCCTGTAATTCAGATGCTGTAAATAATCCGGTTGTTTTTGTTCCGTCTGTAGTAAAAGGGCAGGGAACAGGTCATCTTCACCGTTGTCTTAGTGCTGCAGTTGAAACAAAAGGCTTTGTTTATATTCCTGATGACTGCACTCTTGTAGAAACTGCTTCAATTCTTGATGAATATAAAGAAAAAGGGCTTGAAAACTGGCAGATAATCAATGCGCTTCCTGATCAAACCTTTAATCCTGTAATAATCACCGATAATTTTAAGCTTTCACCAGAACAGGCACAGAGTTTTTCAAAATGTAAAAAGCTCATTTGTCTTGATGAAGGTTCTGATTTTTCGGAATACTCTGATTATCTTTTAGACATAATTCCGTCTTATGATATTGACCGACTTCCGAATCTTTTTGATACAAGCTATATTTCAAAGCCTGTAAATGTAAAGGCAGAGCGCACTCATAATATAGAAAAAGTACTTGTATGCATTGGCGGCGAAGATCCGGCTAGTCTTACACTTCCTGCAGCCCAGGCACTTGTAAAAAATCTTCCTGGTGCAAAAGTTACCGCAATTGTAAGTGATATTGAAAAGTACAGAAATATTTTAAATATAAATTTTATTCCTCCTGTAGAAAATCTTAGGGAAAAGATTTTTGAATATGATTTAGTTGTTTCTCATTACGGACTTACAGCTTTTGAAGCAGCTTTTGCCGGATGTGCTGTAATAATGGTTGCAACAACAAAACTTCACGAACGACTTGCACAAAAATATGATTTTGCTTTTATTCCACATGGGAAAATCGATTCCATAAAAATGCAGAAGGCGCTTGAGTCTCCGCTTTTATATCCTCAGATGAAAATGAGCATAAAGCAAAAATCACTTGGCTCTTATATTCAAAAGCTTGCTCTTGGTAAAAAATTATACTGTCCTGTCTGTGGTCAAAAATCAGAAGAATCTGGTAAAAATGCAAAGCCTGACTCTGTTATTTCAAGAAATGCAGGAAGAACATACCGCCGCTGCAGAAACTGTGGAATTGTATACATGTCTTTTACTGCAGAAGAAGAAATGCAGTATAAAAAATCGTACTTTTTTGAAGATTACAAAAAGCAGTACGGTAAAACTTATGAAGAAGATTTTAATTCCATAAAAGCTCAGTGTACAAGACGCCTTGAAATTATAAATGCCTTGCAGGATGACTTAGGCGGGAAAAACTATCTTGATATTGGCTGTGCATACGGACCTTCTTTAGCTGCTGCAAGTGAGCTTGGACTTAATCCTTTTGGAACAGATATTTCGGAAGAAGCAATTCATTATGTAAAAACAAAGTTGCGCTTTCCGTCTGCATGCAGCGCTTTTCCGCAGATTGACTGCCAGAAAGAATTTGGTATTTCACAGTTTGATTCTGTTTCTATGTGGTATGTAATTGAACATTTTAAAGATTTAGACAGCGTGCTTTCAAAGATTTCTGAAATTACAAAAGAGGGTGGAATATTTGCGTTTGCAACTCCTTCAGGTGAAGGTATTTCTGCAAAAAGCAATCTTGATCATTTTTATACAATCAGCCCAATTGACCATTTTTCAATCTGGGAACCTTCAAAAGCACAAAAAATCTTAAAGAAATACGGTTTTGAAGTAATAAAAATTGTTTCAACAGGTCATCATCCCGAACGATTCCCAATCTGCCAGAAAGAAAATATTCAGAAGGGCAGTATTAAGTGGAATCTTATAGACAAATATTCACATTTAATGCAGCTTGGCGACACGGTAGAAATATATTGCCGTAAAAAGGCGGATAAATGAAAAATATAGTAATTCTTGGCGCAGGATTAATGCAAAAACCTGCAATTTTAAGTGCAAAACAACTCGGATTTCATGTAATTGTAGTAGATGCAGACACAAAAGCAGTTTGTATTCCACAGGCCGATGAGTTTTTTAAAATTGACTTAAAAGATAAAGAAGGAATTCTTGAACTTTGTACACGCCTTAAAAATTCCGCAGAAGGATTAGAAGGAGTTTTTACAGCTGGAACAGATTTTTCTGCAAGCGTAAGCTATGTCTGTGAAAAACTTGGACTTCCTGCACACAGCTTTGAAGCAGCAACAAATGCAAGCGTTAAAACTCAGATGAGGGCCTGCTTCGAAGAAAAAGGCGTCCCGTCTCCAAAGTTTATCCGAGCCGGAAAAGAAGATGTTTCTGAAAGCCTGATTGAAAAAGTATTGAATAAAATGGATTTTCCTTTTGTTGTAAAGCCTGTAGACAATATGGGCGCACGCGGCTGCAGAATGGTACGCACAAAAGAAGAATTTCTTCCTGCAATAAAAATTGCAACAGAATGTTCCCGCACAGGTTATGCAATTATAGAAGAATACATGGACGGTCCTGAATTTTCTATTGACGCGCTTGTTTACAACGGAAAGTTTATTGTTACAGGATTTGCAATCCGTCATATAAAATATGCACCTTACTTTATAGAAATTGGTCACACAATGCCGGCAGACATTCCACAGAAAATGCATGATGAGCTTATTTCTGTATTTGCCCTTGGTGCCAAAGCAGAAGGCTTAACTTGTGGTGCTGCAAAGGCTGATATTAAATATACAAAAAATGGTCCTATGATTGGTGAAATTGCTGCTCGTCTTTCTGGCGGCTATATGTCTGGCTGGACTTATCCATATGCAAGCGACTTGAACCTTACAGAACAGGGCCTTCTTATAGCAACAGGCAATGAGCCTGAAAAACTGCTGGATCGTGCAGAACCGGTAACATACACACCGTCGACACTATGTTCATCGCTCCCGGCTCCTTATGAGCTTTTTGAAGTTCCGTGTGTCCGCACATCTGCAGAGCGCGCCTGGATGAGCATTCCTGGAACTGTTGAATACATAGAAAATATCACAGAGTTTACAGATAAAGCTGTTTTTGATGAACTTCCTCGTGCAACTGTAAGCATTGGAAGTAAGGTTGATTTTCCACGCAACAACGTAGAAAAATGCGGAAACATAATTGCAGTAAGCAACGACAGGACAACAGCAATCAAAGCTGCAGAAGACGCTGTTTCAAATGTTTTCATAACTCTTAAACCAAACACAAAAGAAACAGATGATTATCTTGCAGGCCTTACACAATCAGACGAAGAAAACTTTCCGCCAGATGCATTTGGTAAACTTACAGAAAATCAGCTTAACGAACTTCAGGGCCAGATTGACGCAGATACACCGGTTGCATCTCAACTTCCTGATTTCTTAAATACTACGGAATATCAAAATCTTACAGACTGGAACTTTAATACAATTGCAGACACTCTGCGCAAGTTTGACCTTCTTCGTGCAAAACATCCGGCATTAGATAAAAAATTGTTTTTTAAGGCAATCATGCGCGGTGGCATTCAAGCAGCAGTTTATTATTCCGATAGTAAGAAATAGGGTTACTAAAAAAAACGGGGTCCCTGAGCTTGTCGAAGGGTTCTGATAAATAAATGAGTGTGATATGAAAAAATATATCTTATTTTTAATGACAATTTCTTTATTCTCGTCGCTCTTTGCAGCAAACGATATTTCGTTAATGGACAAGGCAAAATCAGAAGGAATTACACTTTACTGGGATTCTCTTTCTGAAACAGGAATGCTCGAAAAAGACGGACACCAGATAACCTTCAGAAATAACGAAAGCATTGTAATGCTCGATAATGTACGCTTTGAAACAACAGATGCACCTGAAATTAAAAATAATAAAATATATGTTTCGCAGAAATTCATGAACGATGCCGACCAGATGTTCAAAGAAAATAATTCAACAATGTTTAAAGTAGGGGCAATCCTTATAGACGCAGGCCACGGTGGAAAAGATCCTGGTGCCTTAAAAACATACAAAATCAACGGTAAAGATGTTACTATCCAGGAAAAAGACATAAACCTTAAGGTTGCAATATTACTTGGGGAGCGTCTTAAAACTGCATATCCGGACAAGCAGATTATTCTTACACGAAACAAAGATGTTTTCCTTACACTTCAGGAACGAACAGAAATTGCAAATAATGTAAAGGTTAAGGAAGATGAAGCAGTTTTGTTTATTTCTGTGCATGTAAACTCTTCACTTAATAAAACTTCTTCAGGTTATGAAGTATGGTACCTTTCACCAGGATACCGCCGTACAGTATTAGACAAATCTACAACAGATGATTCTTCGCTTTTCCCAATTCTTAATTCAATGCTCGAAGAAGAATATACAACTGAATCAATAATGATTGCCAAGTTCATAATGGATGGACTTCAGAGCCAGATTGGAGAGCAGTCAAAGGCCAGAGGAATTAAGGCAGAGGAATGGTTTGTAGTAAAAAATTCAAACATGCCTAGTGTCCTCATAGAGCTTGGATTTGTTTCAAACGAAAAAGAAGCACTCCTTTTGAATAACGATACATACTTGAAAAAAGCAGCCCTTGGAATATATAATGGAATAGCAGCGTTTATAACACACTTTGAGCGCTCAAAAGGATTTACTTCTGCAAATGAAAATTGACTTTAAAAAATATATTCCGATTTATATTGCCGCAGGCGTTGCGTTTCTTTTTTTAATAATTTCAGCCGGAGTTTATGCAAAAAAAGGCTATGGTAAAAAATATGTATTTATGTTCCCTTGTGTCGATGAAGGAAAATATGTACTCGAAACACGATATTTAAAAGAAAATCCAAATAAAGATTCAATCGCTTATTTTGCCGATGAGCTTGTTCTTGGCTCAGGACTTGAACGTACTAAATATCTTTTTACCCCTGGAACAAAAATAAATTCATGTTTTGAAAGAAACAAGGTGGTATATATAGACCTTTCTGCCGATATTATATATATGGGAAACAATGTTATTTCTATAAGAGATGGCATTGAACTTCTTAAGGAAAACATAAAAAACAATTTCCCGCACATAGAGGAAGTGCAGGTTTTTGTTGATGGAAAATATGCTTTTGAATAAAAAAAAAGCGTTGACAAAATAGAATACTTATAAGATAATAGTTTATTATACAAGGCTACATCGAATTAGTATAAAAAAAGGAGCTTCAATATGAAGAAGACTTTGGGTTTAATTGCAGCTGCTATGCTGCTCGTAGGTGGCGTTGCTTTTGCTGAAGAAGCTATGCTCATCGATTTTACACAGTTGGATGCTGATTACGAACTTACTGACTCAGATGGTAATGTCGTATCAAAGCAGAACAAGCGTACAACAATGGACTACGCTGTTAGTGCAGGTTCAACCTTTACTAAGCAACAGAAAGATCTTATGAGAACTTCTTTGTCTCTTCCAGAATGGGAAGTTACATTGAATTCTTCTGCAAAGACAGTTCAGAGTCTTGCAGATTCTCAGGTAGTTGCTGCTCCAGTAAAAGAATCAGCAGATGTTCCATTTGCAGGAAAGAACGTAATGGGTGTTCGCATTGTATTCCCTACCTGGAACTCAAATGCAAATGCTAGAATCGTACCTCCTTTTGATATCCCTGCTTACGAACCACTTTCTACTGTTAGTGATGACGGTGAAAGAAAGCCATTGAGCGAAGATGAAGATGCTTCTTCATTCAACGTTGCTCAGAATCCTTCATTCGAAAAGACATTGTTCGAAGGTGGATTTGGTGTTGTAAAGAATGTAGGAACAATCAAATCTATTAAAGTTACAACAATGGGTATGCAGTTCCCACACGGACTTTATGTACACCTTACAGATAACGACAACGTAGAACGCCGCTATTTCATGGGATATCTTGGTTTCGACGGATGGAAAGAACTCCGCTGGAACAACCCACAGTACATTTCAGAAATCCGTAACCGCGAAATCCGCGTTTACCCAATCTATCCAAGAGGAACACCTTTCATCAAGTTTGCAGGCTTCGAAATTACTCGCGATGCTTCTCACATTGGTGGAGACTTCATTGGATACTTCAAAGATGTACAGATCATTTACGACAAGGCTATTCTTACATCAGACCGCGATATCGCTGATGAAGACCTCTGGGGAATCATTGGTAAGAAAGAGTCTGATCGCCAGGCTGCCGAAATGTCTAAGTTTGGTAACAAGCAGGTTAACCGCTATCTCGAAAAGTCTAAGTTAGCAACAGAAGAAAATTTCACTTCAAGCTTGTATGAAGATTCTGATTCTAACGCTCAGAGTAACGCTGGTCAGGCTGCAGATGCCAAATAAGTAAGCTCTAAAATATAGAAAAAAAGCACTTCCGCATGGGAGTGCTTTTTTTTTGCTTTATAAACATTTATCGTTTATAATGAAGGTATGAAAAACAACTCAGGAATACCTTCAAAGGCGGAGATAAGAAAACTCTACGAATCTTATGCAGAATATTTTGCAATCGTAATGGAAAATATTATTGATATTCTGCATGCAGAAATAAAACTAAATGCACAGCCTACATATAAAAGCCGAGTAAAAAGTTTTAACAGTTACTATAAAAAAATCCTGCGTTTAAAACCCGAAGAAACCAAAGATTCCGATTCTCTTGTATTGCTTACAGATATGATGGGAATCCGTATGATTTGTGCATTCCTTGAAGACATGCAGCTTGGCCTAGAACAGATTAAAAAGATATTTGAAATTAAAGAAATAGAAGTAAAGGGTGCCGACAAAAAATTCAGTGAATTCGGTTATGAATCTATTCACGTTCTTATAAAAATCCCGGAAAGCTGTAAACCAAAAATTGAACTGTTTGATGACTTAAAGCCTCTTGGGGATAATCTTGTGTGCGAAATTCAGATTCGTACAATCTTACAGGATGCCTGGGCCGAAGTAGAGCACGAGCTTATTTACAAAACAGAGTTCAACCCGCTTGATACACCTTTACGACGTAAGCTTGCTTCTCTTAATGCAATGCTCACTCTGGCAGATATAACCTTCCAGGAAATCCGCGATTATCAGAGCCGCATTCAAAAGGAACTTGAAGAGCGACGCCACAGCTTTTATGATATTGCCGACAGTCTTATTGACGAAAAACCAAAAGAAGTTGAAAAAGATATAAACAGATTAACTCCTAATATGAATGGAACAATTGATGAAATGCTTATAAATGCGCTTCATCAGCATAATGCCGGAAATCTTGAAGAAGCAGTTGTCATCTATTCAAAAATCCTTGAAGCACTCGATTCTTCTAAAGACAAAACTATTATTGCAGTAATCCGAAAGCACAGAGGTATGGCATATTTCAGCATGAATAATTTTGATGCCGCACTTCAGGATTTTGATATAAGTCTGCAATATGATCCTAAGGCATTCAGAACTTATTATTACAAGGGAATTGTTTGCGCAATTCAGAAAAATTACGAATGGGCAATTCAGAATTATACTAAATCTTTGGAAATCAATGAGTTTCAGGCACATACATATTTCCGCCGTGCCATGGCTTATTACGAAATTCAGGAATACGAAAAATCTATGAACGACTTGAATAACGCAATAAACCTTGGTATGCCTGTAGAAGATTGTAAAGTGCTCCAGGAAAAACTTACAAAGAAATTTGGTTTGAATATGTAATACTATTGACCAAATAGTTTAATTCTGTTATATTCTAATAACAGTTTTTTACTGTATGTCTCCTTCGTCTAGTGGTTAGGACATCGGGTTTTCATCCCGACAACAGCAGTTCAATTCTGCTAGGAGATGCTAAAAAAAATGCTCACCATTCGGTGAGCATTTTTTTTAGCAGCGAGTTTTGCCTTGCTCGCAGCGGCGTTCGTCATTGCGAGGAGCGGAGCGACGTGGCAATCCAGAAAATTGGGTGGGAATGGAACAATTTGAAGACACTGACAGTCAAGAGACTCGTGAAATACAACTGATTGATTGCGACACTGCTGGGGAATTAATTGCCAGCGGGGGAAAACTTTCACAAGTTTCAGATAACTTTGAAGAACGTCCTGTCCAGATTGAACTTCTTAAAAATATTGCTAAAACTTTTAATCAAAATCATATCGGAGTTTTTGAAGCTGGGACTGGTGTTGGAAAGTCTTATGCTTATCTTATTCCTTCTTTTTTGTGGGCACTGCAGAATAAAGAGCGCGTTATTATTTCTACAGGTACAATAAACCTTCAGCAGCAACTTTGCGAAAAAGATATTCCTGCTGTAGAAAAAATCATTGGTAAAAAATTAAAGTTCATTCTTATGAAAGGGCGGCAGAATTATATTTGTAAACGCCGCCTTATGGAAACTGCATCTGTCTTAGACTTGTTTGAAGATGAAACTGAAGAAATCAAAAAAATCGCAGACTGGGAAGAAACTACAAATACAGGTTCAAAAAGTGATCTTTCGTTTATGCCTTCAGAAAATGCCTGGACAAAAGTTAATTCCGAAAGCGATGCCTGCATGGGTAAACGATGTCCGTTTTTTAATGAATGCTATGTAATGAAGGTTCGCAAACAGGCAGCCAGTGCTTCAATTATTGTTGTAAATCATCATCTTTTATTTGCAGATATTGAGTCTCGTATGAGTGGTGTTGGTTATGATGAACCTTCAGTTCTTCCTCCATACAGACGAATTATTTTTGACGAAGCTCATGGTATAGAAAATGCAGCTACAAGCTTTTTCAGCGAAAGTGTAAACCGTTTTAAACTCATAAAACTTGTAAATCAAATGTACCGCAAACGAAAATCATCAGAGTTCGGACACCTTTGTTCAATTGCTGTTTTTTCTAAAAATGAAGATAAGGTTCAGGAAGCATACGCACTTACAGCCAGAATTAAAAATGCAATAAACAATCTTGAACTTGCTGCAAAAGATCTTCTTGGGCATGAGTATTCAATGCGGCTATATGAAGCAACTGCAAGACAATTTGGTCCTTTTTTAGTTCAGACTACAGAGCTTGCCGATTCCCTTGGAGAATTTACAAATCTTGTTCGAGTGATAATTGAAGGTGTTGCCGACGACGATAAAGAAGCAGCTCCATTCTGGGAAGCAAAAATTGTTTTACGCCGGCTCGACAGTTATGTTGTTCTTCTCAAAAACTTTGCTCTCTGGGATGAAAAAAGGCAGAATGTATATTGGATTCAAAAAAAACGTCTTCCGCCAGATCTTGCACGCCAGAGTGATGACGCTGATTATGTAATCCTAACCGAAACTCCGCTTGATATTTCAAACCTAATGAATATGGGTGTTTATGAAGAAATGTCGAGTGTAATCTGTACTTCTGCAACTTTAAGAACAGGCCGCGATTTTAAATACTGGTGCAGTAGAACAGGAATTAATTATACAGACCCGGAACGTGTAAGCTGTAATTCTTTTGATTCACCTTTCCCTTATGATAAGAACATGCTTTTTGCAATTCCAAATGATGCGCCTTTACCTGATAAACCAGAGTTTCAGCAATGGATAGAAATGGCAATTCCGCGACTCATTACTGCTGCCGAAGGTCGTACTCTTGTTTTATTTACTTCATATGAATCGCTTAGAAGTGCACATAATACAACAGTTCATATGCTCAAAGGTTTTGGCGGGCTTATAATGAAGCAGGGAGATGATGATAATTCAAAACTGCTTGAAAAATTCAAAAACGATAATGAAAGTGTTCTTTTTGCAACAGATTCCTTCTGGCAGGGTGTTGATATTCCTGGAGAATCGCTTAGTCAGGTAATAATTGTAAAGCTTCCTTTTACAGTTCCAAATGATCCTGTTTTTGTAGCAAGATCAGAAGCAATTGAAAAACGTGGTGGAAATTCCTTTATGGAAATGAGCGTACCGGAAGCAGTTATAAAGTTCCGTCAGGGAATAGGTCGCCTTATAAGAAGATCAGATGATAAGGGTGTAGTAACAGTTTTAGACAGACGTATTTACGAAAAACGCTACGGAATGAATTTTATTCAAAGTATGCCGGAATGCAAAAAAGCATACGAACCGCTGAATGACCTTACAGAAAAAATAAAAAGGTTTATTTTTGATTAGAAAAACGTTATAATTTGATTATGCGTAACTTTATTACTTTTGTAACATTAGGATTGTTATTAATTCCAATTGCTATTGGTCTTGCAATTGTTTATCCATTTTCAAAAAAAACTGCCAAAAAACTTTCTGATTTTTGCGTTAAAAAAATGCCGGTAAAAGTTTTTGGTGTTCTTCATAAAATTGACGGCTTTAACTTTTTTGGCTACGAAGAATCAAAGGCTGAACTCCCTGGTGAATTTATGATTATCTGTAATCACCAGAGTCTTTTTGATATTCCTGCATTTATGCGCTTTATGCCTGAAGTTGATCTTCGTTTTATTGCAAAGGATGCACTTGGAAAAGGAATTCCGCTTGTATCACCTATGCTTAAATCACAACAGCATTGTTTAATTCCACGTAATGTTCGTCCGTTTGAATCTGTAAAACTGATTTCTGATTTTGGTAAACGCTCAAAAGAGCAGAAGCTTGTACCGGTTCTTTTCCCGGAAGGGACACGCTCGCGTGATGGAAACCTTGGAAAATTTTATTCTGCTGGCTTCAGGACTCTTACAGAAGCCAGTGGTCTTCCTGTTGTAGTTTGTGCCGTAGACGGCGGCTGGAAAATTGCAGATTTAAAAGGATTATTAAAAAATATAAAGAAGGGTAGTTACCGCTTAAAGGTTTTAAAGATTTATCCTTGTCCAAACGGAAAAGAAGAATGTCAGAAAGTTTTAGATGAAAGTAAGGAACTTATAGAAGCCCAGCTGAATGAATGGCGTCAAAAGCCACTGACAGAACGTTAAAAAAAGATTCCCGCGTCGATGAAGTGCACCCCAATTATTGGACACTTTAACTAGCCAATTTTAAGGACTGATTCCTAAATTGTAAAGGGGTCAGTCCTTTTAATTTAACCTTTATTCTTTTTTCGTTGTACCAACTCAGATATTTAATCAACTCTTCTTT
>JAGCDP010000029.1 GCA_017651065.1 Treponema sp.
AAAGAAGAGTTGATTAAATATCTGAGTTGGTACAACGAAAAAAGAATAAAGGTTAAATTAAAAGGACTGACCCCTTTACAATTTAGGAATCAGTCCTTAAAATTGGCTAGTTAAAGTGTCCAATAATTGGGGTGCACTTCACAAGCACGGGAATGACACATTATTTCGATGCACTAATTATAGTTTCAGTTATTTCCGGAAAATACCATTTCTGTTCAGTTCTGTTATAGTATCCGTATCCTTCACTGTAATCAAACTCGCCGTTTTCATCTTTGTGCAGTTCCCATACTCCGTTGTCCCACAAAATACAAGGAATGCCTGCTTCTGTTGCAGTTGAAACATAATAGTCAAACCAGGCAACTCGCTCTTCAAGGTTATCTTTGTTTGTAGCACCGTATTCGCCGATTACAACGCCGTAGCCTTTTGCAATAAATCTGTTCTTAAGTATTGAAAATAATGAATTAAGCTCTTCCTTGTGAGCCTTTGTGAATTTACGTTCTCCCGGTGCTTCCATTGCAAAGGAATATGGTGTATATGCATGAATAGAAAGAATAAGCCGGCCTTCTTCAAGGTCTACAGGCATCTTAAACAAAGACGACGTTGCTGAATTCTGACTAGCCTGCAGCGAAGGGCACATTACAAATCTTTTTTTGTTGTTGCCGCCTGTTGCTCTAATTGAATCAAGTGCAGTCTGATTAAGCTCCATTACACATTTCATTGCATCTTTACAAAGTTCGTCATTATCAAACCACCATTCACATCTGGTTGCTGCCGGGCGAGGTTCATTCATTGTTTCAAAAATAAGATGCTCGTCGTATTCGTTATTAAAGGTTGCAGCAACCTGAGACCAGACACTCTTTAAAAACTTTTTAGATTCTTCAAGGTTCTGTAAAGTTGGATAATATCCGCCGCCTGCAGGCATTTTTCCAGCTCTAAGATAATTGTCATGATGAGAATTAATAATAACATATAAGCCGTCTTCTATAGCCCAGTCAACAACAGTTTTTACACGCGCCATCCATTGTGCAGAGATTGTATAATTTGTTGTATCTGTAATGTGATTGTGCCATGAAACAGGAATTCTTATTGTTTGAATTCCGCTTGCTGCAAGACCGTCAATCATTGCCTTTGTTGTTACTGGCTGGCCCCAGCTTGTTTCTGAATTCATGTTTGCGGTGCCGTATGCATCAAACGTATTTCCAAGGTTCCAGCCGGCTCCCATATCCTTAGTGAGTTCTAATACGGTTATGTCGCTGAACGGTACAGCCGGTGTAATTTCTTTTGCAGGCATGCATGAAGCAAACGTTAAAACAAAAAAAGTTGCTGCTAATGTAAATATTATTTTTCTCATATCTTTTATTTTATCAGAAAATACGGTAAAGTTATAGTATGAAGACAAAGTCCATAACTTTAATGTTTATTATAATTGCCATTCTCCTTGGTGCGGGATTTCTGGCTTCAAAAAAATTCATTAAAAAGAATAACAATACTGCTGTTCGTGCAAAAATTGTAACTCCAAAAGGTTCGCAGACTGTCGACACAGAAACAGATTCTGACCGAGTAACTTCCGATTTTAATTCCGAAAATTTCGATACTTTTATAACCCTTAAAAACAACGAAACGCTTATTAATACAATCACACTTGATTTTAATAACGATGGTTATGACGACGAAGTTATTACAGTAAGAAAAACCGGTTCCGAAAATTTTACGATTGTTCCGGGCCTTTTTAATCCCGATACTGCCGATTACGAAAGACTTGAAGATATCCCTACTACAATTTCAAAAATCAGGACTTTTTCTCTTTCGGGCATGGATCTTATTGGCGACCACTGCAATTCACTTATTTATCAGGGTGTGGCCGAAGATGAAAATTATGTAATGCAGATTTTCCTTTGGGATGAGTCTGAAAATTCAATTATAAATATTGGAGATTTTGTTTCTGACGGAACAATTTTTATTCAGCAGACAGAGCGTTCCGATTCGTACCAGCTTTCTCTTTCAAAAGGTGAAAGTTTTTCTGTTTGGGTTTATGAATCTGAAAAAATCATAGACGAAGACGGAAACATTGTTGCGGGGCAGAATCAGATTCAAAAGGAATACAAATGGAATGCAGGTTCGGGAAAATATGAGCTTGCAAATGAAATTAAAGTAACTGCTGGTCGTCTTGCTGCCAACGAGCTTTCGCGCATTCAGGATGGAACTGTAGAAACTTTTGCAGCATTCCTTGATGGCCTTTGGTATAAAACTTCAAACGAAGATAATGTTATACGCTACATTTACTATAATTATGCCAAAAAAGAAATCATCCTTCTTCAGTCTGATTCACAAGAAGTTTATGAATGGGATGACAGCAAGCTGCGCCACAACGGAATCTATCTTTATACAGTAAACTCTGATATTACAAACCTTCAGCGTCGTTTTGATGTCCTGCTTATTTCTACAGATGAAATAAAAATTACACTTTATGATTCTATTGGTCTTGTAATCAAACAAAGCTCTGAATGGGATGGTCAGTATAAAAAAATGAGCCTGCAAAGCTCTTTTGAAGAAGCAGATGATGAAGAAAAAAACCGCTTCCTTGTACAACTCGAAGGCGACACTGTATGGAACACCGTAGACGGCATAAATTCAATTAATCTTAATGACAGCCGCTATACCTTCCTTTTTGATGACATGCAGGAAGAAGGCCTTTATTCCATGATGGAAATTGGCTCTTACAACGTTCTGGCACTGCGTGCAACATCCTTTAATACAGTGCTTAATGAGTTTTATGCCCTTGAATTCGGCACCAAAACAATCACCGAAACAGTAAAAAAACAAACCATAGAAAAAACCGTAACCGACTACGACACCATAATCTTCACCCCTGTAAAAATCACCCCAACAGACTGTTTTGCAACAGAAGGTAAGGTGTATACTTTTACAAGAACAAGCGAATAAATCTCAATAACATCTATAAGGAAAAAGTTCAGGCACTCACGTGGGAAAAGTGTGTCGGGTGCAGGCTGAGCTGGGTTGTGTAAAAAATCCTGCGGTTTGCTACGCAAATCCTTGGATTTTTCTCTATGACCGGTCCCCACTCAGAAGCACCCGCCCCACTTTTCCCACTCCGTGCCTGAACTTTTTCAAATGATATCATATTAGAAGATCCCTTCTTATACCTTATAAAATCATCCACCTGCTCAGCGTTCTCGGTGGAGCAAAATCAGGTTCCACGCGGGAGCATTTTTACACATACACCAATGCATTATTCCCACGGGAGTGCCCCTTTTTCAAAACAATAAACATTCATGCTCTAATTTACACTATCCATTTTTTTCTATATAATTATACTTTATGAATGCTAATGAACTCCGCTCAAAATATATTGAGTTTTTTAAAAGTAAAAACCATGCTGTAATTTCGGGACAGTCTTTGATTCCTGAAAATGACCCGTCTGTTTTGTTTACAACTGCGGGCATGCATCCACTTGTACCTTATCTTCTTGGTGAAACTCACCCTGCAGGAACACGACTCACAGATTATCAGAAATGTGTACGCACCGGTGATATTGATGAAGTAGGGGACCCAAGCCATCTTACATGCTTTGAAATGCTTGGTAACTGGTCTTTAGGCGACTATTTTAAGAAAGAATCAATCGCTTTTTCTTATGAATTTTTGACAAGCAAGGATTGGCTTGCACTTGATCCAAAAAAAATCAGCGTAACAGTTTTTGCAGGTGATGAAAATGCACCTCGCGATGAAGAAGCTGCTCAGATCTGGAAAGATAACGGAATGCCGGAAGACAAGATTGCATATTTGCCGGCTTCGGACAACTGGTGGGCAGCAGGTCCTACAGGTCCTTGTGGTCCAGATACAGAAATCTTCTACTGGGTTGGAGAAGGTCTTCCTCCTGTTGGTTCAAACAAGGGCACAGACAGCGCAAACTGGATGGAAATCTGGAATAACGTTTTCATGCAGTACAACCGCGTAGATGAAAAGACTCTTGTACCGCTTCCTAAAAAGAATGTAGATACAGGTATGGGACTTGAACGCACAAACTGTATTCTTCAGGGAAAGACAAGCGTTTACCTTACAGAAGTTTTCCAGCCGATTATTAAGACTATTGAACAGCTTTCGGGCTACACATACGGAACCGACGGCGAAAAAGATAAATCAATCCGTATTATTGCAGATCATACTCGTTCTGCTGTATTCATTCTTGGTGATCAGAGAGGAGTTACTCCGGACCGTGTAGGGGCTGGTTACGTACTCCGCCGTTTGATTCGTCGTGCAGTTCGCCACGGAATGAAGCTTGGTATTGAAAAGGACTTTCTTGCTCAGATTGCAGAAACTGTAATCGAAAACTTCAAGGGTCCTTATCCTGAACTTGAACAGAATCACGACAAGGTTTGCAAAGAACTCACTGCCGAAGAAGCAAAGTTCCGCCAGACACTCAAGAAAGGTGAAGCAGAGTTCCAGAAGCTTTTGCCAAACCTGATGAAAAATCCTAAGAAAATCATCAGCGGTAAGGTTGCTTACAACTTGTATGAAACTTACGGATATCCTCTTGAGCTTACACAGGAACTTGGAGCAGAACACGGCTTTACTGTAGACGTAGAAGGCTTTAAGGAAGCTGAACGCAAGCACCAGGAAGCAAGTAAAACTGTAGACGCAGGAGCCGCTAAGGGTGGTCTTGCTGAACAGTCAGAAGTTACTACAAAATATCACACTGCAACACACCTTTTGCAGCAGGCCTTGGTAAACGTTTTAGGCGACCAGGTTGCTCAGAAAGGTTCAAATATCAACAACGAGCGCATGCGTTTTGACTTTACTTTTGAACGCCCAATGACTCCGGAAGAAATCAAAAAGGTAGAAGACATTGTAAACCAGAAGATTAAAGAAGATCTTCCTGTTACAATGGAAGTTATGCCGCTCGACAAGGCAAAGGCAGAAGGTGCCCGCGCTTTGTTTACAAATAAATATGGCGAAGACGTAAAGGTTTACACAATCGGCCGCGATGTTCACAACGACTGGTTCAGCAAGGAAGTTTGTGGTGGCCCACACGTTCAGCATACAGCACAGATTGGAGAATTTAAGATTCAAAAGGAACAGAGTTCTTCAGCCGGGGTTCGCCGTATTCGTGCAGTAATTTCTGGTGGTTTACCGCTGGAACAATAAAGAGATTGTCGGGTCAAGCCCGACAATGACATGTCATCCCGAACTTGTTTCGGGATCTGTAACTAGCAAAAATTAAAATTGTTAATATAAAAGAAACATAAATGAGGTTTTTTATGAAAAAAATTATTTCAGTTTTATCAATACTTTTACTTGCAGCAGGTATGGTTTTTGCACAGTCGAATGACCTGCAGGTTCTTACTATTGTAAAATATAATAAGTCAGAATCTATTACTGTAAAACAGCTTAAAACACGCTGCGACACTTACGAAAAGCAGATTGGACAGAAGCTTACTCTTGAACAGAAAAAACAGGTTTTGAGTGCGCTTGTAGATGAAAAGCTTGTTCTTCAGGCAGCAGCAAAAGCAGGTATTTCAATTCCAGACAGCACTGTAGATCAGTATTTCATGCAGGCAATGAGCCAGTCAGTTGGGGCTGTAGTAACAGAAAAGCAGCTCAATGATCTTCTTAAAGCTCAGAATACTTCATTGGATGCAGAACTTCTTAAGCAGACAGGTATGAATGTTGCAGATTACAAGACATATCTTAAAAATCAGCTTATTGCACGGCAGTATGTAATTCAGCAGAAACAGGATGAAATTCAGGCAGCAGCTTCTCCTTCTGATTCAGAAATCCGTGGTTTCTATGAAGGAAACAAAGCTTCATTTGTATGGCCTGATTATGTTAAGCTTTTTGCAGTAGGTGTTCGCAAGGATTCAAATCCTGATGCCGCAAAAAATAAAATCAACGAACTTCGTAACAAATATGTAGATAAGAAACTTTCTAAAGAACAGATTATTGCTCAGTCAACAGCAGAAGGTTATACAGCTTCGGAAGGTATTCTTCCAAAAACAGAAGCTGGTGCTGCACAGATTGGACTTACTTATCAGAGTATCCTTTATATTTATGAAATGGAAAAAGGCTATGTTTCAGAAATAACAGAAACAGATGAAGCATTTATTTTCCTTGCTCTTACCGATAAGTATGCTGCAAAGATTCTTTCTTTGAGTGATATTGTTCAGCCTGAATCAACAACAACTGTTTATGAATATATCCGCCAGAATCTTGCTTCATCAAAGGCAGAGGCTTATATTCAGCAGGCCGCACAGGTAGTAGCAGATGAACTTCGCAAGCCTGAATATGTAGAAGAAAAGAAAACAGGCGACGCTCTTGATAAACTTTTGAACTGGGGAGACTAAGGTGTCTAGAAGAAAGGGAAGGATTCTTGCGTTCCAGGGTGTTTATTCCTGGGATGTAAGTCAATCTCCGGTTGAAGATATTCTTAATTTCTCCTGGATACAGAACAATTCCGAAGATGAGTCTCGCACCTTTGCCAGTTTTATTATTTCGGGAACTGTAGAGCATGTTGCAGAAATTGATGAACTTATTAAAAAGCATCTTTCTGATAACTGGACTCTTGAAAGAATAAATAAGGTTTCGCTTGCCATTTTGAGAACAAGCATTTTTGAAATGAAGTTCCAGAACGGCTCGCAGCCAAAGATAGTAATTGACGAGGCTGTAAACATAGCGCGTGAATACGGACTCGAAGATTCCTATAAGTTTATTAACGCAGTACTTGATAAGATTGGAAAAGAACTTTAGAAAGACCTCAATTTTCATTCTCATTACAATTTTGGGCTTTGCTCTGCTTGGTGTTTCGTGCAAATTAAAGGCAGAGCAAAAGTCGTTAACAAGCCATTTTGAAATGGTAGATATCCAGATTGCAGAAAATCAATTTGCCGATGCAGTAAAGCAGCTTAAGAAAATAGAAAAGCAGGCTTATGATGTGTGGTCGTATATTGGCATTTATAAACGCTATGCTCAGATTGGCGAAGATAAGCTTGCCGAAAAGCTTTTGAAAAAGGCGCTCAAAAAGAACAGCAGGAGTCCTGAATTAAAGGCAATTTATGCAACTCTGCTTTTGCGCCAGAACAGACTTGATGAAGCTAAAAAAATGGCAGAAGATCTGCACGGAACAAAATATGGTTCTGTTTATTCAGAGGTAATCCTTAAGCAGGCAATGCAGGGTGAACCGGCTGATTATTACAAGGACCCAAAATATTATGCAATTTATTACGATGCTTACCGCGGAAGCTTGAATCCTATATGGATTAGAAACTGTGCTATTTTTAAGCTTAAGGAAGGCTTGTTTGATACTGCTTCGTCGCTGCTTCCAAAATCATTTGCCGATGCAGACGATGCATATTTCTGGGCTCTTGTTTTATATGATGCCGGAAAGTATTACGAAGCCATAAGTGCTCTTGAAGCTTCGCGTTCTTATCTTCTGGATTATTCGCGTGCACGTAAGACTTCAGAAATAAAACAGATTGCGCTTGAGTCAGATGCATACATGGCTGTTTCCGAAATGGAAGCTGCCGAAGCTAAACGTCAGGAACTTATCTGTCAGCTTGATAATTTTGCAAAACTTTCTGCCGAAGATGATAATCTGCTTTCTATAATTGTTGTAAACAGTGCTGTATGGGCAAAAAATCAGTATGATGATGACTCGTGCGCAGACCTTTTGTTCTATTCTGTAAACCGCTGGCCAGATAATGTTGCAGCACTTATTTTATATTCCGACTTTGCATATAACTCAAATCTTGAACGCGAAGAAACTATGGAAATCCGCAATTTGAGGCAGAATGGAATTTCTTCTGTTTCAATGGAAAAATATGATAACCGTCGAAAGATTCCTATGAGCGATGCAATTTACCGTCTTGAGCAGGCAATGGAACGCACAAAGGATCCGTATCTTTCGATTGTGCGGCTCGACTTAAAATATAAAACAGACAGCTCATTTACTGTAAAAGAAAAAACTGCAGACTTGTGGCTTCAGATGGAAAACAATTATACAGAAGAAGAAAAGTACCAGATGCTTCTTGTTCAGTATGTGCTCAGCTTCCTGCTTAAAACAAATCAGAAAGAAGATGCCCGCGAGCTTTTTACAAAGTATGTTTCTACAGTGTACGGCTTTAATGCAAAAGAAGATTTCTGGTCACAGATTGGTAAGAATATTGGTTTAATGGATGAACGCACTGCCGAGTTTGCAGCCTGGTTTGCAACAGATGAAAAGAAATTTGATGAAGCGCTCCGCATTTACGAATATTGTGTTTATGAAAGCGGCGGTATTTTGTATGAAGGAATTGTTTCTCCGCTTGTTTCTACAGTTTCATGTATGAATCTTGCAGATATTTATTTTTCTACAGGTAAAAAAGATAAAGCGCTTGATTTATATGGAAGAGCTGCCGGCCGCGAAAGCAAGAATTACCTTCGTTCAGATGTTTTCTACAGAATAGCAAATATATACGCAGCTACCGGAGACAAAAAAAATGCCCTGCGCTCTGCGGAATATGCAATTCTGCTTTATCCCGACAACGCAAGGGCATCTCTGCTTAAAGAAAAGCTGTCACAGTAAACTATTCAATTACAGCAATGATATCAGCCATTCTCAAAATAAGGTGATCTTCACCGTCAATTTTGATTGGGGTGCCGGCATATTTGTCGTACATAATGCGGTCACCTTTTTTAACAGTAACCTTAACGTCATCTGTTCCAGGTCCAACTTCAACAACCTTTGCAGTTTGAGTCTTTTCCTGAGCAGCCTCCGGAATTATAAGACCTCCGGCAGTTTTAGTCTCTGCCTTGTCATTCTTTACCAATACACGGTCTGCTAATGGTTTGATTTTCATTTATCTATACCTCTTCTAAATCATTGTCATTGTCGGGCTTGACCCGACAATCTATATTATAAATTTAATGAAAAAAAAGTAATTCGGCAAGTAAAATCGTAAAACCGTCATTGCGAGGAGCGTAGCGACGCGGCAATCCACATATTTAAATGCTTCGAAATAACTGGATTGCCACGCTTCGCTCGCAATGACAAATTTTTTTAAAATATATGTTGACACACGACATATATCGTGATATGATATATATATCGAGTGGCGATATAACGAATGTCGACTATGCTATATTGAAACTCAAGGAGAAATAAAAATGAAACAGACAAAACAAGAACCGCTTTCGGAAAGCTATTTTTATATTCTTCTGTGCCTTACTAAGGGTGCAAACCACGGCTACGGCATTATGAAGATGACAGAGACACTTTCGGAAGGTGAAGTAAAAATAGGGTCGGGTACAATGTACGGTGCAACCAGTAATATGATTAAAAAGGGCTGGATTAAGGAAATTGTATCAGACGAACCAGGTTCAGAAAAAAAGAGACTTTATACTCTTACATCTGAAGGAACAGAGGCTTTTAAGGCAGAAGTAAATCGTCTTAAGAGAATGATTAGTGCAGTTGAGGAATAGGATATGAAAGAATACAAAAGAGTTTGGAATGTATATGCAGCTTGGGATTACACAAGAGAAATTGAAGATTTGAACAAAATGTCAGACAACGGCTGGCAGCTTATTAAAGGTGGTTTGTTTTCTAACCGCTACAAGAAAAATGATTCTTTGCGCTACCGCTATCAGCTCGATTATAATCCAAAAATCGAAGATATGGGCCGCTATATTGAAACTTTCCGTGAACAGGGCTGGGAATATGTAAACTCAACCTTCAACGGCTGGCACTACTTCAGAAAGCTTTATGACAAGGCCGGCAATGATTACGAAATCTACAACGATTCAGAATCACTCAAAGAAATGCATGCTAAATGGCAGAAATTGGGAAGAGCCTTTATCATAATACTTTCATTGCTTTCTATCATGGAATTGTATTTTACAATCAGATATCCACGTATTCATTCTGCTATTCTTGTTTTGACTTTGCTTATCGAAGTCTTTGTAATTGGACGCGGAGTATATGTACTTCGTAACCCTCAGCGTGCCGACGGACACAAACGCAGCTGGAACGGAGCGCCTGCTTTCCTTTTAGTTCTTTTGATTGGTATGGTTGGTACAATTGCTCTTATGAGTCTGCGAAGCAGCAACAGCTTTAATACAAAGAGTGAAGTATATTCGCCAATTTCGTCTAACATTGCCAATGCAGTAGACTGGGGAGAGGCAAAGGTTGTTTATCCTGATTTCTACAACTTTGAAGTAAGCGGATACACTGCTTCTCCAATGACCTGGGCAGTTGTAAACACACAGACAGGCGAAGTAGTAAGTCAGATTCGCATAGATTCATCAAAAGCCAAAGACGGCAAAAAATTTAAGGAGTCACACAACATTCTCCTTAAACGCGGAACCTACAAGCTCTACGGCTACGACTTCGCCGGCGGCGAGATTGATTTGCATGTAAGCTTGGACTAGTGTGTTATTTAAAAAGCTGCGGAAAGTCTGCAGCTTTTTTTATTGCATCTTCCAGCGTCATTCCTGCAAAAGCCTGCGCCCCTAGAAGTCTTCCACTCTTCTTATCATCTACAAACGCACCAACAACAATTCCGGGAATTACACTGTCAGGGTCATTAGGCGCATTTGGGCCGCCAAGGTCTGTACGACACCAGCCCGGGTCTGTAAGGTTTATGCACACATCTGTTCCGTCGAGCTTGCCTGCCAGATCAGAAGTAACCTTGTCCAGCGCTGCTTTACTTGCACTGTAGCCTGCCTGTTCCGGTTCGTTACGGATTCCACTTGTTGTGTTGATTACACGACCAAAGCCGCGTTCAATCATTTTTGGAATAAAGTGGTAGCAGAGCATCATCGGAGCAATTGTGTTTATAACAAAGCTTGTTGAATAATCTTCTGCAGGTGTTTTCCAGTAATCTGTGCGGTATGCAATTTGAACAGCTGCATCGTTGAACAGGATATCTACAGGCTTACCACGGCGTTCAATTTCCTGAATCATTGCCTGAACCTGATTCAAGTCGCTTAATTCTGCCGCAATGTCGTAAGCATCTACACCCATGGCCTTTACTTCTTCAAGTACTGCCTTTGTGTGTTCAAGCGAGCGGCTGTGTAAAATAAGATTGCAGCCTTTGCCTGCCATAAATTTTGCGATTCTATAGCCGATTCCACGGTTAGCACCAGTTACCAGTGCCCATTTTCCTTTTACGTCTGTCATTCTATACTCCCACGTCATTGCGAGGAGCGCAGCGACGTGGCAATCCACATATTAGATTGCCGCGCTACGCTCGCAATGACGATATAATCCCATCACACCACTTATCAAACTCCGGGTCTTCTACCTGGCATTCCGGGTGACTCATTACATATTCAATTGTTTCGCGGATTCCCTGGTCTGCGCGTTTTGTTGCAACAAAATCAGGGACCAGCGCTTTAAGCTTACTGCAGTCAAAAACTACAGAGTTTGCTTTGTCGCCGATCAGGCTTCCTGTAAAATCATAATTGCTGTGAGCTGCAAGATATGTCGAAGAAACATAAACAGGCTTAAGTTCAACACCAAGACTGTCTGCAATGCATTTGTAAATCTGATTCCATGTAACAGATTCATCGCTCATGATTTGAACTGCTTCACCAATTGCGTGAATGTTTCCCATAAGACCAACAAATCCCTTTGCAAAATCAGAGTTGTGAGTGATTGTCCAAAGGCTTGTTCCGTCACCGTGAATGATAACAGGCTTGCCTTCCTTTATGCGCTTTACAACCTGGTAACTTCCCTTGTCGCCGTGAACTCCAAGTGGAACAGAGCGTTCATCATAAGTGTGACTCGGGCGGATAATTGTTACAGGGAACTGCTCCTCGCGGTAAAGCTTCATCAGATAATCTTCGCAGGCAATCTTGTTTCGTGAATACTCCCAGTAAGGATTTGCAAGTGGAGTTTTTTCACTGATGATATAGTTGCCGCATGGCTTCTGGTAAGCAGAGGCAGAGCTTATGTACATAAACTGGCGCACTTTACCTTTGAGTAAGCGGTAGTCGCGTTCAAGCTGCTCGGGTACAAAACCAATAAAATCGCAGGCAACATCAAAAGTCATGCCTTCAAGTTTTTTAGCGGCAGCGGCTTCGTCGTTTATGTCTACAGTTATAAAGTGAGCCCCTTTAAGTGCAGGGTCTGCGTTTCGGTTTCCACGGTTTATAAGATAAAGCTCCCAGCCCTTTTGCAAAAGCAGCTTAGAAATTGCCATGCTTATAGTGCCGGTTCCGCCTATGAATAATGCTTTCATGAATCCTCCAGTTCCGTCATTGCGAGCGAAGCGCGGCAATCCAGATATTAGAATGCATTCTTGTTGTGGATTGCCACGTTGCTTCGCTCCTCGCAATGACGAGGGTTATTAGATCTTAGCCTTAACAGCCAATCTATATATTTCTGCGATATCATCAGAAGTCAACTTCACAAAACCACCAGTAGTGCCGCCTTCAGGAAGTCCAAACTTTTTTACAAGTGTAGGAATATCTTCTTCCTTGGCGCCGAGTTCTGCAAAATTAATTGGCATTCCAATGCTGTGCAGGAAGAGTCTGAAGCGGCGGATTCCTTCCAAAGCAGTTGCTTCAGGGTTTGCATAATCCATTTGTACGCCCCAGACGCGTGTTGCCCACTGGCAGAAGCGCATTACATCATGCTTGTAAACAAATTCCATCCAGGCTGGCATAATAACTGCAAGACCGGCTCCGTGAGCGCAATCATAAAGACCGCTCAGCTCATGTTCAATTCCGTGGCTGTTCCAGTCCTGGTCGCGGCCAACGCCTACAATATTGTTGTGTGCAACCATTCCGGCCCACATAATATTTGCACGTGCTTCGTAGTCGTTAGGGTTGGCAATTACCTTTGGAGTTTCGTGAATCATTGCCATGAGTTCACCTTCGCAAAGGCGGTCTGTAGTTTCTACATTCTTTGTATTTGTAAAATATCGCTCGCAAACATGAGCCATAATATCTGTAGCACCACAGGCTGTCTGGTAAGCAGGAAGTGTCTGTGTAAGTGCAGGGTTTAAGATTGAAAATTTTGGACGCAGCATATCGTTTCCAAAACCGCGTTTAATCATTCCTTCTTTTTTAGTAATTACAGTGTCCGGAGAGCCTTCTGAACCAGCTGCTGCAATTGTAAGAATTGTTGCTACAGGAAGAGCTGCTTTTGGCTGTGCAGTGTAGCTGTAAAAATCCCAGAAATCGCCGTCATAGCAAACGCCCATAGCAATTGCCTTAGAACTGTCTATTACAGATCCCCCTCCAACTGCAAGAATAAAATCAACGCCTTCGCGCTTACAAAGATCAATTCCTTCATAAACCTTATCATCAAGCGGGTTAGGGTGAACGCCGCCAAGCTCAACAAAAGCAACCCCGGCTGCCTTAAGCGATTCGCGCACACGACCAAGAAGTCCGGATTTTTCAGCCGACTGACCACCAAAATGAAGCAGTAACTTGCTGCCTCCAAATTCCTTTACAAGCGCACCGGCCTGGTTTTCAGTATCCTTCCCAAAAACAAATTTTGTAGGACTATAAAAAGTAAAATTGTTCATATTAAAATCTCCTGTATTTTTGTGGAATGCAATTATATAAGGGCAATCCACATGTTAAAATATACATTGGATAGAGCAAAAAAATAGTGGAAATTCTCTTGAATTATTGAATATTTCTATTTTATCAGGCTTTATTCAATCAGTTTAAAAGAATCTAATGCTATTGATGTAATCAGGTCGGGCCACATTTCATAATTAGATTTTCCGGCTTCTACGTCGTATACATCTGTTGCAACCCATTTACCATATTTTAAAAGACAAATATTTGCGGAATAACTAAGTCTTTTTTCAAAGGGGTTTTCAATAAAAAGCATCATGTATTTATGTTGTTTCCCTTCGCTCACCTGTTTAAATTCAAGGGTTATTGTTTTGTCCGGATTAGTAATAGATTTAACTCTTTTAAGATTTACCAGCTCTTCATTCAAAATATCAGCTTCAATATAAAGTTTTTCACCCGGAAATATCTGGACTATTTTATCATTTATTACATACAGGGTCTTATCCATATCTGCCGAAAAATACTGTTCATCATCTACCGCCAGAACAAGCTCAAAAGGAGTTCTTTCATTAGAATCGGGATATTCAATTTGCACCAGATGTACTCCCGGATTTCCGGAAAGCAGCAACATGCATAGGCCTGGGGTGACATCTCCATATTCATAGGGAATATCAATGGTAATCATTCCATTATCATCAGATTTTACATTTTGTTTATCGTTGATAAGATTAATTGTTTTTCCCAAAGAATCAACAAGGTCTAAAGATAATGACTCGCGGCACCCCCAATTTGTTACAATTATTCTATACCCGGGAATATTACCATTAATTTTTATACCTTGTTGAATACGGATATCAACTTCTTTATTGTTTTCGTTTTCTTCAGAATTTATTTCCAAATCATCAAAGGTTTCTTTTTTACCTGACGAATTTGAAACACAACTCAAGAACAGAGTGCTGATACAAATAAATAGAAATACTGATAATTTTTTCATTTTTTCTTCCCCTATATTCCGGCACCAAGTTCCATTTCAATGTCGATTTCCGGTGTACAGAATCTTGGTCCACCTCTTTCGTATTCTAAATATCCTCCGAAAACCCAGCCTGTAATTCCTTTATATTCTATTTTAGCCCATCTTTCTGTTTTTCCATCAATTGTTTCTTTTTCTTGTGTTATTTCCATTGTTATTACAACCACGGAATTACGTTGATTTGCTTCGATTAATCCAATTTTATTTCCATCGAGTCCCGGTTTATCTCTTATTCTTAAATTCGTATAAACTAAAAAACCTTGAGAACACTTTAATGTATGAAAAGTTTTACCGCCGCTTTGAATTTCTCCTGCAGGCATCCAGGCACCATCCTTGTATGGATCGAAAATGTATTTGGCATAAAAAATATAACCATCTTTGTCATTTACCTGGATTTTTAACCACGTTTCTTTGTTATCGATAAACACCATTTCTTTGATTGTGATTTCTTGTTGTCTTTGTAAATCAGCTATTTTCTTTTTTTCAATAGGATCATTATAAAGAATCAATTGATCATCTGAAGCTGAATAATCTAAGGTTAGTTTTTGTTCATGTTTTTTACTAACTAATGTGTGATTGTTTATATTTTTCTTTTCTAATATTGTTCCATTTATTGTCTTGCTATCCTGAGCACTTAAATTCGAAATAATACTAAACACAATAATAAATACTATTATTATCTTTTTCATTTTTTTACTCCTTCGGAAGCGCCCCAGTGCGGGCGTCCACATATCAACTGGTCATACCGCAGGCAGCTTGACTGCCTGTCGGCTACGAACCTTTGTTATGGCAAATTTTTATGCATATGCATAAGTTTTAATTTCTTCTAACTGTGGTGCAAGTTCAATCTTCGCATTTCTGATATCAATATCATCCTGTAAGGACATAAAATAGCCGTCAGATAATCCAAAGAATTTAGCTAAGCGTAAAGAAGTATCTACAGTTATCTTTCTGCGGTTATGAAGAATATCCTGAATGCGGGAAGTCGGAACATTTATTTCCTGTGCAAGTTTATATGCAGAAATTCCAAGTGGAATAAGAAATTCTTCGCTGAGGATTTCCCCGATTGTTGGTGTTTCGATAAAATCAGACATAGTTTTCTCCTAGTGGTAATCCACAATTTTTATTTTTCTTCTAATGCATTCTTCAGAAAATCTTTATCATTTGTCGTTTCATGGAGTTTTATTGTTTCTCCGTATAGTCGTGCAAAGTTTTTTCCTGTTTCATCAAACTCATCACAGTCTAAATATAATTCAATTTCTTTTGAATCAAATTTTATCCAGCCAAATGCTTTATTATTCCAGGCATCTGTAAATGAAAAAACATACTTTTTATTATTTGTCAGCTTTAGGGTTATATCTGTACAAATGGATTGTGAAAATGGCGTAATTGTATGAAATAATTCTGCTTGTATTTCATCAGTCGTAGTATTCTCATTTTTTGAAGAAGTTTTTATTTTAATTTCATATATAGAATTTCCTCCGACTGTGTCGGAAAGAAACCACTCTTCTTTATAAGAATATTTTTTTATATATTCTTGTGAAGTAACGATTTGATTTCTATTAGAAACGGAAATCTTTCTTATTACTAATAAACAAGGAAAGCAAATAATAGGAATACCAACATAAAAAGCTAATGTAATAATAATCACCTTTCTTATGTTTCTTCTTTTTAAGTTTTTTAATGCGGTATTACATTCTTCTTCGGTTTTACATTCATTTAATATCTTTTTTTGGATTTCAGAATTTTTTTTAAGTTCTCTGGAAATTAATTTATATACTACAAGAAAAATGATGAGAATAAAAAGAACTGTAAAAATATAAAATATTATTTTCATTACTTTTTAATTTCCTAAAAAAGCAGGCCAGTGGCCTGTCGCCATAACCTTTGTTATGTGTTTATTAAGCTTCTCCATTAATATCTAAACCAAAAAATCTATGGTTTTTCAAATCATAATAAATGCGCCAAAAAGCGATTCCACCATCACACACACTTATTCCAATGTGCGATGACAACCAGTTTTTATCTGCTCCATGAAAGAAATCCAAAAAGACAACTTCTTTACCATCTTTGATTTCAGTCGAAATTTGAACACCATATTCTTCCCAATTCAATATTATATCGATGCATCGTTCATCATCATACGTAAAAATATAATCAAATACTCTGTTTAAATACTCATTACATTTTTCGTCTGTCAAGATGCTCAAATTATCTTCAGTGATATAAAAATCATTATCAATCTTTACGGAACTGATTTTCTTTGTTTCAAAATTATATATTTTTTTCCCTTCGACTGTGTTTAACAAAATTCCTTCAGTGCTGACAGAACTGATTGTTCCCCATTTATAATGTGATACAGTACGTTGAAGATTGTTGGAATTATTTATTACTTTCTGTACTGTAACAATGTCATAAATTTTTCCATTTTTGTATACAGAAAATAAAATAGATTTTTTATTAAACTCTAACGGTATTAAATCCTGATAATCTGATGTTACGCAATACTTTGCATCATTGGAAAGAAATACAGAATAATACCAGCCGTCAATCTGCCACAAAGATTTTTCCATATCGTTGTTTTCGAAACAAGTTATTTTCTTTTCTGGAAAGTCAACGGTAATAAAATATTTTTCATTTTTCGAATGTTCTATATATGTTTCAGGCGGAAGTAATTGTTCATCTGCAAAAATTGAATTAAGCAAAATCACTGAAAAGAATAGACATAATATTTTTTTCATATTTTTACCTCTTGCGCCCCAGTGCGGGCGTCCACATAACAACTGGTTGTACCGCAGCGGGCCTGATCCGCTGTCGGCTACGAACCTTTGTTATGCTATTTGTCTACAACTTGGAATTTTTTCCAAATCATTTTCAAGTTTTTCCTGCATTTCTCTTAGGTCAAGTTCATTCTGCATATTAAGCCAGAATTTAGAAGTTGTTCCAAAATATTTTGAAAGCCTGAGAGACATTTCTACAGAAAT
>JAGCDP010000005.1 GCA_017651065.1 Treponema sp.
CAAATATTCTTCCAGATAACGACGCTGTTAGAGGAATGGTTGCTGCAGTATCACACTTGGTAAAAGTGGAGGAAATCTAAAATGGCAGAATACAATCCAATTCTTAGCGCTCCTCAGGGTGCTAATAAAAAACCTAAGCGTGTAGGTCGCGGTTCATCAAGTGGACTCGGTACTACAGCCGGTAAAGGTAATAAAGGACAGCAGTCAAGATCTGGTAAGGCCGTACCTTATGTAGGTTTTGAAGGTGGACAGATGCCGTTGTACAGACGTATTGCTCACAAGGGATTCTCAAACTATCCTTTCAAGAAAGAATACTACTGTATTAACGTTGAACTTCTTGAAGCTAAATTCGATGATGGAGCAACTGTAGATAAGGCTGCACTTATCGAAAAAGGATTCATTTCTTCAAAGACTGCAACTTTGGTAAAGATTCTTGGAAATGGAGACATTAAAAAGAAGCTTAATGTAGTTGCAGACAAAGTATCTGAATCAGCAAAAGCAAAAATCGAAAAGGCTGGCGGAACAGTTAAGATTATTGAAGCTGCTGCAGAAAGTAAATAAATCGGAGTAAGGACATGGCAAGCAATCCAATTGTAAATATGTTTAAGGTCAAGGAACTTAGAGACCGGATGTTCTTTACATTACTCATTCTGGCTGTATTCAGATTGGGATGTGTATTAACAATGCCTGGCATTGATGCAGCCGTTCTTATTAAGTACTTTGATGATCTTGCTGCGCAGAATAACAATGCGTTCGCAAGTTACATGGACTTCTTCGTAGGTGGAGCGTTCTCCAACTTCTCCGTTTTCATGCTTGGTGTAATGCCTTACATTTCAATGCAGATCATCATGCAGCTTGCTGTAATTATTTTCCCTGCGCTTAAGCGTATCTCTCAGGAGGACGGCGGACAGCGCAAGATTACACAGATTTCACGAGTTGGAACAATCTTTGTTTGTATCATACAGGCATGGGGTGTTTCTGTTTATGCAGAAAGCATTCCTGGTTGTGTACTTATTGAAAATGCAATTGCCTTCAAAGCTCTTGTAATTCTTACAGTTACAACAGGTTCTATGATTACAGTCTGGCTTGGTGACCAGATTACAGCTCGTGGTATTGGAAACGGTATTTCGATGATGATTTTTGCAGGTATCGTTGCTCGCCTTCCTAACGCTATTGTCGATCTTGGACAGTCGTATAAGAATGGTGATGTACAGCTTGTATTTATCATCCTCATTTTAATTTTGTTTATCGCAATTATCGCTTTAGTAATATATGAAGAATCAGGACAGAGAAAGATTCCTGTACACTATGCAAAACGCGTAGTAGGAAGAAAGATGTACGGTGGTCAGAGCACATATATTCCGTTCAAGGTTAATCCTTCAAACGTAATTCCTTTGATCTTCGCTAACTCTTTGTTAACACTTCCTCTTACTGCAGTTTCATTATTCTCTAAAGGCAGTAATGCAAAACCATGGGTAGGAGCTATTTCTCGGTTCCTTACTCCAAATGGCTGGGGATACAATGTTTTGTTAGTCCTTCTTATTATCTTCTTCGCATACTTCTACACTCAGGTAACACTGAACCCTACAGAAATTGCAAAGAATATCCGCGAAAACGGCGGCTCCATTCCGGGTGTTCGTACAGATAAGACAGAAGAATATCTGACAAAAATATTAAACAGACTTATATTACCAGGAGCATTGTTCCTTGCAGTGATTGCTGTTGTACCAACAGTAATTCAGTATGCATTCGGCTTCCCACAGTCAGCTGCACAGTTGATGGGAGGTACATCACTTATCATCATGGTAGGTGTTGATTTGGATACAATGAGCCAGGTTGAAGCTCTTCTTAAGATGCATCACCACGAAGGACTTACAAAGAAGGGCAAAATCAGATCACGCAGTCTCTAGGAAAAAATCTGAAGATTTCGTGAATTAGCTATAGAAAAGATATGAGAATATATGGTATAATCTTTTACCGAATTGCTCTCATTGCGAGGTGCTTAAGATTCGGTAAAAATATTCTCATGGGGGCTTTTTATGAAAGTACGAACCAGTGTAAAACCTATCTGTGATAAATGTAAGGTTATTAAACGTAATGGTATTATCCGTATCATTTGTACAAACCCAAAACATAAGCAGAGACAGGGCTAAGGCTTAAGGAGTAACAGATGGCTCGAATTGCGGGAGTTGACATCCCTAATAAACATGTAGATACAGCATTGACTTACATCTACGGAATTGGCCGTTCATCGGCTATGAAAATTTGTGAAGAAGCCAAGATTGATCCTCTCAAGATGATGAATGATCTTTCACAGGACGAACTCACAAAGATTCGTGAAATAATTGACAGAGATTATAAGGTAGAAGGTCGTCTTCGTTCAGAAGTTGGTCTTAACCTTAAACGTCTTATGGATATTGGCTGCTATCGTGGTCTTCGTCATAAGAGAGGTCTTCCAGTACGTGGTCAGAGAACTCGTACAAACTCTCGTACTCGTAAGGGTAAGAAGAAGACAGTTGCTAATAAGAAAAAGGCATAAGGCGGAGGAATAATTAATGGCTACCGTTAAAAAGCGAAAGGAAAAGAAGAGCGTATACGAAGGTAACGTTTACATTCAGGCTACGTTCAATAATACTATCGTAACTATTACTGACTTGAAGGGAAATGCTCTTTCATGGGCTTCTTCAGGTGGACTTGGTTTCCGCGGAGCAAAGAAATCTACTCCGTTTGCAGCTCAGTCTGTTGCAGAAACTGCTGTACAGAAGGCACAGAGCTATGGCTTGCGTGAAGTTCACGTATATATTAAGGGACCAGGAATGGGACGCGAAAGCGCAATCCGTTCTTTGGGAGCTATGGGATTAAAAGTAAAATCAATTTCTGATGTTACTCCAATTCCACACAATGGCTGTCGTCCACGTAAAACACGCCGCATGTAAGGAGATCAGGGAAAATGGCTAGATATACAGGACCTGTTTGCCGCATGTGTCGTGCAGAACAGAGAAAATTGATGTTGAAGGGAAGCCGCTGTACAAGCGATAAATGTCCTTTGAACAAGAAACGCGGAGCTCCAGGAAAAGATCCTAAAGCCCGTGGTGGAAAGAAGAGTGAATATGGTATTCAGCTTGCTGAAAAACAGAAGGTTCGCCGCATGTATGGTATGCTCGAAAAGCAGTTCCGTCTTACATTTGACAAAGCTGCCCGCATGCCTGGTGTAACTGGTGAAAACTTCATTCAGTTGCTTGAACGCCGCTTGGATAACGTTGTTTACAGAATGCACTTTGCAGTTTCAAGAAATCAGGCCCGCCAGATTGTAAATCACGGACATATTCTTGTAAACGGAAAGGCTGTAAATATTCCGGGATATGTAGTTAAAGCTGGAGATGTTATTGAAGTTAAAGAAAAGAGCAGAAAGCTTCCTTTGATTCAAGAAGCATTAAACGAAGTTTCAAAGTCAGGAACTATGCCTTGGGTTACTGTTGATGTTGACGCCGTAAAAGGTACATTCACAGCAGTTCCACGCCGCGATGAGATTTCTGATTTAGCAGATATTAAAGAACAGCTCGTAGTTGAGTTCTATTCTAAATAATAAAAAGGAGTTCAGATGGCACGTAAAAATTTGCTCAAAGGCTTTAAGAAACCTAAAGGCATTTCATTTGAACATATTAGTACAAATCCGAACTACGGAAAGTTCACTGCATATCCATTCGAACCTGGATTTGGTACAACTGTTGGAAACACACTCCGCAGAGTATTGTTGTCATCTATTCAGGGTTATGCCGTATCTTCAATCCGCATAACTTCTTATGATGATAATGGTATCCCTCATGTAATTTCGAGCGAGTTTGAAGCTATACCACATGTTTCGGAAGACACACTCGAAATAATTAATAGTCTTAAAATGATCCGCTTGCGACTGCCTGAGGATGTTGAACAGGATACAATTATGTATGAGTTCAAAGGTCCTGGCGTTGTAAAGAGCGATGATTTTGCTAAAGAGGGACAGCTTGAAATTATGACAAAAGATAAGCTTGTTTTCACAATGATGGAAGGAGCTCATCTTGATGTTGAAATTCAGGTAGACCTTGGTCGTGGATATGTACCTGCTGAAACAAATGAACATTACATCGAAGTAGTTGGAACAATTCCAATGGATGCAATTTTCACTCCGGTTGAAAAGGTAAAATATGCTATTGAACCTTGCCGAGTAGGTCAGCGCAATGACTATGATAAGCTTGTCCTAGAAATTTGGACAGACGGAACAATTACTCCTGAAAATGCTTTGGGTGAAGCTGCTAAAATTGCAAAAGAACATTTTGCTATTTTCATCAACTTCAATGACAAAGACATTGTAGGAAATGATGACAGCGATGAAGGCGATGAGAACATCATTAAGCTTTTACAGACTCCTGTAGAAGAACTTGAGCTTTCTGTTCGTTCATCAAATTGTTTGAAAAATGCAAATATTCGTACAATCGGCGAATTAACTAAAAAAACAGAAGATGATATAGCTAAAACAAGAAACTTCGGAAAGAAGAGTCTTGCCGAAATTAAAGAAAAGCTCCAGGAATGGAACCTTACTCTTGGCATGACAGACTATAGTCATCTGAAGAATGCTGCCAATATAACTAAGCAGAAGGAAGAAACAGATGAATCATAGAAATGGTTTTAATCCGCTTTCACGTACAACAGCACACCGCCGTGCTATGTCACGCAATATGGTAACTTCGCTCTTTAGATATGAGCGTATTACTACAACTAAATCAAAGGCTCTTGAAGTAAGAAAGTCTGCTGAAAAGCTTATTACAAGAGCTAAAGAAGATACAGTACACAATCGTCGTGAAGCAGCTAAATTTATTTCGGATGAAAAAATCCTTAATAAGTTGTTCACAGAAATCGGTCCTCGTATGAAGGAAAGAAACGGTGGTTATACACGCGTTCTTAAACTTGGTTTCCGCCAGGGTGATGCTGCTGATGTAGTAATCTTGGAACTTGTTGACTATAAGCTTGAATCAGAAGAAGAAAAAGCAGAAAAGAAAGCTGCTAAGAAAGCTCCTGCTAAGGAAGAAAAGCCTAAGAAAGCTGCAACAAAGTCAAAGGAAGCTGCTCCTGCAAAGAAACCGGCTTCTAAGAAAACTTCTGAAAAGAAGGATGAATAAGGAGTTCGTATGTCTAAGAACCATCGTGGATCAGGTATCAGATCACTTCCTAAGCACGGAAGAGGAACTTGTGCTATCTGTGGAAAGACAGATATTAAGGTTCTCTACGAAAAGGAAATTAATGGTCAGAATGTAAATATTTGTAAGTTCTGCAACGCTCATCTTAAGAACGAAGCAAGAAACGCTCCAGCTCCAGCACCTGCTGCAGAAGCTCCTGCCGAAGAAGCAGCAGCTGAAACACCAGCAGAAGAAGCTCCAGCAGCTGAAGCACCTGCTGAAGAGGCACCTGCAGCTGAGTAATCAGCCTTTTATTTACGTTTGCAAACCGTCGGTCATGCACCGGCGGTTTTTTTTACTAAAATAGTCTGAATATCATATTGCTAGAAATGGCAGTTTGATATAAAATGTTAATGATATGGGTATTGCTAATAGTCATCAGATTTCCAGATATTATGATTTTTTCAGAGATAAGGAAATAGTCTTTACAAAAGCAAATGTTCAGATTCTTAAGATGGATCCTCGCCAGGTTTATGTAAAATGTGCCGGCGGACAGTGGCCATGTCTTATTAACTCATCATCATTACAATCTGCAAAAATCATTATTGGAACAAACAGCGGTGCTTTTCTTGCTATTCAGAAAGACAAAAACATGTCTATTCAGCTCCGCTACTGCTTTATTGATGCTAACGGCGCTCCTATTCATTTCTTTGTAAACTGTACAGTAGGCGACATTAATAAATATCAGAATACAGAAGAACTTGCAGTTGTTACCTTAAACTTTACACAGCGTCCGCCTGATGATTTGATTTTCAAAATTGGTGAATTCCTTGAAGCAAATGAAAACTTCTATCACCGTAAAGAAGATCGAATTGATATTAACAAAAACTCAATCCGCAAGCTTGGTCTTGAAAAAGAAGAATCTATTATTTTCATAGAAAACGTTCCACGACGATGTATTCTTAAAGATTTGTCGTTCAGTGGCGCAAAGGTAATGCTTGTAGGTGTTCCAAAGTTCCTTGTAGGAAAGAACATTGCGCTTAAAATAGATTTTATTGATACAAATGAATCTGTGCTTGTTCCGGGAATTATTCCACGCGCAGAATTTCTTGAAGGTAGAAAAGATATTACTTCTGTTCATATTGCATTTAATGGCGATACAGTTCCAATGGTTTATAAGCTTCACATAAACAGCTTTATTACAACTTACCAGAAAACAATTCTTAGTACACAGCAGACAAATGCAAATACAGAAGTGAATCACCCTGTAATTAATTCTGCTGCCGACAATATGACTGCTTCAGTTGCAGATGCAATTCCAAGACAGAATGCACAGACTGAACAAGCTGCACCTCAACAGGCTGCGGGAGCACAGACTCAGAATCCAACAGCATAACAGGAATTATTTATGAACCCAAAAAATCCTCTTGATTCAGTTTATTTTATTGACTTACCGGAAAATTTCACTTTGTCAGATGCAGCTTTCCCAATTGATAAAACTATTCAGCTGCCCGTTCAGCAAAAAGATAGTGAAGCTCCTGGCGAATTTAACCCTAAAGAAATAACAATGGAACAGATTCTTGCAGGTATTCTTACTGTACTTGCTTACGATAAAAAGAATCCTAATCTTGATTATTACCGTTCAATTCTTAAAAAAGCAAAACCAAATATTAAAACTGAACTTTGCGAGGCTGCAATTCTTAAAACAAAGAATGAGGATTTTGACCTTGCAGAAGAAATATTCTTAGCTTTACACGGACTTGAGCCGGATGATGAAGCTATCATTTTAAATATGGCTTTGTTCCTTGACCAGCGTGCAGATAACTACCGCCGCGCAGGCCTTTTTGAAGACGCCGATGCCTACGATGCCGATGCTGAAAGCTATTACATTCAGGCAATTGAAGCAGAACCTCCGCTTCCTGATGCATATTTTAATGCAGGCTTTTTTTATCTTAAGCAGCATAAATACCGCGAAGCTAAAGACTGCTTTGAAACTTTTGTGGCCCTTAACTGCGAAGCAACAGAAGAAGAACTTGGTGAAAATGGTGCTTATAAGCTTAGCCGTGCAAATGAAATTCTTGAAAATATCAAGAATCAGAATATGGATGATGAACGCTTTAAGAATGCATACGATTTAATTTCGAGCGGCGAAGAAGAAAAAGGCCTTGAAGAAATAAAGCTTTTCCTTCAGAACAATCCAAAGGTTTGGAATGCATGGTTCCTGCTTGGATGGGGTCTTCGTAAACTTGAAAAGTTTGACGGTGCAAAACAGGCCTTCCTAGAAGCAATAGACTGCGGCGGCGACAAAAATGCCGACTGTTACAACGAACTTTCACTCTGTCTTGTTGCAGAAAAGAAATTCGACGAAGCAAAGTCTGCACTCCAGAAAGCTATGGCAATTGATCCGGACAATACAAAGATTATTTCAAATCTTGGCTATATAGCATTGGCACAGGGTAACGAAGAAGAGGCAAGAAAGTATTTTTCGATTGTACTTGAACTGGACCCGAAAGACGCTATTGCTGCAGCAGAATTGCTTAAGCTGGAATCTACCAACTAACAGTATCTCCAACATTAATATTTTCTTTTTCGAACCAACCCTGAGGCACTTCAAGAGCATAGCGTACCGAACTTGTACTCTTTATTGGGGTAAGACTGAACGGTGTCATGTCATAAATGTTACGGATTTTTCCTTTTGAGTCTATGTAGGCAATTGAAAGTGGGTGAGGGGTGTTTTTCATCCAGAAAGAAAGAATCTGGTCACGGTCAAAAATAAAGAGCATTCCTGTTCCGTCCGGAATATTTTTGCGTTCCATAAAGCCGTGATTGCGGTCTTCTTCTTTTTCTGCTACTTCTGCTTTTACAAGGCGGGTAGTGCCGTCTGCGCATGTTATTGTTATATCAATTACAGGAAGCTTTTTTGTTTTGCAGCTTGCGTATGGAAAAATCATAAAAAGAATTGCTGCAAGAATAATTATTTTTTTCATATTAGAACTCTTCAAGGAAAGACTGTGTATTCTTTTCTTCGTATGATTTTTCTACTGTGGCAGCTGTTTTAAGCATGTCAAAGGTTTCGTTATCAATGTATTTTACTGCAAGTGGTTTTTCAAGCTGCATTGTAACAGAATCGTTTTTCCATACAGCTTTCTGCGGATCAAGGCTTACAGGTTCTCCGTACTTCTGGCACAAAGTAGTGAACATTGAATAATAATCAACCTTTGCTGTGTTTATATTGATTGTAATTATATAAAGCTGTTCGTTGTAGAACTGAAACCAGCATTGGGTCAAGAAAGAAGAACCTCTTCCGCCTGTTGCATTAGTTTCTATAAGAATCTTGGCATCTCCGGGGAGTAAAGAAACATCGCGGTCGCCTGAATAGCCAAAGTCTGAATTTTTAAGTAACTGTTCCTTTGCTTCTTTAAGAGACATTCCTAAATGAACATCGCCATAGCCGTCTGGTAAATCTGCTGCAAAGAGAGAAAGTGTGAGTGTAGTAAGGAATATGCTAATTAAAAATTTCTTCATACTCATATAGAGTTTATCGGCAAATTTTTACTCTTCATTACTCATTACTTTGCTTTCTGTAGAAAGCAGCCTGTTTAACAAGTTCCGGTACATCCTTAATGTAAATTTTATTGTCAACAAGCTTTATATGAGCAGAAGAAGAGAAGTCAAAGATTGCTTTATGCTGAGCTTCCTGTGGAAGACCACACATGTTTGCAATATCTTTTGGAGTGAATTCTGTCTGCATTGCTTTAGAAGTAAGACGATCAATATCAATTCGCTGTTTTTCAAGCTGCAAAGAAAGCATATCAATCATTTTGTGGAATGGATCGCGAAGGTTAGCATTATCAAGCTGGCGATACATAGACCACAAGCGTTCAGCAAGTGTAGTTGTAAGACGAGAAATCAACTGTGGCTGAGTTGTTACCCTCTGGTTAAAGTTTTCGTGGTTTACAACCATAAGGCGGCAGTCTGAGTGAGCAATAGCATTTGCAGAACGTGGTTTGTTTTCAAGAAGTGCCATTTCACCAAACATATCACCTTTGTGGAGCAGTGCGAGTGTTACTTCGTTTCCATCTACAACCTTAGAAATTGTAACTTCGCCATTCTGGATGATAAACATATCTGAACCGCTTTGTGCCTCAGAGAAAATCATTGTATCCTGAGGATATTCGCGTGAAAGCTCTTTAGAAGGTTCAAAATATGGTGCGCGTGTTCGTGTCTTAAGGGCAACAAACTTCTGCTTTGCCATTTCTGCATTTGGACCAACAGGCTTTGTTTTAAGATATTGATAGTATGCATAAACTGCAATATTATTGCGGCTTGCCTTTTCGTAAAACTGTGCTACACGAAGAATCTGTTCAGAAGTATCTGAAACTACAGTATTCAAAGTTGCCTTTGTAAGCATTTCGTTCATCTGACGCATGCGTGCAGCAAATGTTTTAATGATTTTAAGAGCAACAGGTGTGTTATTTACAATAAGTTCAGGATACTGCTCTTTTCTTACGGCAATTGCCTGAACATCTGTGATTGCTATTGATGTTTCAATCTGAAGGTGAGAAGCCATACAAGGAACTACGCCTACGAAGTCTCCGGGACCTAACTTAAACGGCTGAATTCCAGAGCCTGAAGATTTGAAACACTGAACCATACCTTTCTGGATAATATAGAAGCGGTCGCTGTCTGCTTTGCCTTCTACTACCATGTATGAGCCCTGTTTAAATGTAACTATCTGCAATTGTAACATAGCAATCTCACCTAAAATTTTCTATTATTATAGTATAAATTTACAAAAGGAATTTGTCTAGTTAATTTTCGACAAAAATGATTTCTGTCTCAAGCGAAAACCCATATTTTTCGTGAACTTTGTCCTGAACAAGCTGAACAAGGGATTTTATGTCGGCGGCTTTTGCATTTCCGGTATTTATAATGAAATTTCCGTGGAAGTCTGCTACTTTTGCACCACCAATTGCTGTTCCACGCAGGCCTGCTTCATCAATAATCTGGCCCGAAGGCTTTCCAAAGTCGCGGTTATTCTTAAATACAGAACCTGCGCTTGGGAACTTAAAATGTCCTTTATTTACGCGTTCTGCAATATATTTTTTGCATTCAGAAGCAATTTTGTCCTGTTCCGAAGCATTTTTTTGCGTAAGAAGGAAAGTTGCTGTTGTAATAAAGCGGTTGCCGCCCTGATAAGGCGATTTTTTGTACGCCCAGGCGCTTGAATCAAAAAGTTCCTGGTTCAGCGTGATTTTTTTAGCCTCCCGGTCAATTTCCATAGTGCTTACAGAAAAAAGTACATTAGAAATTGATTTATCAAAGCAGCGGGCATTCATATAAACAGCGCCGCCAACAGAACCAGGGAGTCCTGCAAACTGTTCAAGACCGCTTATTGTATTTTCTGTACAGAATTTTACAAGAGAAGCCATTGGAGTTCCGCAGAAGCATGTAATCAAAGCCTGATTTTTTTTAAGTTCTATCTTACCAAACTGCGGTGAAATATTTGAAGGAGGGTAATAGGCTGTATCATTAAAGTTAGAAGTGCATACAACAGCGCCGCGGAAACCTTCATCTGCAAAAACAATATTGCTTCCGCCGCCCATTATAAAAAAGCGCACGTTGTTCTGTAAAAGCGCATCTATGGCAATCTGAAAAGAATAATAATTTTCTGGAGCAATAAAAAGATCTGCCGGCCCGCCAACCTTAAATGTAGTTTTTGGAGCAAGCGGTTCGTTTTTAAGAATATCCCCTTTGAATGCGTCGTGATTTTTTAAGATTTGAATTATTTTTTCGTAATCTGCCACGTTTTTGATTATAGCATATGCCGGGGAAAAATTGAATAGGAGGATCTTTTTGTGGTCCCTTAGCCTGTCGAAGGGTTGTTGTTAAAGGTTTAGTAAAAATGTATAATTGCGAGAAAAGGAGATACGATATGGCATTACGTTTATATAACACCATGGGACGCACAATGCAGGAGTTTAAGCCTATTTGTGAAGGATATGTTGGATTTTATGGCTGTGGTCCTACTGTTTATAACTATGCACATATTGGAAATCTGCGTGCATATGTTTTTCTTGATATTCTTGATAAAACACTCACTTATCTTGGCTACGACATTAAGCATGTTATGAATATTACCGACGTAGGCCACCTTTCTGATGACGGCGACAATGGTGAAGATAAAATGAAAAAATCTGCTGCAGAGCGCCATCAGAGTGTACTTGAAGTAGCAAACTTTTATACAGACGCTTTTATGAAGGATATTGATGCTATGAATATCCGTCATCCGGATGTTATCTGCCGCGCTACCGAACATATTGATGACATGATTGAACTCATCAAAAAAATTGAAGCAAACGGTCACACCTATATGGCAGGCGGAAACCTTTACTACGATATTACTACTTACCCAGATTACGGTAAGCTTGCAAACTTAAATCTTGATGAACTTAAAGCAGGCGCCGGAAAACGTAAGGTTGTAGTTGTTGATGAAAATAAGCGTAACCCGGGGGATTTTGTTCTTTGGTTTACTAAATCTAAATTTGAAGATCAGGCTATGACCTGGGATTCTCCTTGGGGTCGCGGATATCCTGGCTGGCATATTGAATGTTCTGCAATGAGCATGAAATATCTTGGGAAGCATTTTGATATTCACACAGGTGGAATTGACCATATTCCTGTTCATCATACAAACGAAATTGCTCAGAGCGAAGGAAGCTTTGATCAGGCAGAACGCGCAAAAGGTCCTTGGGTAAACTACTGGATGCACAA
>JAGCDP010000030.1 GCA_017651065.1 Treponema sp.
ACTCTCCATGATTATTTCAATACCCCGAAGGGTAATGATTTACCATAAATAAGTTCAACCCAGCCTTTCTGTATTTGCTGAATTGATAGACTTAAGTTTTACAAAAAAACTTAAAAAACATTGTAGTCAATGTACAGAACAAAAACTAACGTCTTCGCTCATAGAACCTTACTTGTTCTATTCTTTCCTTCCCTATTCTGTCAAAAAACTGGATTTTGCTGTCGGGTATTGAAGTGACAGCGAATAATAATATATACCCTTGTAAAAAAAGTGTCAATAGTGAGATAGTCTATTTTTACAATTTTTTTTGAATAAAAAAATATTGGATCATGTTCAAAAAAAATGTGCTCCCGTGAAAAATGTCTGCCGTCTGCGGGCTGAGCTGGGTTGTGATAAAATCCTGCGGTTTGCTTTGCAAATCCTCGGATTTCCTCTATGACCGGTCCCCACTCAGAAGCAGCCGTCAGCCATTTTTCACTCCGCACATTTTTTTTGAGAATTTATATATACACAATAAAACGTATATGGTAAAATCCTAATACTTTTTTTTATAAGGGAATATCAGGAAACGGTGATTATGCAAAAAAATTTTAAAACTTTGGCAGTTATTATTATTGGGGTGACTTTATTATTATTAATCTCTTGTCCGCAACCACAACAGAAAAAGGGGTATGAAGGAACTAAGCTTGTTGTTCCACAGTGGCCGGAAAATGTTGAACACGTACAGCTTAGTTTTGAAAACAGTACATGGTCATTAAACTGCTATAAGGCTGCGACTTGTGAAGGTGTAGAATATTTTACCGGCAATGCGATTCTTACAATTTATTATTCACATATTGATAATAGTGAAAAAGATCAATATTTTGGCTATGGTATTCGCTCAAACGCTGAAAATCAATTTAAAGTATTTGTAAATGGTGAAGAAGTGGAAAATGAATACCCTCAGGCAACATATAAAGAATTCAGAACAGGCGATGAAATTGAACTTAATGCAAATATAGACCACTTCAGAGAACCTTTAATGTTACAAATGTTAAGAACGTAGAAGTAACTTTTCAAAATGCTCCGGAAAAGATTTTGAATAAAGATATTCGTGTTTATGGTGATACAAATTATTATGCCTACATTGATGCAGATGACTTACAGGAAAGATTCAGTTATGTCTCAATTATGGAAAGCGTTAAAAATATGGAAACCGGTTCAAATATCTGGTATGACTTTGAAAGACTTGCTAAGGGTGGTTTATATTATTATAACAGAGGAACACTGAAATTTTATATACAGTTAAAAGTTAAAGATGGTTATTACATACAAGACAGAGATTACGAATTGTATATTAATTCAAACAAAGTACCAGCAACAATCACTTCTGATAACACTTCAAAAATACACGATTTTCTTGAAATTTGGATATCAAATCCGAATGACATTCCTCCAGGTTCTGTAGTAACAGTTAAAGGTGGTACAATCGTTTCTTGCGATGAATCAGAGTAACTGAACCTTGCAGGAGATTCAATTCAGAACCTTATCGTAAAGAAAGTGGCCAGGGCCGTCGTGGTTGTTGTCAAAGTCGGTAACGAAGGCGGCGATGTTTTTAATTGCAGCAAGGCCATTGCACATGGCAACACCATAGCCGCACATTTTTATGAGACTTTCGTCGTTCATGCTGTCGCCAAAACCCATGGTGTTTTCCTGAGGAATTGAAAGTTCATTTGCCAGCCAGGATACTGCTTCGCCTTTGCCACAGTCTGGCGGAAGGATTTCCAGAAAATATGGTTTGCTTGTAAAAATAACGGCGCGATTTCCGAATTCATTTCTGAGCATTTGCTGAAGCACAAGAAGTTGTTCAGGTTCGCCGGGTACAAGCATTTTTGTAAAACCACGGTTCAAAAAATTATCATAATCTTCTACAGCTTCACCTTTGAGGCCACATAAATCTACATCAAGCTTAGTCCATTTTGTTGCTTCGCGATAGTAAATTGTATCTGGGGTATAAACTTCGGAGCGCAGACCAAAATCTTCTGCAATCTGATTGGCGCGTTTTAAAATTTCTGGTTCTACTTTTTTACAGAATATATTCTGACGTTTATGTAAATCAAAAATACTACAGCCGTTAATAGCAATTAAAAATCTTCCGTGTTCCTTACCGGCAATTTCAAGACGTCTTACAAAAGGTAAGATTGCATCTTCGGCACGTCCTGAACAAAGTACAACATAAATACCCTTCTGAACGCATTCACGCAGAGCCTTTACATTCAAGTCGGTAATCTGGCGGTCATCATTAAGCAGAGTATCATCGAGGTCTAGGGCGATTAGGTTTACGGGGAGTTTGGTCATTGTATTGTTTTTTCTATAGTGTATTCAAAAGTAGCAGTAGAACGAGTTGAGTCTTCTGAAAAACGCCATTGACTTATCTGAGAGATTACTGCCTGTCTTACTTCCACTTTTAATAGAGATTCTGGAGTAATCGTAACACTTCCTGAAATTACATAACCTTTTTCATCAACAGAAAATTCAATTTTTACAGTTGTCTTTGGGCGTTCAATATATTGACTATAATTATCAAGATCAATTTTTAAAGTACTGGTTGCTTTTCTTGCTGCTCCTCCATTCCAGGTCATATCTAAAGCAGAACTGAATTTTTGATTTAGAGTACTGTTTGAGGATGATCCAGTTGATGTAGAACCAGTTGTATTTCTTATTGCATCAAGTTGATTATTTGTTGTTCCACTACTTGAAGAAGAAGCAGCCGTATTATTGCTTGATGATTTTTGTGATTGTGTTGTTTCAGTAGTTTTGGTTCCTGAAGAACCTTGCATACTGCTTGAAGTATTTACCTTTTGAGGTGCAGCTGTTTGATTATTTGTAGTTGTATTATCATCTGTAAAATAATCATCCCAATTCTTTTGTGTATTAGTTTTGTTATTAGAAGAAACATTATTAAAATCAAAATCAGAATAATCTGTTGCATATTGTATATTATCAAAATCTACTTTTTTTGACGGGTCGGTTGTTTTTGTAGTAGTTTGTGTCTTTGGCTGAGTTGTTGTTTTAGGCTTTGCTGGCGCTGCTTCTTTTTTTGGAGCCTCTACTTTTGCCTCTGCGACTGGTGTTTGCCCTTCGACAGGCTCAGGGACCGCGGCTTCTGCTTGCTGCCCTTCGACAGGCTCAGGGACCGCATTTTTTTCTACCACCGGTGTTGAATCAAGGACAATCTGAATTTCCTTGTACTCAGGGACTGCGGGTTTAAATTTTATTACCAGACACATTATGCAGAAAATTATCCAGCAGACAAGAGTTGCTATGGCACTTATGAACATGCTTGTAACGTGAGGAGAGCTGTCTTGTCCGAACAGAGGCTGTTTAATCATTTTTCTGTGGCAGTCCTTAAATTAATTACTGCATAACCACTTTCGCGGATTACATCAAAAATCTTTACGATTGTTCCGTTTGTAACTTCGCTGTCGGCCTCTAACGAAACTGGGAATTCTGTTTTCTTTACATCGCCTGTATCGAACATTACAAGTTCGGTACCAAGTTCATCAAAGGCAACTTCCTTTTCATTGAAGAACAAAAGTCCGTCGGCATCGGCTGTGATTGTAATGCCCTGGTATGAAGTTCCTTCTGATGTATGACTTGTTGGCAGCTTCAACTTGATTCCCGGTAAAATTGCAAAGGTTGTAGAAACAAGGAAAAAGAGAATCAACTGAAAAACAATATCAATCATTGGGGTCATATCTACATTTGAGCGGATTGACCCCCTTTTGCTTCTTAATCTCATTATCTTACGCGTCCTGTAAGCTTTAATACAATAGAAGTTACATGTGCTTCCATTTCAACAATTCTGCGGTTTACTCTTGAAACAAAATAGTTATGGAAAATAACTGAAGGAATTGAAACAATCAAACCTGCTACAGTTGTAACAAGGGCTTCGGCAATAGCTCCTGCAAGCAAGGCTGGGTCACCCATTGAACCACCGGCTCCAAGTACGCCAAAGGCTTTAATGTTTCCGGTTACTGTTCCTAAAAGTCCGAGCAAGGTTGCAATGTTTGCAATTGTTCCAAGCGGTGTTAAGAAGTGTTCAAAACGAGGTACAACAAAATCCATTTCGGCTTCTACAAGATCACGGATATCGCGTTCTTCGTAGCGGCGACTGTCTATTGCTTTTTTGATAACCTGCGAAAGAGGTGTATCTGCCTGAGCACAAGCTGCACCACAAGCTTCATAGTCGCCAACCTGCAAAGATGCATTTACATTTGCCATTAAAGTATCATCGCGCTTACGGATGCTTGCAAAATAAATGCAGCGTTCAATTATAATAAAAAGGGCAATAACTCCGCACAGGATGATTGGAATCATCAAAAATCCGCCTGATTTTAAAGTTTCTAACATGTCACGCTCCTAAAATAAAAATTTCACTAACAAAGAAGCATTTCCGCTGTTTGCCACATACTGACCGGCATACATGCGTTCTTCTGCTCCAAGTAATTTTATCATATCGTTGATTGAAAGACAAATGCGCACGGCCGAAGAAGCCTGTACATAGCCTTCAAGATTGATAATCGGTTTATTGTCTGCAGCATCAAGAAGATATGCTGTATCCAAGCTTGCACCCCACAAGCCCTTCTGACTTTGAAGTGCAAATATTACATTAATAGTGTGCTTATTCTGAAGCACCGGATTGTTCAACCAGTTTGCATGATATTTTGCAGTAGCGGCGAACAGCTTGTATTTCCAGGTAAAGGCAAAATCGGTATAAAGTTCATTGCGCTGTGTCTGGGTATAACCGTATAAGCCTGATTCAACTGCTCCGGAATAATCTGGAACCCACATATTGTTTCCGTATGCTGTGCGGTAAAAGCCTGCTGCAACTGTACCTGTAAACGAAGTCTTAAGTGGAACTAAAAGTTCTGCTGTTCCAAACCAGGCCGATTCTTCTGTAGAAAATTCATCGAGCCCGCTGAATTTATAAAGACGTTCAAGCTGAGCAGTTGTCTGACGTTTTGATTCAAGACCGCCGCATAAGGTTAAGTTCAATTCTCTGTCTGAAAAATAAACAGGAAGATTTGTTTCGAGTCCTAAAGAAAAAGGTACCATTACAGAATTCTGTCCAAGGTTGTTTCCGGCTACAACTGCAACATTTGCTAAAAGCTTTACCTTTTCATTTTTCCAGGCAAAATCTAAACCAAATTCTCCACGATTTGAAGTTTTGTTCCAGGCTTCAAGATTATAAAGTGCATCAAACGAAAGTTCAAAACCATTATGAATCCATGATATTTTTAATTCCGGTTCTGCAGTTACACGTGAGGCATTAGAGGCGGTTCCTTTGGTAATATCTGCAAAACGGTAATAAAATTCACTGCCTGCAGCAAACGAAAGCTGAAAATCTTTTGGAAGTGACCACAAGAAATTTGCAGAAAGTCCTACAGCATCCTGATTATAACCTGCAATTCCTTCTGTGCGGCTTTGAAGTCCGTTGCCTGAATCTTCATAACGGGCAGCAATTCCCCAGCGTAATTTACTTCGAATAAAATCTTTTTCTATACTAATTGAAGTATCTGTCTGATTATAACCTTCTGCAAGATCGTGGCCTGCAAAACCGGCTGCAGATTCATGTGCAAAAGAAATCTTAAACGGATCTGAACCATAAAGTCTTGAAATTTCAAAATCACCGGTAAACGAAGCAGGATATCCTCCGCCGATTGTGCCTTCTGCATAAATGTCTTTTTGCATTGCGTCATCTGAAGCATCTTTTACATCGGCTTCTCCACCGGCAGATGCAGCAGGTAACACAGGAACGAGGTCTCCTGAATTAAAAGGAAGCTCGAGTACATCATCAAAATCGGGAGCTGGGGCAATATCTTCCTGCTGATTTGAACCGCTAACAACAGTAGTTAAATCAGGCAGTTCAATCTGACTTTCTGCATCAGAAGCCTCCTGAGCAAAAGTCTGAGTCATTAAACCAAGTACAAGAATTCCAAAAATAAATTTCTTTATATTCATAATCATAACCCTTTCTTACCTTACAAGATTCATTACCTTGCTTCCCTGTTTTGTGTTTGGATACAGTTCTACAAGAAGCTTTGCGGTAACTTCGGCATCGCCTTTAAGGCCTGCTGCCATAAATGAAGCAGTTGCAGAATAAAGTGCTGCGGCTGCCTTGTCTGTATCGTCGCGGCCACTAGCCCTGTAATATTCTGCGGCTTTTAAGTAATATTCTGCTGCCTTTTTTGATTCACCAGACTTATCATAATATTCAGCAACTATGTCTGCATTCTGGGCGGCATAGTACATTTCGTCTGAATCTTTCTGATAATTCAAAAGTTCCAGTGCAAGAGTAAAGGCCTGTTCACTTTCGCCGTGGTCTTTATATAACTGAACAAGTTCGGAACCTGCAATGCGTCCTTTTTTAGTTGCTGCCTTACCTGCCCTTTCATACTGACCGTTCTTTTCTACAATTTCGCGGTCTGTTCCACCTACGATTCGTTCAAGTTCTACAACACGCTGACCTATTCCGTCGGAAGAAGCCTGTTCGTTATAGTCGCGTACTAAAAGTCTTGCTGTAGAAAGTGCATCGCGATAGTTTTCCTGTTCGTAATAAGCCTGCAAAAGATTTTTATATGCACCGTAAGAATAAATACTGTCCGGATATTTTGTAACAAGCGTTGTGTTCTGCATGATTGCACGGTCAAGTTCGCCTGTTTTCATGTTGCAGTCACCACTGAAGTAATAAGCAGCATCTGCATATTTTCCGTTTACATAATCATAAATATATTTTGTAAAGCGTGTCTGTGCTTCGCTGTATTTTTGTGCGGCATAATAAATTTCTGCAGAACGGTAAGCGGCATATTCTGCGTTATCTGTAGCTGCAAATTTTGTTGTGATTTTTTTATAAGCTGAATCTGCACGATCAAGGTCGCCTTTCTTTACATATACTTCTGCAGTTGCAAGAATACAGCGTACAGCAAAATCTGAATCGCCGTTTATAAAGGCAGACAAAACAGAAATTGCCTTGTCATATTCCCTGCAGTCTGTATAAATTTCGGAGCAATAAATTACTGCGTTTTGTTTCTGCTCTTCGTTCATGGAAGCGTCAATCATTTTTTCGGCCATGGCTGCAGCGTTTTTAAGGTCGCCGTTCATAAGTGCCGATTTTGCTCCAAGCTCGCACGCATTGTATAAGAAGGAATCGCGCTCTTTGGAATCTGAAATAAACGCCGTTAATATTTTGTAGGAGTTTTTATAATCTGATATTTTGTAGGCACAAACTCCACGGTAATACTGAGCAAGCCTGTGATAATTTGCAACAGTATTTTTTGAGTTTACATATTTTGTAAGCTGTTCGTAGGCAGCGTTATATTCTGTAAGATTGAATTTACAAAGCCCTGCAATATAAAAGCCAACATATTTATTAGCAGCAATTGCCTGGTTGTAAGAAGCCTGCCATTTCTGGAGGCGGTACAAAACCTTTGCATATTCAATTTTACCGTTGGCATCGAGCTTATTTTCTTTTGCAAGATTTTCATACTGAACTGCAGAAGCTTCATACTTTCCGTTTTTTGCAAGAAGAGAAGCATAAAGCTTTGCACAGGATGTATCTGCAGCAAAATTAGAAACAATATATTCTGCACGGGCGCTGTCTTCTGAACGAAGTACATATGCAACTGTATAAGCATCCTTTGCAGAAGGCTTTTTTATTTTATAATAATACGAAAGTGTTTCTGCAGGATTTTTAGATTCTACGGCGCTGCATCTTAATACTAACGCCCAGTAAGAATCGGCAAGGCCCGGAATATTTTCCTGCTGTTCAAGGATTCGTTCTTCATTCTGCTGAAGCTTTTCCATTACCTCGGCGGCAACTTTTTTTCCACCTTTATCAAGTGCAATTTTCTGGCGGTAAATAAAACAAGGAAGCAGTACTGTTTCTAAAGTACTTTCTTCGGCAAGTGTAAAATATTCAAGCGCAGTATCGTAATCTTTTTTGTTATAGGCAGCGGCACCAAGATTCAAACGGAATACGCTAAGCATTTCCTTAAAATCATCATTTTGATTTTTGTTTAGAATCTGATATGCCTTATTAACATCGCCTGTTTTTTCATAAGCATCTGCGGCATAAATTGTAAGGGCTGCATAAACCTTGTCGGAAAAATCATCTGCGGAAAGTTTTGAATAAAGCTTTATTGTATTAGCATAGTTTGCATTTGAATTATAGGAATAAAACAGTTTTTGCAGTGCTTCATCATATTCTGCCTTTGAATAATAATTTCCGTTTGCAGCTACATACTCAAAAAGTGGAACTGCTTTTTCATAAAGTTCAAGGAAATAATTTATTCTTGCCGCATACAAAATTGACAACGGATAATACTCTGTTTTATTTTCACGCTGTTCAACATCACACACAGTATGGAATGCAGAAAGAGCATTTGTATAATCGCCGTCGTAATAATATGCAAGACCAAGATAGTACCAGCACTTTGAATAATCTCTGGCACCAAAATGAATTGAAGAAAGAACTGCAGCAAAAGTCTGTTCAGCTTCTTCGTAGCGTTTAAGAATTGTAAGGGCCTGCCCTTTTGCAATACCTGCATCTACTATAAAAACAGATTCAGGATAATTGCTTTCGAGGAGCTCTGCCTGTACTACAACTCCCGGATAATAACCTGCGTTTGAGTAAATATTCAGATTATTATAAAGTTCAAGTTCCGACGGTTTAGAAGAAGTTTGAGCCCACAGAAAAGTTGTGCATAGTAGTAATGTGACTATAAAAAATTGTCGTTTCATTTTAGTTCCATATATTGTAGATTGCTTCGGCTTCGCCTCGCAATGACGGACTACTGAGGATAAAAATCATTGCTTGCGCGGGCTCTTGTAAGATATACATAAGAATCTGCATAAATCATACAAAAGTCATCAAGCGAAATTTGTCTTCCATTCATAAAAACAAAGCAACCGAACGAACCGTTACTGCTGAAATAAGGAAAAAATGCAACATTATCGTTAAAAACCTTGATTTCTGGTGTAACAGTTTTGTCTGTTTCGCGGATTGCACCAAAATAGAAGTTTCCGCTTTCGGTAGCAGCAAGAACATACAGAAGAGATTTTAGAACAGAAATATTGTAGCCAGTGTCTTCTATAAAAGTAACTGTGTTTAAAGTTCCCGCTTTTGTTATTGTTGCGGCAAAAGGATTAATTGTTACGTCGGCACCAGATTCATTGTACATGTAAACCCGGCCGTTATTTACAGAAACTACAGCTGCTGCAAGATTTCGTATCCAGTCAAGAGAAAAGAAAAGATTATATTTTTGCGAAAGAACACCCTGATACCCGTTGTCTTTTACAGAAACTGTTTCTACAATAAGAGGCTCACGCTTTAATTTACTTCCCGCAATTGGTTCAACAAGTCCGTCGGCAATCCATTTTACAAAGCCAGCAGAAGAAAGATAAAGTTTATTAGAATCCTGATCGTCTGTTTCAAAAGGTTTTCCGTTTGTTATCTGAACAAGTTCGCCTTCTTCGTTATACATTGCATTCTGTACAAACATTATGCGTCCAAGATTTTTCTGGATAACGCCTGCCATTTGAAGTACGCTACCGAATTTATCGCCGTCTACAGTAACATATTTCCACGGAAGAGAAATTGATGTCATTTTCATAACATCGGCAAACGAAATATCATAAAGTGAAGTAAAAGGAAGTCCAGTTGAAGCACCCTTTGCTGCATAGTTACCGTAAATCAAAAGATCTGCAATAGCTGTTTTTCCATAAGGTGTAAACTGAATATATACATCGCTGTCTACAGAAAAATACCAGCGGATACGGATTGGAGCATCTGTTTTTTTATCGCGGATAAGTACCCAGCTTCCCGGAGCTTCACCAGGATAAACTTCCTGCTGTTCGTAATTTACTCCCTTGCTTGAATAAACCTTTACATTAATGGTGGCGCAGGGAGCAACAAAAATCATATAGGTTGAATCTGATTCTTCAAGACGAACCTGAAACTTCTGGCCTGCGGCATTATCATAAATTTCAGGAAGGTTCATGCGTACTGCATCAAGAGATGCTTCGAACCATCGCTCACGAAGGCCCTGACGGATTTCTGAAGAATCTGGAATACCCCAGGAATTGTAGTCGGCAAAAACCGGAACTGTGAGCAAAAGCAGGAATAAGATTGTAAAAATCTTTCTGTTCAACCTTCTCATTTTCCACCCCTCTTATCAGCTTTGGGCCGGGTCGTTATCTGTGGCACCTTCTGCCCTGCTGATTATTCCTTCTACAAAAGTTCCGTCATCCATGCGGATCATTCCATCTGCAACTTCATCCGGATGCTTTCCAACCGGAGCATTTGAAAGAAGAAGCTTAAGTCTATTAAGCTGATTTACTTCAGAACTTCCTGGATCATAATCAATTGCACTGATATTTGATTCCGGGAAGCGTCTGCGCAATTCTTTAATCATGCCTTTTCCAGTAACGTGGTTTGGAAGACATGCAAACGGCTGAACACATGCAATACTTGGAGCACCTTCGTGAATAAGTTCAACCATTTCTGCAGTAAGGAACCAGCCTTCGCCGGTTTGATTTCCAAGCTGTACTATATCATCGACACCTTTCATCATATCGTAAATAGAAGAAGGTGGAGTAAAACGACGACTCTTTTTAAGATAATGCTTCATCTGTTTTCTATATAATTCAAGTCCCCAGATAAGAAGCTTTGCAGTGCGTTTGCGTTTAGATGAAAGCTTAAGGTCTTTATGACGAATAATATCAACCGAGAAGGTATAGAAGAAGAAGTCTGCAAGATCCGGCATTACACATTCGGCGCCTTCTTTTTCGATTGTTTCAACAATATGATTGTTTGCAGTCGGATGGAATTTTACAAGAATTTCGCCAACAACACCTACACGCGGTTTTTTAATAGGCTTAAGTGGAAGCTTATCAAATTCGCGGATTATTCCTTTTATAAGTTTGTGGTATCCAACCCAGCCGGCACCGTATTTAAAGAATGCTTCTGCTCTGTCGTTCCATTTTTCATAAAGCTGATTAGCACTTCCTGAAACTGCTTCGTAAGGACGGACTCTGTAAAGAACACGCATAAATACATCGCCAAGCATACAGGCTTTTACAAGTTTATCAATAAGAGTTACAGTAAGCTTAAAGCCAGGATTCTGTTCAAGTCCAAGTGCGCTAAGACTTATTACAGGAATATGACCCCAGCCTGCATCATTTAAAGCACGGCGGATAAAACCAATATAATTTGTAGCGCGGCAACCGCCACCTGTCTGAGTAATAAGAAGACTTACATGATTAAGATCATACTTACCGCTTTCCAAAGCTGCCATCATCTGACCGGCAACAATGATTGAAGGATAACATGCATCGTTATTTACATAGCGGAGTCCTGCATCTACAGCTTTAGGGTCTACCGAATCAAGTACAACAAGATTGTAACCTGCAGATTCAAATGCCCTCTTAATAAGACGGAAATGAATAGGCGACATTTGAGGTGCAATGATTGTATGTGTGTACTTCATCTCTTCTGTAAATATAACGCGCTCGTAAGCTGATGATTTATAAGAAGGTTTTACTTTGTTACGACGGCGTGCCTTTACAGCAGCAATAAGCGAACGGATTCGGATACGTACAGCACCAAGGTTACTTCCTTCGTCGATTTTTATAAGTGTGTACATGCGGTTCTTTGCACGAAGGATTTCATCCACCTGGTCGGCAGTAACAGCGTCGAGTCCGCAACCAAAAGAAGTTAGTTGTACAAGCTCAAGGTCTGGCATTTCGGAAACAAACTGAGCTGCACGATAAAGTCTGTTATGGTATGTCCACTGGTCAATGATTCTGAGCGGACGTTCAATTTTTCCAAGATGTGCAATGGAATCTTCTGTAAATACTGCAAGACCAAGTCCTGCAATCATTTCTGGAATACCATGGTTAATTTCCGGGTCAAGGTGATAAGGACGACCTGCAAGTACAATACCGCTTCCGCCCTTTGTAATTACTTCTTCAAGAGCTTCTTCACCGGCCTTCTGAACATCAAGACGGAACTGCTCCTGCTCTGTCCAGGCCTTATCAAGTGCATGAGCAATTGCCGAAGCAGAAAGCGACGGGAACTTTGGAAGCAATTCTTCGCAAAGACGTTCTTCGAGTGCAGCCTTATCATAAATTGGAAGGAACGGATTCATAAATAATATGGAAGAATCCTGGCGGAGTGCATCTATATTATTACGCAAAACCTCCGGATAACTTGTTACAATAGGACAATTGTAGTGATTTCCGGCTCCCTTATCTTCAATTTTTTCGTATGGTGCACACGGATAGAATATAAACTTAATTCCCCGCTGAATAAGAGATTCAACATGACCGTGACAGATTTTTCCAGGATAACATACAGACTCAGAAGGAATTGTTTCGAGTCCCTTTTCGTAAACCTTACGGCTGGAACGCTGGCTGAGCAATACCCTGAAGCCAAGTTCATTAAAGAAGGTAAACCACAGCGGATAATTTTCGTACATGTTAAGTACTCGAGGAATACCAACGTCTCCAAGAGGAGCGTCTTCGGGTTTACGAGGTACATAATGGAACAGGCGTTTTGATTTCCAGTCAAAAAGATTTGGAAGTACGCCAACATCGTCATCGCCGTCCAGGCCTGTATTTGTTTTGTTGCTTGCATCAATTACGCGGCTTTTTTTAGAAGCGTCATCGTCGAGCTCTGCACCTTTTTCGCAGCGGTTACCTGTAATAAAGGTTCGCTTTTCTGAGCCTGTAGAGAATGTATTAATAGTAAGAAGACAGTTGTTCTGACACTTGCCGCAGCGTTTAAGCTCAAGTTCAACCTTAAACTTTTCAAGATCTTCGAGTTTTGCAATGCCTGAACGAACATCGTGAACTGTATCTTCAGGTTCACCAGGTTTTGGAGCTGTTAAGTCGATCCACTGGTCGTAAGCAGTAAGAGCAGAACCATAAGCCCCCATAAGCCCTGCAACATCAGGACGGTAAACTTCTACACCGGCAATTTTTTCAAATGCACGGAGAATTGCATCATTAAAGAATGTTCCACCCTGAACTACTACCTTGCTTCCAATATCACTTGCCTTGCGGAGTTTTATAACCTTAAACAGAGCATTCTTAATTACAGAATAAGAAAGACCTGCTGCAATATCTGCTACAGAAGCACCTTCTTTCTGTGCCTGCTTAACGCGGGAGTTCATGAATACAGTACAGCGTGAACCAAGGTCTACAGGCTTCTGTGCCATAAGGGCAATTTTACCAAACTCTTTTACATCCATGCCCATTGTATTTGCAAAGTTGTCAAGGAAGGAACCACAACCGGAAGAGCAGGCTTCGTTCAACTGGATTGAAACGATTGCTCCATCCTTCATGCGAAGTGCCTTCATATCCTGACCGCCAATATCAAGCAGGAATTCTACTCCAGGTACAAAAAAGTTTGCGGCACGGAAATGTGTGATTGTTTCTACTTCACCTGCATCTACACCAAGGGCTGCCTGGAAAAGAGCTTCTCCATAACCGGTAGAAACGGCACGGGCAATATAAACATCCTCCGGCAACTGGGCATATAAATCTTTAAGAACCTTTACTGCAAGTTCAACAGGATTACCCTGATTGTGTGCATAGAAGTTCCAGATGATTCGTCCGTCTTTATCTATTAAAACAGCTTTTGTTGTTGTTGAACCAGAGTCAAGTCCAAGGAAAACAGGACCGTGAGTTTTTGCAAGGTCACCGCGCTTTGCCTTCTGCTCGGAATGGCGTACTTCAAATTCATCAAGCTCTGCCTGATTTTTGAAAAGCGGTTCAAGACGCTGAACTTCACTAAGCTCTGCACCAACAAGATTTTTTAAGCTGTCGCGGAATTCCTGTAATGTAGGGAATTTAAAATCGGCAGCACCTTCTCCGCTGAATTTTCGTTCTGCACTAAAAGCACAACCGCTTGCTACAAAAAGCTGAGAATCAGGAGGAACAATTACTTCTTCCGGCTTGAGCTTAAGTGTTTCTATAAAGCGCTGGCGCAGCTGGTCCAGAAAGTGAAGCGGTCCACCAAGAAAAGCAACATTTCCGCGGATAGGTTTACCACAGGCAAGACCAGAAATTGTCTGACTTACAACTGCCTGAAAAATAGAAGCGGCAATATCTTCGCGGCGAGCCCCTTCGTTAATAAGAGGCTGAATATCTGTTTTGGCAAATACACCACAGCGGGCTGCAATAGGATAAATCTGCTGAGCACCTTTAGCAAGCTCGTTGAGTCCCATTGCATCTATTTCGAGCAGGGCTGCCATCTGGTCTACGAAAGCACCTGTACCACCGGCACAAGTACCATTCATGCGCTGCTCTACTCCGCCTTTAAAATATGTAATCTTGGCATCTTCGCCACCAAGTTCAATTACTACGTCTGTCTGAGGAATAAGTTTTTTTACAGAAGTTGTAGCGGCAATAACTTCCTGAACAAAAGGAACATTAAGCCACTGAGAAACCGAAAGACCACCGGAACCTGTTACTTTTACTGTTAATGTCTGATTTTTTCCGGCAGGAAGCTCTTTTTCAAGAAAATCAAGAGCTTTATTTACAACTGTGATTATTGTATTGCGGATATCTGCACGGTGACGCTGATAATCTCCGTAAATAAGCTTGTCGTCATCGTTTAGCACCGCCACTTTTACAGTGGTGGAGCCTATATCAATTCCCATGCGGATTGGCACAATGGTATTGTTTTCGTTTAAGTCCATACAGATAATTTAACAGTTATAGACAGAAATTTCAATGCGCCCTTCGACAAGCTCAGGGACCCCACTACTTAGAAGACACCTTTACAATCTGGCCGGCTGCAATCAGGTCAAAGTCAAAATCAATTGGATTTCCGTTTTTGTCGAGTGCACTTTCGAACAGATAGAAGCCCGGTTCGTCTTCAATAGGCTTAATAACACCTTTTATTGTCTTTGAAGCCTTAATTTCTGCGCCAACACCGGCCGGAGTAATATGTGATCTTGAGTCAGGAACAACATAAATGCGGATTGAATCTTTACTGTGAGCCGACATTACAACTGCAGAAGCCTTGGCACTTGCAAGAATTCCGTCATAAAGGCTTGTGTAATCCTGTGCAAGCTGCGCTTTTTCCTGAGCAAAACTCTGTTTAAGGGCAACTTTTTCTGCGTCTGTGTCGCGGCGGAGCTGTTCAAGCTGGCTCTTAAGAGAAGAAATTTGCGAATTAAGCTCTTTTCTTTCTTCTGCCATCTTTAATGTAGTATCTTCAAAAACCTCACCCATGCTGTCTACAAGCTTTAACGATGCCTTTATATATGAAGGTGCCGACTTTTTAAAAGGAATGCTTTCAAAAGGAGCCTGAACAGTCTTAAACTTGTTGTAGTTCTGCTGGAACAAAGTAAGTGCAGTTTGAATTCCTTCATCGTCAATTGCATTTTCCTGTATGAATTTTGCAGAATCAAAAGTTTCAACAGTCTTTGCATTAATTGTATTTACAATTCCCTGTGCGCTTGAGTTAGTCAAATCAGGGTCAAGTTGATCAATCTGCTGAATATATTTCTGAGAAACTTCAGATACCTGACGGCGTGTCTGTTCTGCATGTTCTGTTCGTTCGAGTGTATATGCCTCCTGAAGGGAATTGATTCGTGCTTCATATTCCTTTGAAATCTTTTGAATTTCAAGACGATGAACGCGTCGTTCACTGTCGAGTGCCTGCTCCTGCTGACGTGCTGCTTCAAGCTTAGAAGTATCATATTCATCAAGCTGCTTTTTGTATTCTGCAAGCTCGTTTTCGGCAAGTACAATCTGCGGGTCATAATATTCATTTATCTGTTTAACAGAAGCTTCATATTCTTCGTAAACTGCATCCTGGCGCTTTTGAATTTCTTTTTTGCTGTCAAGATTCAGCGATTCAATAAGGAACAATTCACTATCGCGTTTTTCTTCTGCCTTTTTAAGTGCAACATCGCGGTCAGAAATAATGTTTGCCTTATTCTTCATTGCATTATCATAGTTTGTCTGAACCTTATTTACAGAATCAAGAAGATTTTTTACATTAAGACCTTCAAACTCTGCAAGATTTACAGTAATCTCTTCGTTCTTTGTATTGATGTATGCTGTAATTCCCCAGGCAAGCAGGAAAACTACAATTATACTTATTGTAAGAAGCAGCGTAGAAAAGAGCGATTTGTTCTTTTTTGTTTTTGCATATTCTTTTTCAAGATCATAAGAACTGGCAGAATTTGTTGTTTGAAGTCTGTTCAATTCATCATTCAAAAAGAGAAGAACTTCTTTATGTCTCTGATCATTTGTCTGTTTTATTTTGTTGTCATTGTCCATATTCCATTCCATCCTTCTGGTGCGCTCTTGTTACCCATGCGTTCCATAAAAACTTCTGTAAGCTCAGGGAGCTCTGCATTTTTAAAGTTTTTACGTGCGTTTTTCCAGTCACCGCTGTAATATGCCTGCAATCCTTCTTCATACAAATCGTATTTAGCAAGAAGTGCATTATCCATTTCATTTGTATCAAACGGGAAGTAGATTTTCTTACCCTGTGTTTTTCCTTTTACCTGTACAGTATCAATTTCGTAGAATTTGAAGCGTGCTGTTTCGGCAAGAACTTCATCTTTAATATATTCGCTGACAATTACAGGCAGGTGATAGATTCGTGTAAGTCCTTCAAGTCGTGAAGCAGAGTTTACGTTATCGCCAATTACAGTATTTGCCATGTGTTCGTTAGAACCAATGTTTCCGTAGAATACGTTACCGCCGTCAATACCAACACCAACATCGAGCGAAACTGCTATAAAGATTCTTTCTTCTGATTCTGTAAGCTTTCGTTTCTTTTCAATTTCAACACGACGAAGTTTCATAGTTTCTCGAAGTGCTGCTGTTGCATGAGTAATATCCCAGGCAGCAAGAATTGCGTTATAAGATTTACTTCTTCTTGACTCAAGGGTTCCGTATACTGCAAGAATAGCATCTCCAATAATAGAACCAACTACACCGGCATTTTCGTGAACATTGTGAATTACGCGGTTGTAGTGAACGTTCAAAACGTCGATGATGTCGTTACCAAGAGTTTCTGTTCGGTATGTAAAGCTCTTGATATCTGAGAAAAGCATTGCAAGTTCACGCTGACTTCCTTCAAGCCCGATACCCTGATCACTGTAAGCTTTTGCAACGACGTCTTTTGGAACGAACTTCTGGAATGTTCCAAGAAGATTGTTTACAGAAGAAGAAAGTGAGTTGAATGAAGCAGCAAGATATGTGATATCATCATTCTTTGCATGAGACAAATCTATAAGTTCAAGCTGCTTGTGCTGCTGCATTTCGTAAAGGTCTTTTGTAATCAATGTTACAGGGCGGAATTCGTGACGAAGAATAATCCATCCAATAACAACGAATGCAATTGTAAGAATAATGATGATTAAAAGTGCATAAAGATAAACGCTGTTTGTATTTGCATCAAGGTCTGAACGATTTTCTGCACGAATAAGATAATAACCCCAGTCTGCCTGATATTTATAAACTCCAAAATAATCTCCGCCATGCTGATTAAATGAAACGGAACCTTCTTTTATGTCGTTAGAATAATCCTGATTAAGTTTGTCGAGTGTCTGTAAATCGTAAAAACGACTCCAGTCTGTATGATTGTTATTGCTGGCAGCAAAAATAATTTCGCCGCCTGGCATTACACCAATTGCAACACTGTTTTTATTGCTGAAACCAGATTTTGCAACCTTTTTCAGAGCTTCCAGCGAACCGTCCTTGTCATCAGAATAATTATAAATCTGAAACTGATTTGTAGAGTTTGTATACAGTTCTTTAAGCTGTTCAACCATAATTGTGTTATTAAGGTTGATTATCTCTTTTTTAGAAAGCTGCAGTGACAAAAAGTTTGTAGCAAAGTTCGAAAGTAAGATGATAATAACAAAAATTACGAGAATTTTAAGACCAAGCGGTACAATTCTCGTCTTTCCAACCTTAGAGAAAAAACCTTTTTCAGAAGACATTGAGGCTCCTCCATAATACCCATAGGGGATTTATACTATATTATTGTAAATCAATTGAACAAATTTCGCAAACAAATTATGCTAGTTTTATGGAAAAAAATGATTCTCAAACTGGTTCTAAAAAATCAATTTTACGTTCCGGGCTTGTTCTTTCGCTAATGACCTTTGCTTCCCGCATTATGGGACTTATCCGCGAAATGACAAAAGCTTCTTTTTTAGGAACAGGCTTTTATTCAGACTGTTTTTCGGTTGCGTTTTTAATACCAAATCTTTTACGAAAGCTTTTTGCCGAAGGCTCTGTTACAGTTGCCTTTGTGCCTACTTTTAAATCTTATCTTGAAAAAGGTAATGATGAACAAAACCATAAAGAAACTCAGGATTTTATAAACAGTACGGTAACTCTTGTTTCCTTTTTGACAACCTGTATTGTCGTTATTGGAATTATTATTACACCGCTGCTCATGCCTATTTTCTGTAAAAAGCCGATTGATACCGGAGCCGCAAATTATATGGAGCAAGTTCAGTACTGGCTGGCTCAAAAGCAGGAAATTACTTATCTTACCCGCATAATGTTTCCTTATCTGTTCTTTATTTCAATTGCAGCTCTCTTTCAGGGAATTTTAAACGGCTGTAAGATTTTTGCTCCTTCTGGTTTTACCCCTGTTTTGTTTAATGGAATTGTTGTTCTGGGAACATATCTTCTTGCACCTCATACAGATAACCCTGCACGCGCTATGGCTATTGGAGTTATAAGCGGTGGTTGTGTTCAGGCGCTGTTTCAGTGGCCGTTTATAAGAAAAACTAACTTTCATATAAGACTTACTTCCTTACGCAAAACCTTTTCTAACCCGGGAACACGTAAAGTAATTGCTCTTGTTATTCCAACAATTATTGGTATGGCTGCCTATCAGCTTAATGATGCAGTTTCTACAGCAATGGCAACACGCGCCGGCGAAGGAATTGCTTCAAGCCTTAGTTTTAGTTTGCGCCTGCAAGAACTGATTCTTGGCATTTTTGCAGTTACAATAGGAACAGTAATTCTGCCGGATATGAGCGGGCTTGCAAGCAACCAGAAATGGGAAGAATTTAACAACATGCTTATTCAGGCAATGAAAATAATGATTGTAATTTCAATTCCGGTAACAGCTTACTCACTTGTTACAGGAAGAGAAATCATTACTCTTGTTTATAAGAACAAAATGTTTGATGAGCATTCTGTAGAACTTACGCTTGGTGAATTCCGATTCCATATGGCGGGTGTTGTTTTTATTGCGCTTAACAGAATTATTGGTCCGGCTTTTTATGCACAGAAAAATTCAAAGCTCCCTACTCTTGCCGGAATCATAAGCTTTGGTGCAAACATTCTGCTTGTATTAGTACTTACAGGTCATTTTGGCGGAAAAGGAATTGCCTGCGCCTTGAGTATTGCAAGCTTTGTAAATACAGTATTCCTTTTTATTTTTATGAAGAAGCTTGGCACAATGGAAACACGCCGCATAGTTATAAGCAATCTGCTTTATGCTCTGAAGATTTCTGTGATGTCTGTGATTGCAGCACTTCCTTGCTGGTTCCTTCGCCCTGTTCTTTTGAACGCTTTTGAAGGCCACGGAAGACTTGTAAGTGCCGGAGTTCCTGCAGGACTTCTTGCATTGATTTTTGCAGTTATTGGAGTGCTGGAGCTTATTATTACTAAGGATGAAATTGTTATGTCTATTATGAAAAGATCCACGGGTCGAGCCCGAGGATGACGTGGGGGAAAAATGAAAGAATATACACAGGATGAAATAAGAACAATTTATGAAATGCGCCGTTCTCAGGTTGCGTTGTATCTCTTTAAGAATGAAATTGGCGCTGCTGTTTTTATAGATTCCGAAGAACACCGCGATCCTACAGTACGCTACCTTACCGGGCACAACGGAGATGCAATTGTTGTTTTATTCAGCGACAGCTACACTTATCTTATTGCCTGGGACGAAAACCTTGCAAAGAAAAATGCTTTTTACGACAAGCTTATTCCATACACCCGCTACAAAAATAGAGAAATTGATGCGGTTAAAGCAATTCTGAATGTTGGCTACACACACGGAGTTAACAGTAAGGTAGAACTTCCTCCGTATCTTACTTATCCTAATTACCTTAAGTTTATTGATGCCTTAAATAATTATGACTGCCGCTGCAAGGAAGAAAGCGTTCATAAATATGCAGTTGAATGCCGCGTATGCAAAGATGAATATGAAATTGAATGTATCCGCGAAGCTGCAAGAATCGGCGATTTAATAGTAGATAAAATTGAAAAAGGAATTAATGACGATTCAATAAAAACAGAAACAGATGTTGCACTTTTTATTGAACGCGAATGTCGTGAACACGGCTGCGAAGGGACAGGCTTTGACACACTTGCTGCAGGCCCTACTCGAAGCTTTGCAATTCACGCTTTTCCAAATTACACAAATGCTCCATGGCCTGCAAAAGGACTTTCGATTCTTGATTTTGGAGTTGTTTACAAAGGCTACACAAGCGACCAGACAATTACAATTGCAAAAGGACGACTTTCTTCTGACCAGAAAAAGCTGCTTGAGCTTGTTCAAAAAGCCTACAATGAATGCCTTAAAGTTTACACACCTGACCACACAATTTACGAAGCTGCAAAACGAGCTGATTATATTTTTGCCCAGGCTAAATGCAAAATGCCGCACGGACTTGGACATGGAATTGGTCTTGAAATTCATGAATACCCGCGTGTAAGTACAAAAACCCCGACTGACCTTCAGTTTAAACCAGGTATGGTTCTTACACTGGAGCCGGGGTTATATGATGAAACTCTGGGCGGAGTTCGTCTGGAAAATGACGTGTTGATTACAGAGAAAGGAAATGAGGTAATTACACATTCCCGGATTATATATATAAAGGCCTAAAAAATCTGAATGCTGTTTTCCGCGAGTTCTATTCTTTCGAGGATATTGTCTATGCGGTTACACATTGCATCTGCAAGACAAGTATCATCAAGACCTTCAGAAAGCTCTTTCATATATTTAAGAACCTTACGCAACTCGTGGTTTGTTACCAGGAACGGCTTTTGCATATCGCCGGCTGTTTCTTCTTCGCCAAGAATTCCAGCTTTTTTGAGCGACTGTGCAGTTTTTAAGAGTCCTGGAGTACCAGACATCTTTGCAATAAGGTATTCAATTTCCATGCGTACAGGACTTGCCATAAAGGCAGCCTTTTCGTCTTCCGGAAGATATTCACAAAGCTCAAGCAGTTTTTTGAACAGCTCAATTTCTTCTGCATTTTCAAGAGCAGTATCGTCGTCGGCAAGAATCTTTTCTATAGTAGGAAGCAGTTCTTCTGCAGTACTCAAAAGACTCTTTGCTGTTGGACGACCGTCTTCAGAAACAAGACGTGCATTTTCTTCTTCAAGCTCGGCAACCTTACGGCGCATTTCGTCCATTTCGCCTGCATGCTGTTCTTCCATTTGAGCAATCTGTTCATCCTGCTTCTGGATAATTTGTTCCTGGGCAAGTGCATTGTGCTGTGCAAGTTCACTTGCGCGCTGGGCTGTATCCATTGCCATGCTTGCAGTATCCATCATTGATGCTGCATAAGACGGAGGAGTCTGTGGTGGCTGTTGAACTTGTTTAGGCATGCTTTCAGGAGCTGGCGTAGGATTATTTGCCGGAGGTTCCATTCCGTTTCTGATTCCCATTTCTTCCGGAGAAGCAGTAAATGGATCTGGCATTTTGCTTACGTCAAATTCAGGTTCTTCTTCCGGCTCTTCTGTAGCAGTTGTTTCATCAAACTGATCAAAATCAAAACTGTCGCTGTCTACATTATCGAGCATATCGGAAACAGGCAGGTCTTCTTCACGTTCGCCGTCGCCTGTAAACTTAGGCTTTTCAAAACCAGCAGAAGTATCTATTTCCTGATTATCAAGTTCATCATCATAGTTGTCAGAAGCACCTGAGCCAGAGCCAGAGCCTTCACCAGTGTCATCACCAGAACCTGAACCGTCTCCTGCACCAACAAGCTTTTCTTTATCAGAAAGAGGTTCATCCTGGGTGTCATCAAACGGAGAAACTTCTTCATCTGTTTTAAGTGCATCTGTATTTACAGGTTCTTCCTGTTCTTCAGGTTCTTCGTCGTCATCAAAGAATTCGCCTTCCTGTTCCTGGAGCGCTTCCTGCATAGGAACATTGTCGCCCATAGTTCCAAAGTCAAAACCTTCTTCGCCTTCGGCAGGTTCTGTTTCCTGCCCTTCTACTGGCTCAGGGGCTACAATATTTTCTTCCTGTCCTTCAACCCCTTCGACAGGCTCAGGGACCGCAGCGGCATCTTCTGGTTCTTCAGGCATATTAAGCTGTGCACGAAGAGCGTCTATCTGCTTGTCTGCAAGAATGTTTGGCTGACGCAAATTTCGACTTTTATCGTAGTATTCAATTGCCTGTTCTAAGTTTCCTTCTTTTGTATAAATCTTTCCAAGCATATTATAACCCGAAGGATTTCTCATATCGCGGGCAACAAATTCTTTTGCATATTTTTCTGCAGTTTCTGTTTTTCCAACCTGGTTGTAACGACCTGCAGCAGACAAAAGGTGATCCTTGTAATTGCGGTTTACATTGTTGATTTTCTTAAAGCAGCTTTCGGCTTTTTCATCCTGGTCTTTACAAATTAAATACTGACCATAAAGATCAAGAACCTGAGGATCTTCCTTATCAACATCATAAAGCTCTTTAACATTTGTTCCGGCTGCATCAATCTGATTTGCAGAAAGGAGAGTCTGAACATAGCGTTTTTTCAAATCCTTATCATCAGGAGAAATTTCAATTGCATCAAGAACTGCTTCAAGAGCTTCTTCCGGCTTTTCTCCTTTCTCAAGCGCTTCTGCAAGTCCTGTTAAAATCTGAATATCATGATCATCAACTTTCTTAGCACGCTTAAAAGTCTTTTCTGCAGAATCATAATCGTACTGTTCAAGATAAATATGACCAAGCATTGCAAGAAGTTTTGTATCGTTAGGATGAAGTTCAATAGAATGTTTTACAAGTTCCGAAGCTTCGCGTGATTTCTGACACTTTACTAAAACATTACTGAAATCTTTAATTGCATCAACCCAACCCGGCTTTGCTTTAAGTGCATTCTGGAAGCAGCGGATTGAATCTGAATACATTTTTGCCTGAGCAAAACAGCGGGCAAGGTTATAATTTAAAATAGGATGGTTAGGGTCAATCTGCAGTCCTCGTCTGAACGAAGCAATTGATTTTTCATAATCCTTTTTTTCAAGGTAGATTGCACCAAGATGATTGTATGCAAGAACATCGGAAGGATTTTCATTTACAACAGAAGAAAAGGCTTCTATGGCATCATCCCAGTTACGCATTTCGCGGTAAGTAAAACCAAGGTTATAGTTAACATCAGCAGACTGGCGGCCTTCATCAACTGCGCGTTCAAGAATTTCAATAGATTCTTCGTAGCGCTTAAGACGACGGTAAATTGCACCAAGGCTTGTCATTGCATCAATATAATGAGGATAGAAAGTTATAATCTGCTCATAATATGGAATGGCTTTGGCATCTTCACCATTTTTTACATAAATTGAGCCAAGCTCCTTAAGATAGTCTACGTTCGAAGGGTCATCCTTTAAAAGCTGCTTATACAATCGGGCAGCTGTAGGAAAATCGCGCGAAATTACCGCACCCTGAGCACGAGTTAGAATAAGATTTTTTTCGTTGACATTGTTTTCAAACTTTTTTGCCATATATCCCTCTATTTTATGACAATTTTCATTAATTTCCAAGTCTCTGCAATGGGCGGGCAAAAACTTCTTTAGAAAGCGGTCCTATAATCCTGTCATCTAGTTCAGACCAGGATGCAACCGCAAAATAATATATTTTTCCATTTTCAAGCCCCGTAAGAGTGAAGCTTGTAGTATTTCCAACATTTACAGGTGAAGGTCCTTCAATTGCAATTCTTCCAAGATATTCACCAGGTCTGTTTCCGTAATAGATGTAATAACCACCGGCAGTATCATCAACTGAATAATTCCAGCTTAAAGTTACACTACCGTTTCCGGCTACAGCTTTAACTGTAAAAGGAGGAAGCGGCAACGGAAGCTCTGTAAAATCAAGAGTAAGTTGAGTTACAGAAGGCGAAACTGTACCATTACCATCAGGGTAAAGCTCGCAGGCTACCTGGAAGTACATTCCGCTTACACCTTCAATTTTTTTACCGCTTTCTACAGGCTTCCATTCAGGATAAGAATCTGTCCAGTTAAAGTAGTTGTCTCCTGAACGAACAAAATAACTTACTTCTGTCTGGGCAGGAACATTCATTTCGGCTGTAAGACTGTTTAAAATTGAACCTGTAGAAACAACAATTGGTTGTGTTTCAAAGCGGCCGCCTGCAGGTTGATAAAGCATTCTTCCAAGAGCACCGGCAGCTTCGGCAGACTGATAATCAGGAGGAGAATAAGGACGTCGTAAAATACGGATTTCATCAATTTTACCTGTATATTCTTCGCAGAATTTAAGTTCAGAAGGTGTTCCCATAACAATAAGAGAAACCTCTCCGTCTTCGCGTCCGTTTGATGTTATATAGATGATATCTTCTGTGATTCCGTTTACAAGATATTCAAGAATACCAGTTTCGCAGTCATAAGAAAGTGCGTGATAAGACCAGGTATCAGGAATTATTGTAGAAGAGCCCTTAAGATGGATTTCTCCGTCGCCGTTTGGGCCTGCATAAGAATCAAAAAGATTTGAAATTGTCCAGTTGAGTTTTCCGCCGTCAAAAAGACAGTTTATAAGCTGGTAAACAAGTCTTCCGCGGACATTTTTAGAAGATTCCCAGTTTACAATTACTTCTCCGTTTTCTGCAAGTGAAGGACAAAGCCAGAATTCAAGAGAAAATGACCCCATAAGGCCTTCGGAACCAAAAAATGTGCCAGGCTGGCCACTTACACTTAATCCGCCGATGTTTCTGCTGAGTCCGGCAGATTTTTCGAGCAGAGAATCGCTTGAAGTTTTAAGATTATTTGAAGCAATATTGTAATACCCCGCAGAAATTGGGTTTACAGGGCTTTCAAAGTCAATTAAAAGATCGGTGTATTCGTCAAAAACAAAAGAATTTGTTGCAAGTTCAATGCAATCGTATCCAAAACGGCCTTTTCCGGTCGTAATGTTTTCTTCATATTGAAAAACAGGCCATCCGCCCTTCCCACCGAGAACAATCTGTTTAGCTTCTGCAAAAGCGCCCGAAGTTGCTGCTGCAAAAAGCATGCCGACAGCCGCAAGAGCCGTCTTTTTCAATAATTTTTTCATATAGGTACCTGCTTAGACTATCGGCATAATTAAAAAAAATATGATATAATTTTTTTATGCGGAATATCCTGCACGAAACAGCATTAAAGGCTCCTCAAGCAAGCGGCGTTTATTTATGGCGCGACGATGCCGGTACAATTATTTATGTTGGTAAAGCCAAGAACTTAAAAAACCGGCTGACTTCTTATTTTACGGGACAGAAAACTGTAAAAACAAGGCTGCTAGTTTCGCGGGCAGCTTCAATTGAATATATAACTACAACAAACGAATACGAAGCTCTGCTGCTTGAAAATAATCTTATTAAAAAACACAATCCGCGTTATAACATCTGTCTTAAGGACGGAAAATCTTATCCGGTACTGCGGGTTACAAAAGAGGATTTTCCAAAGATTTTCAGGACAAGGCGGATTTTGCAGGATGGTTCACTTTATTTTGGTCCCTACCCTAACGTTGCTGCTCTGGACACTTTTATAGAAAATATCTACAAGCTTTATCCGGTTCGTCACTGCAGGACTCTGCGTAAAAGAGAAAGTCCCTGCCTTTATTATCATATGAAGCAATGCAAGGCACCCTGCTGCGGTAAGATTGATAAGGAAGAATATAATATTTATATAGAAGAAATTACATCATTATTGTCTGGTCAGGCAGAAAGCACAATTGAAAAGATGAGTGAGCAGATGAAAGCGGCCGCTGCAAATCTTGATTTTGAAAAAGCCGCACGACTCCGCGATGGAATAAAAGCACTTATGGTTTTGCAGAATCAGAATATTGTAGAAAGCTTTGATTCAGAAGACCGCGATTACATTGCACACTACAGCGAAGGTGAACTTGTAAGCTTTACTGTTCTAAAAATCCGCCAGGGAAAACTGCTTGGCCGCGAAAATTATCGTGTAGAAAGCTTGAATGAAGATGATGAGTTGCTTGCAGAATTTATGGCTGCTTATTACGAAGATTCTTCACAGATTCCACCGGCTATTTATGTACAGACAGAAGCTCAGTCGGAGTTTATAAACAGATGGCTTAGCGAACAGATGAATACAAATACAAGAGTATGCGTCCCTGCTGCCGATGACAAACACGGAATTGCAGCCCTGAACATGGCTAGAGAAAATGCGCATGAAGATATTGTAAGGAGATTGCGTGACCGTGGAGATACTCCTGCAATGGAAGAGCTTAAAACTTTGCTTGGACTTGATACTTTACCGGTTCGCATTGAAGGTTTTGATATTGCACATATTGGCGGAAAGTTCCCGGTTGCTTCACTCATAAGCTTTTATAATGGAAACCCTGACAAGAAAAATTACCGCTACTTCCGCTTAAAAACAACAGACGGAATTATTGATGATTTTCAGTCTATGCGCGAAGCTGCAACCCGCCGTTATACACGCCTTTTGAACGAACAGTCCGATCTGCCTGATTTGATTTTAATAGATGGAGGTCTTGGTCAGGTAAATGCAGTTGAAGAAATTTTGAATTCGCTTGGGCTTGATATTCCTGTTGCAGGCCTTGCAAAACGTGACGAAGAAATATATCTGCCTGGAAACAGCACGCCGATAAACTTGCCTAAAAGGAGCGATGCTTTGCGGTTGCTCCAGCGTGTCCGCGACGAAACACACCGTTTTGCCACAAGCAGGAACCAGAAGCTTAGAACAAAAGAAAATACAGATTCAATATTCTTAGAGTTACCGGGAGTTGGTGAAAAGCGTGCCGTTGCATTGCAGAAAAAGTTTATTACTTTGGAAGCTCTTGCTGCAGCAGAAGAAAGTGCCGTTGCACAATGCCTTCATATTAAGAACGCCGCAGAAGCCGCAGATATTTTACTGGCCGCAAAACAACTGCTCGCCACCCGCCAGCAAAAGCAGGATAAACAGAAAAAGTCTCTTGGAACAGCCGGCACCACAAAAGAAAAAGCAGCCGAAGCCGGTTACATTTCTTCTCTGGTCGACGAAGCCATGGGCTACGCGGTGGCAGAGAAGAAATAACCTTTATGCTCTCTTCCTCTTCAAAAGCATAGTCAATCCAAATACGCCGCAAAGAACAAGTGAAGCAATTGCAACTATCAGTTTGAAAACAAGATCGTCATGAACAGTTTCTTCATATGTGTCATAAGTTGTTTCTACTAACGATGTTTCAACAGAAACTTGTGTTTCAATCTGCTTTGTATTTGCAGTCTTTGGCAATACCATTGCTAACTGATCTTTTGCGACTGGGGTTACGAGTTCTGCAATTTCTGTAATCTCTGCAATTTCTGTAATCTCTGCAATTGCTGTAATCTCTGCAATTTCTTCAACCTGTGCAGCAATTTCCTGAACAACAGGTGTCTGTTTTGAAGCCTTGGCAGTTGCTTTTGGAGCGGCTTTAGCTGTTTTAGCGATATTCTTCTTTGTTTTTGCAGAAGCACTTATACCTGCAAGAGCAGGGCCTGTTGCAGAAGAAACAGCTCCTATTGAAGAAGGAGTACTGTATGTGTAATAACCGGATGATGAACCAAATACATTATCTACCGAAGTATTTTGAATCTGGTCTATAACAGTACTTACTCCAGTGAATATTCCAGAAACAATATTTGCATTTCCACCATTTCCAGCATTAAATACAGCTTTTTCAACTCCGTTAATTTTGAGCTTAACTTCATTACTGTTTACATTTTTCAATGTAACTGTCATTGTTGGAATATAAACATAACCTGAACTATTACCTTTATCCGAACCGTTCCAGCTGAAAGTTCCAGCTGTATAGCTGCTGAATGCAACACTATCAACTGTACCATTTGTTGTTTCAACTTTGTGTAAAATGGTTCCTTGAGGTAATTCTACTGTCAATGTATATTCAGTTGTTTCAGCAGAGAATGCCGCAGATGGTGATATTGAAATATTATCTGCCGTGATATTTTTTTCAACAAGCCACCACTGATATTCATAATGATCTTTATTTCCAAAATAATAAACTTCTGAAACATTTTCTACAGCATCTTTAAAGAAGACTCCAATATGTGTATGCGGCACAGTAACATCCGGTATAGTAAATACATAGCTGCCATTAGAAGTTGTCAGGTCTTCCCATCCGGAATCACCGGCATTAGGCTTTGTTGTAACATAACCTCTTTGACCTTCAGCATCAGAAGTTTGTGCCGGAGTAATTATATATTTATATTTTACTGCCCCTGAAATTACAGAAGCTGGATAAGAAATCTGTAAAGTACCTTTATAACAGTTAGAAAGATAATTCTCTCCTATCTGACTGTCCATTACTGTTATAAGAGAAGTATCACCAACAATGCTGTATTTCTGAAGCTTCTTAACATTATCATTCAATACCCAGTATGTTGTAGAACCATTCTTTTCGCTTACAGAAGGTGGTGTTGAATCAGCTACAAAGGTATATGTTGCAAGAGATTTTGTTCTATCAACTTTATCATAAGCAATGAATTCATAGGTAGCATTAAGAGGACCTGCAAGTAAAATAGTTCCCTTATTATTTGAATCTAAGGTTATTTGATTTTCTACATCATTAACCTTATAAACAATTTTCTTAATACCAGAGCAGTCATCTTTTACACCGGAGAAATCAAAAATCAGTTTATTTACATAAGACGGATTATATGTAAAGGTTATAGTTCCTGTGCCTGATTCACTAAAGCCAGCTGTTGCCTGACTATTATCAAGCATAGGAGAATAAGTTACAGGGGCGCTATCTTCTATATAAGGCGAAGCAGAATCATAAATAACTTTTACAGGAACTGTTTGACCTTTATTTCCTACTTTGTCTACAGCTCGGAAATAATATGTTTTTGTTGTTTCTGGTACATTCGTTATTGTATAAGCCCCAGAAGTAAGAGTTATTGTTTTGTAATTAGCTTCGGTGTTACCATTTCCTTCATCCCATTCATAATGATCAATATCTGTTGCAGTAGAATTGATTGTAACTTTGGCTTTGTTTCGATTGAGATACCAGGTGTCTCCAATTTGAACTGCAGGATAAGTATTACTTGAACCTTGTGATATAACAGAATCAATTGTAATGCCAGGTGCACTGCTATCTGCAGTAAATGTAAAGGTATTGAGAGTTCTTGTATTGCCAACATTATCTTCTGCAATAATCTCATATACTTTTTCTGTCCAGTTATTACCCAGAGATAGTGTATATGCCGTTCCGTCTGTAATATAATCATTACTTGTTCCGGTCTTTACATTAAATCGCTTAATGCCAGAACCTGCATCGGTAATTCCAGAGAAATCAAAGTAAATCTTATTAACAAGTCCTGGTGTATATTTTATCAAACGGCTTGAAGCGTTGTTTTCATCAGCAGCTTCATTTGTATAGCCGGTTGTTGCGTCAGACTCTCCATACTTCATTTTATAAGAAAGAGTTCCCGCAGGAGCTGCAGCATCTTTCTTGAGTTTCTTTGAAATAGTTTCAGAAACATTACCTGCCTTATCTGTTGCACGGAATACATAAGTAGTTTCATTTGCAGGAGCAGTGAATGTGTATGTTGTAGCCGCAGGATTTGAAGAGTTTATAGTTGTAAAGTTAGTTGTACTTCCAACCGCCCATTCAAACTTTGCAATATCATCATCACTTGTATTGAATGTAATTATTGCGTTTTCTCCAAGAAGATATTCTACCCCATTATAAGAAACTGCGGCTGTTGATTCATCTGATTTAATTGAAGATATACTTATTGTTGGAGCAGTTTCATCATAGGTCCAGCTGTTTACACCGGCAGGTCCATTCAAATCATATTCTTTAGAAATTTCAGATCCTATTAATACTAATTTAAGAGTTGCATTTTTAATACTCTGTAAAGAATCTAATGGAATTTCATATTGCTGTGTAGTTGTATTTAAATATGTACTTAATGTAAACTCTACATAATCTGAACTTCCACTACCATAGATAATTCTACATTGTGTAGGATTATTTTTAGTCTTAAATTTAACTTTAGAATCAGTCTTTGTGTAATTAGTTGTTGCAGTGCCTGAAGCAGGATATTTTACAATATCTGAATATGACAAACTTCCATTTAGCGCCGGAACTACATTTTGCTTGAAATGAATAATAACTGGTGTTGTATTAATCATTCCGGCTCGGTTTACAGGATAGAAATACATATCTTTATCATGTACAAAATCAGACCAAATTGTTGAGTTATCAGGCTGACCGTTATTTGTTTTATTAAATGTGTAAGTATAAGTTGTATTACTATATGGAATCTGTTCAACATCACTTATTGTATAGAACTTATCCGAATCTGGAGCGGTATCATTATCTTTTATAACCCAACCAAGCAACTTTTCTGTATCATTTATATAGAATTTTAATTCTATTTTTATAATATTGTAACTTGCATCAATAGTATATTTTCCATTCTGTTCAGATACATTGAACCTATGAGTTCCGTGATTTGGTGCAACAATATCCAATGGTGTTGTAGAGAAAGAAGGAGCAGAAGTTTGTTTAACCCAGATGTTACTTCCACCGTTTTCAAGTCCGACAGAAGTTGCTATATTTTCTGCCCAGTCTTTTACATCTTCAATTGAGATCTTTCCATTACTGTCTGGCGTTTTTCCGCTTAATGGATAATCTGTTAAACCATTTTCTGGATAAAGCTGAACGCGACTAGCGAAATTTGAATAATTATATGAGGTAGAACCATTATGCTGAATACCAGACTGCTTGTCTTCTATACTGTATTTTACAGAAGAAGAATTACTGTAATAGTTTTTACCATCAATATTGTTTACATTAGTTGCTTGTTTTACATCCAGTTTTGGTGGAGTTACATCATAAAGCCAGTAAGAGTTGCTTCCATACGTAAGCTGTCTTACTTCATAATTTCCAACGCGGTCTTCGATAATGTACCATAATTCATATTTGTCTGTATCATGGGTAGTAGTATCAAATTCAGGGAAGTTGTTTTCAAGACTGAATGCACTACTATTAGATCCAACTTCATCAAAGAATTCTTTCCAGGCATACCAGTTTGAACCAGAAATGCTTGAATCATAGAATTTGTCGTATGGAGGGATTCCGCTTCCCTGCCATACAATAATCTTACTCTTCAATGTATAATCTGAAGGATTATTTTCCAGATCTGCAAGACCATTGTAGTTTGATACATAAGGGAATCGGCAGGAATCGCTTAACTCTTTAAGTTTAAGTCCAGGTAGTTCATTACTACTATTTTTCTTGTAGAAGGATATATCGCTCTTGCTGACAAGTGTGTTGGTTGGATATGTTTTTTCTTCATTCGAACCAGTACCATTATGAGAATCATTAACTCCTACTCTATTATCAATTACATATGCTACAGCCTGATTTCGTTTGCCCTGTTTTGTGGTGCCTGGCCTAGTTTCGCAAACTGTAAGAGTACCTAATTTATCTTTTAATCCAGGATTTAACAATATATATTCCGTATTTCCACAAGCATCTTTTAACCATAAGCTTACCGGAGGACAGTTATGATCATTTGGAAGTGTGATTATAATATCTCCATTTTCATCTACCCTTGATGAAAGATGACCATCTGTAACAGGAGAAGTATTTGCCTTATAATCATGCCAGTTTGGCTCTCTTGGAGTAAAAGGATCCTCTGCACAGTCTGTATTAGTTGAAGGGAACTCAGTGTACTGGTGTGAAACTCCGTATTGTTCAATTGGTACAGTTTTTGCACCACCTGCTGCATAGTTATGGACAGGAACTTTTAACTGATAATTTTTTCCATCAAACTGTCTAAGTATATAATTGAAAACATATATTTTTGAATTTTGTGAGCCATTATAATAATCAAAAGAAGATGAATTTCTTGGACCTTCAGGACTTCGTACGCCATTAAGGAAGGTATTCTTCTGGAGATCTGCACCTTCTGGCACTAACAATTCAACTTCATTTTCAAGGTTAGTCTTAATATCTTTTCGTGAATCATCTGTTGTTACAAGATTAGTGACATTAATTACATGGAATGTTCGGACAGGAGATGCGTTTCCGGCTTTATCGTATATAGTTGCTGTATAGTTACCAGTAAAGCTTCCATAGAAGTAAGCACAATCAGAGAAACCTGTTATACCATCTCCTACCCATCGTACTAATGGGAGATCATTTGTATCAAGTCTAGGATTAGCATCAACTATCTTAGGATCAATTCTAATGTAACCTGATTTATAGAAGTACTGATCATCGCTGCCCGGGAATGTTATACCTTCACTAGATTTATCTTCTTTTGGATGAGGATAAACTTTTTCATACTTTGCATTAGAATAAACAACTGTATAAAGACCCTTTGTACTGCCCCATGCAGGAGGTATTGTATCTACAGTTATTTTTTTGGTAGGAGAAGAAAAATTTGAAGGATTCTTCGCAAAACTAGTTCCCGTTAAGCTGACTAAATAAGTATCATCCGGAGCGGCCGGATTAGCAGGAACAAGTTTGAGATTTTTGATATCAATTTGAGTTGAAACAATTGCATCAACATATTCAGAGTTTACATTCTTCTTAAACCTTACTGTTCTGCCATTTGTAGAAGGTACAATATCAAATTCAATTTCTGTATCAGTTCCTGCAACAAAAATATGTGTTGATGCAGTAAACTGTGCTTTTTCAGAAACTGTCATTTCCCAGAATCCTGATGTAGAGGCAGAAACACTTACAACTGCATTTATTTCAAGTTCATTTGTAAATCCATTGTCAGCAAGTACACCATTTTCGGTTGTTCTATCTACAAGAGAATCAATAATAAAGTGACCATTATTTGCTAACTCATAACCGAATTGTGGAATTTCTGTATTGCTGCCACTTTGAATCTTATCCTTAAGCTCAGAAATGTTTGTTGCCTTATCTTGAATTTTAAGTTGAATGTTAGCAGAAACTGCAAGCATCATGTCTGTAATCATAATTGTAAGGGATTCATTTCCTTGTGATACAATCGGTTTTGTAAGTGTAAACTTTGAATTTGAGTTAAGCGTAGATTCCAATGGTTCACCAACAGGCTGAAGATTTGAATCAACCTTGTATATTTTTGATGTGGCTGAAAGCTTTATTGTTGAACCAGTAAAATCAAATATTTCAGCTCCAGAATTATTTTCTTTTAATGTAATATAAACACAATTGAGTGTTGTAGTATTTTTTAAATTACTACTATTCGAATCTAACCAGTATTCCGGTGTATTTGAAGAGTCTGTTGCTCTAACAGCTTTATTAATATCTGGAATATAGATTTTTTCTATAACAGGCTTTTTCGAGTCATTGCTAAGGGCAAGAGGTGCAGAAATTGTTGAGTTTCCGGCAGCATCGTAGGCTTTTACATAAATATGGTATCTTCCTTCAAAAGGAGCATCTGCAATCTTAAGTCCTTTAATTAAGATTGTATTAATACCTGTATAAGAATAATTCAATCTAAGAGTTTTTCCTGAACAATTATATTCAGATGCTGTAAAAGCAGTCTTTGTATCGTTTTTATAAACCTTCAAATCTGAATATACAAATGGAGTATTATATGCTTCACCTTCATCTCCATTTTCATCAACAGGCTTAATTATAATTTCAAAAGCTCTTGGTTGAGATGTTTGATCGGTTACAGGAATTACTAAAGTCTGATTATTAAGATATATATCTTTTGAAACTCCAGCCGTAACACCTTCATCTGCATTCCAAGACAACTCACCAACCTCTGGAGGAGTACAGTCGTATTTAGCTTTTTTACCAAAGATATTTGCATTTATGTTATCCATATCATCTTTGATAGCATAAGCAAAACGTATACCTTCATTGTTATCTTCATCTGGGGCAACAAAAGCTTTACTGTCTGTACTGTTAGGATCTGGATTATTCTGAATGCTTTCACCTAAAGCTTTCCATTGCACATTTTCACCAGAAAGCTTTTCAAGAAGATTTTCAGAAGTTACATCATCGTCAATTTGTATGATAGTCCATTTAATATCATTCTTATTAGAACAGAGGAGTGAATAACCTTGATCACTGATAGAAGTTCTGCCACTATCTGTAAGACTTACTTTAAAATTTTCAAAAGTTTCTTTGTTATAATAGTTACCTTCCGCGAAAGAATTGCCGTCTACAGAAATATTAATTCCGCCATCACTAAGACCGGTTGGAAAGGCTGTATCTTTTACTACGAAAATTGATGCATAGCCGTTACCGTTAACATTTGATATGGCTTCATCTTCATAGAATCCATTATTACCTACATTATCTTCTGCTGCAACATCAATCTGAATTAAACCATCTTCCAAATCGCTCAAATCATATTCAAAAAGACAACCAACCGCTTTATCATTATCATCTGTAAAACCTGCGGCGGTTACAAGATCTTCATATGATGGAGTACCCTGTGAAGTAGTACCTATTTTTGCAGGATTTCCTTTTTGGCTATAAACCTTTTCAGTAAGCTCTGTATAATTACCACCAAAATACGAACCATTATCATTTTTGAATAATCGTCTTGCACGAACACTTATCCATTTTACACCTTTTTCATCTTTTTCCTGGTTTACAACTCCAGCAGCTTCTTCCTTATTCAAGTCTTCTGCAAAAACACGAAGACTAACTTTGTTACCGACACGGTTCTTTACAAACGGCTGAGTAATAGAACCGTTAAATGTGTTTGTATAAAAATTAGTGACTAGCGAATCAGGTGCATCTTTTGAACCAGTTCCTTTAATTACAATTTTTGTCTTATTATCAAGTTTTCCCGCTGTTTCTTTATATGCATAAATACCCTGGAATTTGCCGAATTGTGTTTTCCAACCACCAGTAAGCTGAGTAATACGAGGAGCACGTGAGTCCATTGTTCCACCAGGAGTAAAGACAAATTTTTCATCTTCAACCATTGAAAAACCGAATACATCTTTTACATCTTTTGAAATAGTTACTGTTACTTTGGCAGACTGATCAAAACCAGTTTTAATATATGCCGGAGCAAACGAAAAAGTAATCAGTTTTTTATTACTACTAATTCTTGGATCATTGAATCGGTTAGAAATATCTTCATAGTCATAATACAATCCATCTTCTCGTTCTACCCAGGATCCCTGTGTTATAGAAATTCCATTCTTTAATGTGTCGTAATCCATTTCTTTTGTAAAGTTAATTCTTACAGCACTGTTACGAACAACATCAGTTTCTCTATCATCTGGAATTGTACCGTTTACTTTAGGTCGCGCAGTTACGAGAGGAACAATAAAAATATCACCTCGCGCCTGGTTCACTGTTACTTTTGTAGAAGGACTTTCCGGATTTTCGAAAACAACAGTTGGGGCTGTAATTTCATTAGGAAGAATATTTTCTTCGTATTCTGTTACACTGTTGTAAATAACATTCTCATTTTTTTGCTGATCAATTGTATCAAGGTAAGTTGTAGAAAAAGCGGCCCATCGCACAAAACCATAGTTTGTATCTGTAGTTGCAGAAATTTCATGAGGAATTCCTACCTTAAATGTAGAGTAACCGCTTGGAGAAGTACTTCCTTGTGATGTCATTGCATAACGAGTAAAAACCTGAATCTTCGCTGCATTCGCAACCTTTACATCATACTCAATATCTGAATACAGGTTGTCGTCCTTCATCCAGTTTTCACAAGAAAAAATTGTGAGTGCGAATACTGCTAATAAGATTGATAAAATTTTTCTGTTTTTCATAAAACTTCCCCTTCTACTTGTTTACCCTTTTCTTTTTTCCAAATATAAATAATCCGGCGGCGGCTGCTAAAAGTGCTCCTATTGCAATGAACACTTTAACGAGCGGTGATTTTTTTTCTTTTATTTGAGGTTCTGATTTTTGCACTTGGACAGCAACTTCTGTGGCTGGCTCTTCGACAGCGACTTCCGGTTCAACTGCCGCAGCTTCTACCTTATGCCCTTCGACAGGCTCAGGAACCCCAACTTTTGGTTCAGGAACCACAGGATTTGGATCAGAATCTTTCTTTTCTTCTTCATCTTCGAAGACTTCAAGGTCTTCTTCTTTGATTTCCGGTATTGGTCCTAAAGCTACTACGTCACTTGCAAGAGCCAGAATATCAAGCAGTGAATCGTCAGAGAATGGATCTTCGCGCAAAACTGCGTCTTTTTCATAAGGCGAGCTTGTGTCCATTAAAGTGAGTGTTTCCTGCACAGGTGAAATGCGTTCAACATAAACAGGACGCTCTGTTGCAAATGAAGATTTTAATTCTCCCTTGCTCCATTCCTTAATGCTGTTTTCAAAAACAACATATATTGTATCGCTTTCCGGTAAATTAAGATTTGCCTTTGCACCAGGTGCACTAATAGGCTGATAGATTTTCCATGAATCTTCCATCTTGTAGAGGGCTGCTTTTCCCTGGGCATCGGCAACCCGCCATTCTCTTGCACCGGTTCTGTGGGCTTTATAAAAGCCTTCATTTGTAAGTGTAATTTCAAGCGGAACCCACACTTCATCATCAAGCACAATTACGTTGTTCAAGGTTTCAAGTGTTTCTTCTGCCTGTTCCTTTGTCATTCCGGAATCGAATGCCATATAAATATGCCCCGGAATTGTAATAAATGCTGTACGGATTCCTACTGCTTCAAAGAGCGAACAGAACAAAATTGAAAGGTCGTCACAGTCACCACCCTTATACATAAGAGTCTGATAAGGGAACTGAAGGAAGTCGATAGCAGAAGTACCAACGTTATCTTCGAAAGCAGAAGACGGGTCAATTACATAATTAATTCCAAACTGATTCAGCGCTTCAAAAATTCCGGTTGCATACTGAATATTAATAGGCACATCTTCACGGAAATTTTCGCGGACAATACTTGTTACATATTTTGCAAACTGCATTGCGGCAGGGTCTTTTGAAGAAACAAATACTGCTGCACGGCGGTCATCGTCCCATGACATATTGTTTCGTCCGTAAACAGGAACTTCAAGAGCATAAGTCTGTGTACGCTTAAGCCCCATATTTGAATAGTTTACAATTACGTAACTGTTTGTATCTGTTTTTTCTGTAAGCTCAAGAATCTGTTCATTAAAGAACGAAAGCAGCTGGCAGGTAGCACTCTGACCTTTTGCAATTGTCTTAATTGTTCCGCACTCTTTTGGATGTGCCATGTACTGCGGCTGATAGAAGCTTACTGTAACATCGCTGATTGCATTGTCTTCATTATTGATAATTTCTATTTCACCAAAAGAATTATTTTCGTACCAAGAATAAAGAACAGGGAATACAGGAGCAAGTTCTTTTTTCTGAATATCAACCTTTGCAGACGAATTAAACATTTGAGTTACATTAAAAGTAACTCCAGGAGAAACAGCTGCATTTACACCCATAAGAGGAACGGCACCAGAAGCAAAGTGAGTTGCCGAAGCTGTAAGGTCTGTAGAAATAATTGGATTTATTTTATATGAAACTCCAAGCTGTGCACCTGCAGAAATTCCCGAAATGCTGCGGGATGTTTTTGCATTATAGGCACCAACGTTTACATTAAAATCAAGACCTACCCGTTCAGATAAATCAAGATGATAACCTGCTCCCAGTGTTCCGTTTATAATTGAAATTGGAGCAATTCCAGGAAGCGCCATTGAAAGGTAATCTCCCTGGGCAAATATATTAAGAAAATCGGTAGGACGATATGTTACTTTTAAGCCGCCACCAATTCCATATTCAATCTGATGAGTTTCACCAAATGGTTTTGTAAAATGAGGGAAAACGCTTATAAGAACTTCATTGTCGGCCATTACAGGTGACGAAAGGAAGCATAATCCTGCTGTAAATGCAATTGCCTTTTTTGTAATTGTTTTAGAGAAATTTAATTTTTTACGAAGCCTTCTGGCTGCTTTTCCTGACATATAACTTCTCTAACCCTTTAATTTTCAAGCTCTGTTGCAATCTTCTCCAGATTCTTCTTTGCAGTTTCATTATTAGGATCAACTACAAGAGCATTTTCATACCACTTCTTTGCTGCAAGATACTGCTTCTGAAGCGAATAGATGTTTCCAAGGTTGTTCATGGCTGCAACATTACCCATCTTTGCAGAAACTTCATAAACAGAAATTGCCTTTGAATACTGGCCAGATCTTACATAAAGAAGACCAAGCTGATTATATAATGAAGCCGAAGCTCCCTGCTTTTTAATTCGTTCCTGAACATCAGCAATCTGTGGTCCAAATTCCTGATTAATATATTGTGTAAGAACTTTTTCTACAGTTGAAGTAAGAGTTGATTCAAGCGGCATCTTTGTTGTAACTTCATCTGAACTAAAGCCAGAAGGAGGATAAGCTTTCCATGCATCGGCAAGAACAACAAAGCTTAAATCTTCTTCGTCGTCTATAGCTTTATTAACTTTTTCTGCACCCTTGAGCCAGCTGTTCATATAGCCTTCGCTGATTGATTTCATTGAAATTGGAAGCCATACTTCGTCATCAACAATCAGGATTCTTTCTGTTCCGTTGAACATACCTAAAAGATTTGAATTAGCTTCACCAAGATTTATGGCAACAATAAAATCATCCTCGAGCGGAATGAAGGCTGAACCAATACCGACAGATTCGAGCATTGACATAAACAGAATTGCAATATCATCCTTATCACCCGAACGATAAGAAAGTGTCTGGTATGGATACTGAATATAATCAAGAGATGAAAGATCAAGGTGAGCTGTGTTATAAGGTGTGTCTGAAGTTTCTTCGCAGATAACACCAATGCTGCGGATACCTTCAAGAATATACATTGAATACTGCATATTCTTATTCAAACCGGAATGAGTATGTGAATTGGCAACACCAACAAAGAATTTTGAAGTTTCAAATACTTCCTGAGCTTTTGAAGAAACAAAGCTGGCAATAACAGCAGGGTCAACCCAACGCATTGTATTTCTGTTGTGAACCGGAATTGTTACAGGAATTACTGCAACACGAGTATCACCAAGAAGATCATATTCAACAACAACTTCACCAGAAATTTTTCCAGCTTCAGAGAATCGCATTACCTTATCTGTAAAGTCTGCGTAAAGAGGAATCTCTTCTGAAGAATGCTTGTAGATTACCTTAACCTGACCACATTCCTGTTCCGAAGCAGTATAACCTTCTGCACGGAAACGAACCTTAACATTACGGATTTCGGCAGCTTCATTATTCAAAACTGTGATTGTTCCGATTGATTCATTTTTATAAATTGAGAAAAGAACAGGGAATACGCTGTCATCATATTCTGCTGTTACATCTACGTTACCAGAGGTTTTCTGAGTATCAAATTTAAAGCTTACAGAAACACCTGCTGTAAGACCTGCTGCTCCAGGATTTCCAAAATAAGTATTGTACTGGCAGTTGAACCACGAAAGATTCAAACCTACAGAAACCTTTGTATTAATTTTATAACTTGCGTCTGCAAAAACACGGTACCACGGAGCGTAGTGAGCTCTTTCATTTGTAAAGGCACCATAAGCACCAAGAGCAAGACCACCATCAACTTCAAGACGTGCAAGTGGCGAAAAGAATCCACTTACCTGTGCACCAAATGGAACTATTAGAAGATTAGGATCAACTCCAGCTTCAAGATTTTTTGAATTGTTTTTTGGCAAAACAATAAAGCCGAATTCCGGACCTACATTAAGAAAGCCTTTAAGATTTATTCCTACATCTATGAACGCACCACCACCGACAGGATCGTACTTTTGTTCTTTACCTGAAAGAAACGGGAACATGGCGGTTGGAGTTACTTTTAATGTGATTTCTGTAGCGAAAGAAGACGCACACAAAAAGAGTGCGACAATAAATGCATATTTTTTTTTCATACTTTTTTTCTTATCTCTCTCTTATTGTTATTTTCGGCAGAATTCCCCTATCCGCGCACAAAAACAACAACTTTATTCTATTATAGAGAGTTTTCGGAATTTTTGCAACGGTCCAGCGCCTGATTTATATTTTCAAAGATATTTTCGCGGCCAAGCTTGTCTGCCATGCCTGTTTTTTCGAGCAAAAGATAAGGCTGAGTATGAATTCCACTGATTACAATGGTAATTCCCTTGCGGTCACAAGCTGCTTTACACTGTTCCAGAGCACGAATTCCACCGGCATCAAGGTAAATGGTGTTTCTCATGCGAAGAACCAGGTATTTACAGTCTGTTCGGGCACGTTCTGTGGCTAATTCAAACTTGCGGACTGTACCAAAAAAGAGTGGACCTTCAATTTCGTAAACGAATGTCTGCGGCGGAATATCAAGATTTTCGGCCGGCTGGTCCTTTTTAATACCACCGGTAAGGATTTCACGCTCATTCTGAACTTCAGAAAGGTCAATCATCTTTTTAATGAAGAAGAAGGCTGCAAAACCAAGGCCAACTTCGATTGCAACTGTAAGATCTACGAAAACTGTAATAAGGAATGTTACTAAAAATACTGTAATGTCTGATTTTTGACCTTTTACAAGCGAGCGGATAGCCGGGAAACCTGCCATATTCCATGCAACGTTGATTAAAACTGCTGCAAGAGCTGCCATCGGGATATATGCGGCGTATTTTCCGGCAAAAAGCAGGATTAAAAGCAGTGTAATTGCGTGAATTATGCCTGCAATCGGGGTGCGGCCTCCGTTTTTGATGTTTGTAGCGGTACGGGCAATGGCACCGGTTGCAGGAATGCCTCCAAAAAGAGGGCTTGCTATGTTGGCAACTCCCTGGGCAATGAGTTCTGTGTTTGAATCGTGCTTTGTACCAATCATACCATCGGCAACTACAGCGCTAAGAAGCGACTCAATAGCGGCCAGAACTGCAATGGAAATTGATGTTGGGAACAGCGTTGTAATTGTTTTTATGCTGAGTGACGGCAACTGTGGCTTTGGAAGTGTGTTTGGAATAACAAAATGAGGACTTCCGTCTGCAAAAGTTCCGATTGTGTCTGTGCGGAGGCCTGCAGTTTTCTCTAAAATGATACTTACAACTGTTGCGGCAATGATAACTACAAAGCTTCCAGGGATTTTTTTAATGAATTTTGACCATATAAAAATAAATGCAAGGCAAACTGCAGCCATAATTGTTGAATACCAGTTTACGCTGGCAGCCGCACGGATGTAAACGATGATTTTTGGAAGGAAGTCTCCGGGCATTTTGGAATATTCTTCGCCAAGGATTGTCATTGGTGTGGTGAAATCCGGGCGCAGTCCAAAAAAGTCTCCAAGCTGACCGGCTGCAATAGTTACTGCAATACCTGCGGTAAAGCCTGTTACGATTGTATATGGGATAAACTTTACAAGACCACCCATCTTAAAAGCACCAAGAAGAATAAGGATAATTCCGGCCATCATGGTTGCTGTAGCAAGGCCTCCAAGTCCGTACTGGGCAACTACGCCATAAACAATTACTGCAAAAGCACCTGTAGGCCCGCCAATCTGCACCCGGCTGCCTCCAAGTGCCGAAATACAAAAGCCTGCAATTATTGCGGTAAAAAGGCCTGCCGCAGGGTTCACGCCCGAAGCAATGGCAAAAGCAATAGCCAGCGGAAGTGCAACAATCCCGACAATCACGCCAGCAATGAGGTCGCTTACGAAGGTTTTAGTATTGTAAGATTTTAGTGAATTAAGAAGTTCTGGTTTAAACATAATGAAGAGATTATAGCGAGAAGTGACTTTTGATGCTATACTGTTTGTATGAATAACACCCTTTCTGTTAGCCCGAAAAAGCTTTCTTCACTGTTCAAACAATATCTCCCCAATCCAAACGTGTTGTTTGTGTTCTCGACCGATGTTGTTATGAACTCGTGGATTGACTGGTGCGTTTGTCATGAAGAGGAATCCGGGGTTTCGGCGGTGGAGCTGGAGCGGTTTGTTTCGTGGGATAAGTTTAAAGGGGCTTATGCTTCGGTAAATCAGGCAGACAAAAATGTTATTCCTTCCCTGCTCCGAAAGATTTTTGTGAGCAATTTGATCCGCCGCAATACAACAGAAAAGTTTTTTAAGAAAATCATAAATCCGGATTATGCAGAAACTGCAGGGTCTTTTACAGACTGGATTGCAAAGATTCTTCCGTCGCTTAAGCTATGGCATGATTTGATGGAAAAGGCTGGAGACACTGGGGCCGCCGGCGATGAGGAAGATTCTGATTTTGAAATTTTGTATAACGAGTATAACACCTTTTTGCAGGAGAATAACTTTTTTGAACCTGCGTGGTCTGTGCCTGATTTTTCTGCTGCAGAAAAAAAGGTTCTCATCATTTATCCTGAAACTCTGGAAGATTTTGCAGACTACATAGATGTTTTTAATGAGTGCAAGGCAATCACTTTGATTACTATGCCTTCAGAAGAGCCGCTGCACCCGGTCTGCATAAAATACAGCGACTCGCGCAAAGAACTACGCATGACAATTCTTGCAATCAGAAAGCTTGTAGCAGACGGAAAGGCAAACTGGACAGACATTACCTTAAATGTACCTGACCTTGAAACCTACCGTCCTTATCTTGAACGAGAGCTTTCAAATTACTGCGTGCCTTTTGTAATCCGCGCGGGCTTTCCATTAACTTCAAATTGTGCAGGAATTATTTTTAATGAAATTCTTGACTGCTATAATTCGGATTTTTCTTATGACAGTGTGCGCGCCCTCTTGCTTGATAATTACATTCCGTGGAAAAAAGAATTTGAAGAAGTAAAAGAAAATCTTATTCGCGAAGGTCAGAGGCTTCGATGTATCTGCAGTTATAATGAAAACGGCAGTCAGAAAATTGATGTCTGGAAGGAAGCGCTTTCTAAAATAAATCACGACGAGCGCGAATACACTTTTTACAGCCAGCTAAAAAAGGACATTACTGCAATTTGTCAGAGCAATACGTTTGCCGCAATTCATGTTGCCTGGATGGCTTTCAAAACCCGTTACCTTGAATCTTCGGAATTTTCTGAAACTGCAGATAAAATCATAAGCCGCTGTATAACAGAACTGAACACTCTTATTTCTATCGAGAAAAACTATTGTGAACCTATGGGCCTTTCCGTTGATTCACCTTACGAATTTTTCATAAACGAGCTTAGTAAAAAAACTTACACTCCGCAGAACAGTGCTGTGGGAATGTCAGTTTTCCCGTATAAGCTTTCGGCAGCGGCTGCTTTTAAATATCAATTTGTAATTGATTCAAGCCAGAATAATCTTGAGATGCCATTTAAAAGACTTTCGTTCCTTAATGCAGGTAAACGCAGTTTGCTTAAGCTAACCGACGAGGACAAAAGGTTCAACGCATCAAAGGCCTTCATCCGCCTTTACGCAAAATCTGGCGACGACACAATGCCTATGTTCTCTTGCGCCGAAGATACCTTTGCGGGATTTGCAATTGCGCATACTTATTTAAAACCAATCAATAAAAATCCCGTTGAAGAGGAATTGGAGAAGAGTGATTTTATTCAGAATGAGAAGAAGTGGTTTTTGAAAGGTGGCCCTTCGACAGGCTCAGGGACCACACAGGCGCAGCAAGACCAATTCCACCGCTGGCACTCCTTCAACACTTCCCGCTACTCTACTCCGGTACCTTACCAGGTACCGCCGGCTCTCAAAAAGAAAATTGACTGGTATCTTGGTGAAAACAGAAGCATTCATAATCCGCTTTCAGATAAAGATACAATCACCATTTCGCAGTCTGACATGAAATCATTTTTCCCGTGCCCGCGCAGATGGATTTTTGACAAAGTACTCAAACTTGAACCTGACAGTCTTTCGACTTCACTCATCGGCCGCTACGACATGGGAAACATTCATCACAAAATTATGGAGCTGTATGGAAAATCGCTCATGAATAAAAATCAGCCGCTGCCAAAAGTTGTTGATGACATAATCGAAAACGAACAGGAGCTTATTGGAATTATAAACGGTTTTGCCTACGAAGCAATTCATGATCCGGAACAGGAATACAGCAAAAGTCCGCTCACTCTAAAAATGCTCGAATCTCAGATTCCTGCTATCACAAATAATATCCTGGACTTTTTAAGAAGCTTTTGCAAAACTTTTGAAGGCTACAACGTTCGTGGCGTAGAAAAATGGTATAACAGTAACAGCACCGACCGCAGATGGAATTACAATGGAAAGATTGACTGCATTCTTACAGCAGGAAGCAATCACCCCGAAGACATAGGCTGGACTATCATTGACTATAAAAACAGCGCAACAGCAATGCCAGCTGCCAAAGATGCAGTAATTTCTGATGACGGAGCCCTGGGTGATTTTCAGATGCCTATGTACATCACACTTATCCGCGAAAATGAAAAGATCAAAGATATAACTCAGGCTGCTTTTTATGCAATCAATGCACCGGAAAAAAGTAATCACAGAGTAATTGTAGGCAAAGGTCGTACAGCACAAACAATGGAAGAATATGAAAAAACAATCCAGGCGTTTGAAGAATATGCCGAAAGCTTTGCACAGTGCGTAGAAAACTCTGAATATCCATTGACTCAGGTTGATGTTTTTGAAGATTGTGGCGGCTGTAATTATAAATCAATCTGCCGTTACAATTATACAATTGCAGGGAGGGCAAAATGAGCGACTACAGTTATCTTGACCTTCTTGAAAAACGACACAAAAAACTTGATGACAAACAGCGGGCAGTTTGCTGCAGAACAGACAACACAATTGTAGCAGCAGGTGCAGGTTCCGGAAAAACTCAGGTACTTGCAACCCGTTTTGCATGGCTTGTAATGTCACAGAATATCCGCGCCCCTCAAATACTTACGCTTACATTTACAAAAAAAGCTGCCGGCGAAATGTACGAGCGAATCTACCAGACTCTCGATTTTTTTGCAAATGATGAAGGAACTCCTGCTCTTGAAAAAAAACGTGCCACTCTTGCTCTTGAAGAATTTTCTGACACACATATTCAGACATTGGACTCTTACTGTAATTCAATTGTAAAGCAGGCTGCAAACCGCTATGGAATCCGTCCTGATTTTAATGCAGGCGGCAGCGACTCTCTTGAAGATATAAAAAAGCTTGCACTTCCTTATGTGCTTGAAAATAAAGACAGACCTTGCATTCAGCAATATGCCCAGGCCGGACGACTTGAAGATTTTGCTTATTCCGTGCTTGCAGAAGCCGTGAACAAATATACTACTCTTGCAGATGACCCTGACTTTTTTGTTTCTAAGCTTGAGGCACAGAAGGAATTGTTGTTACAGAGCTGGAACTGGCTTGTTTGCGGAATTCCGACTCCAGAATGTAATGCAGGAACAACTCCTCTTAAAGCTCTTATTCCGGAATTGCAGCGATTATACAAAGAAGCCCAATTTGTTTCTCCGGGAAATAAGTTCCTTCTTTCATGTCATCCGGCTCTTGATTTCTTAGACCAGCTTGATACAAATGAAATAACCAGTCTTGATGACCTTAAGGATGACCTTGAAAAAATCATTAAAGGACTTAAACTTGTAGAGAAAATCACATTACCAAGTGGTAAACAAAAGGTAGAAGTTGTAAACCTTAAGGATGTAATAAAACCGTTTAGAGATTCAGTTTCTCCAACTCTACTTTCTTTGTGCGCTTATATTCAACAGCTAGATGAAACCACTGACCTTTATAAAATGTTCGATGATTTTTCTGCAATCGTAAATGATTCAAAGCGCCAGACAGGCAACCTCACTTTTGCAGATATCAGCGAGCTTGCCTTGAAGATTCTTAATGAACAGGAAGATCTTCGCACACAGGAACAAAACGCCTACGAAAAAATCATGATTGACGAGTTCCAGGATAACAATGCCAAGAACAAAGAGCTGCTCTTTTTGTTGAACAATAGCGGGCAAAAGCTATTCTTCGTTGGTGATGAAAAACAGTCAATTTATAAATTCCGAGGGGCTGATGTTTCTGTTTTCAATAAGCTTAAAACTGAACTTGGCGACGACTGCTTTTTGCAGATGAATTACAACTACCGTTCCAACAACAATCTGCTTACAACGTTCAACCGCATATTCGGCGAAAATGATTTTATTTTTGACAATCAGACAGAAGAACTTTATGAAGCAAAATATTCTGTTCCGGCAATAAAGTTTGATCCGGCAACTCAAAAGGAGCTTCCAGCGGAATCGCTTACAGACGTTCAGAACAGGTTCCTTTCAATTTCAAGACTCGACCCTGATGCGTTGGATCCTTCAATTCACTTTGGAGTAAAAGACCAGCTTGCAATTAGTATTGCAAAAACTATTCTTGAGTTTAAAAAGAACATGGAAGACCAGGGCAAAGAATATGGTTTTTCAAAGTTCGCAATTCTTGACCGTGGAAGAACAGACCGCCGCTATCTTATAAAATGGCTCAATGTTTTTAATATTCCATACACTATGGATATGAACACTTCCATTTTTTCTGACGGTCCGATTAATGATATTTATAATTTCATTCAGCTTTGTGTTTATCCTCAAGACAGAATTTCTCTTGCAGGTTACCTTGCCTCTCCTTTTGCAAACTTAAGCGAAGAGACTGTTGAAGCAGTGCTTGCAGGAGCCGGAGCTGATGACATTCAAGATGAAACTGAACGCGCAAAATATCAGGCAGCTATGGATTTTTATAAAGAGCAGAAGCTTTTGACACTGAGCCGTCCTCTTACAAAAACACTCGAGCTTTTGTGGAATGAATGCGGCTATCGTTATGAAACAATGTTCAGCTACAGAAAATCGCTTTACGAAGAACAGTTTGATATGCTGTTTGAACTTGCACGTCAGACAGATTTGAATGATAAAGGAATTGCCTGGTTTAGTGATCAGTTGAGTCAGATTAAGAACAAGGAAATCACTTCGTTTGGCGATGATGTCGAAATCAATTTTGATGAGCTTACCTACCCTATAGAAAAAGGCGATGCCGTAAACATCATGACAATTCACAAGAGTAAGGGACTTCAGTTTGGTTATGTTTTTGTTTATGGTTGTACAAATGTAAACAAAAAAAGCAGAGACTCGCAATTCTTCTTTGACCAGAAATACGGACTCACAGTAAAGCCTGGTAACGGAACAAAAAATTACTTTTTCATGAGGCAGGAAGAACAGGCCGCAAAAGAAGAGCTTGCAGAATTCCGCCGTTTGATTTATGTAGCAATAACCCGCGCCGAAGATTATGTAGAAATTGTAGGTTCCTGGAAAGCAGAACCAACCGACTCCTGGGAAAAAGAAGATTCCCTGCGGCTTATTGAAAAGCTTGATTTACACTACCTGAATGATGAAACAAAACCATTCAGTCCATTCAAGAGCCTTGAAATAATTCCCGTTGAACGCGAAGAAATGAAGGGCATGCTTTACAATACAAACTCCCTTAAAGCAGAAAGGGAACGTGTTGCCGCTGCTGAAGAATTGTATAAGGGAGAACCTGCAATTAAATATGAGTGGCCTGAATCTAACAGAAAAACTCCTTCATCGCTGGAAAAGGAATACCTTTCTCAAACTGCCCAGGACAGTGACAGTGGGCAGTCTTTTGATTCTCCGGAAGACACCTTGCAGTCAACAAATTTTACAGCCGCAGATTTTGGTACACTTGTTCACGCATTTTTAGAGGCACAGGCAAAAGGTATTCCATGCGACCAGTACCAGCCAGAATCAAAGCTTTTGAAAAATCTCCCGGACAGCCCTGTAGTTATGAATCAGTTTATTGATTCGTGTAAGTCAATGTGCCAAAGTTTTGCTCAGAGTGATTTAGGAAAAGCGCTTGATGAATGCAAAGCCGCCGGTCGTTTCTACCGCGCAGAATGGGTCTTCCGTATGCTCTTAGACGGCTTCATTTTCACAGGTTCCATAGATTTGATTTTTGAAAACCCTGACGGCACTTACACCATAGTAGACTACAAATCAGACAAAGAAATTGACATAGAAAAATACCGCGGCCAGCAGGAGTGCTACCGAAAAGCCGCCGCCAAGCTGCTGAAAATTTCAGAAGAAAAAATCAGCTGCTGGTTGTATTTCTTGAGGCATTCGCGGTCCCTGAGCTTGTCGAAGGGCTAAAGCAATCCAACCACCCACTCTGCCAAAGCAACAAAAGTAGGAATTGTCAGAATACAGAACATACTGGTAATTGTAACAATAAGACTTGCGAATGATTTGTCGTGATCAAACACAACTGCCAGCCCCGGAATTGTTGTTGCAACAGGACACATGGAACAGATGTAAATTGCAAAGAGCATCATCTTAATATCCTGCATGTTTATGCAAAGCTTGTACACAATCACGATTACAACAAGATTACAAAGAGACGTAACAACAAGACGGAACAAAGTTGTTTTAATTACGCGCGCAATATAGGCTCGGTCAAATTCAAAGCGTGCAAAAAGTATACCAAGCAAAAGCATGGCCATAGGAGTATTGATATCTGCAATCATAACGATTGGTTTACGAACAAGCTCGGGCAATTCAAAAGGCAGACAGAAAAGAATAATTCCTATTGTTACTGCAATGATATTCGGGTTTGTGATGATTTTTTTGATGTTTGTTGTGCCGCTCATCTGGTAGTAGCCGTAAGTCCAGATAAGCACATTGAAAATGATGAGGTAGCCCATCAGGTAGAAAACGCCTTCATCACCAAACACTCCGCGGATCAACGGGATTCCTACAAAACCACAGTTTGTAAATGCAACTGCAATGCGGTCGATTTTTTCTTTTGACGAAAGGATTCCCAGCAGAATCATTATGCCGTGCATCACAAGTGCAATGAGCGCTGCAAACCAGAGCTGACCAAACTTGTGCCAGCTGAACTCCATATTAAAGCTGTTGAGTACTAAAAACGGATTAATGAAATAAAGGAGCAGGCGGCTCATGAACTTCTGCTGTTCGTCTGTGACCTTTACGATTCGTGCAAAAATATAACCTGCCAGTGTGATGGCAATCATTATTATGAGTTGTTTTAAAACAAGTATGTACATTTTATTTCCCCAGGGCCGCAAAAAGTGCAGTGAAAAGTCCGAGTGAAACGGCCATCATTATGAGTCCTGCAATCAAAACGCCGAGCATTACGGCAATGACTGTGTCTTTGAATTTCATATCAAGAAGGCTTGCGGCAAGTGTTCCGGTCCAGGCTCCAGTTCCCGGCAAAGGAATTGCAACAAAAAGCATGAGAGCAACAAAGATTCCACGGCCTGCTTTTTCCTGCATTTTTACTCCGGCGGCGGCACCTTTTACTAAGAAGAACTGACAGATTTTTCCTATGCCTTTTTTATCCTGACCCCATTCCAGAAAGCGTCTTGCAAAAAGATAAATGATTGGGACAGGCAGCATGTTGCCAATAATACAAACAATGTAAGAAGAAACAATCGGCATCTGAAGGGCCTGAGAAACAGGAATGGCACCACGAAGTTCAATGAGCGGCACCATCGAGATAAAGAAAATCCAAAGATAATTTTTGAACATAAAATCATTATAGCGAAAAACCAGGTCTTGGGCAAATTGACAATCCTTGGCATTATGCTAAACTGATTTTATGCACACCTGGGTCAGTGACTATTATAAAAATCTCTTTGGAACAAAAGTCTACAAGCTCACCTTTGATGCCGGCTGCACCTGCCCTACCCGCGACGGAACTAAAGGAACACGTGGCTGTATTTTTTGCAGTCAAAGCGGCTCGGGGGAATTTACTGTACCGTTTGATGATAACCGCAGCATTGTGCCGAATCACTTTAAGGGTGCAGACACTTTTATTGCATATTTTCAAAACTTTACAAATACATACGGCAACCTCAAGGAACTTTCTGCAAAATGGCACAAGGCACTTTCGTATGAAGGAATTAAAGGGTTAGCGCTGGGGACGAGGCCTGATTGTCTTGGCGATGATGTGCTTGAGAAACTGGCGCGAATAAGTGAAAAGCATTTTGTTCAGCTGGAACTTGGATTTCAAACTTCAAACGAAGCTTCTGCTGAATACATTCGGCGTGGCTTTACAAATGATGTTTATTTTGATGCAGTTGCACGTATACACAAGATGGCGCCAAAGGTTCACGTAGTAACGCATGTTATTTTCGGGCTCCCGGGAGAAACAGAAGCAGACATGATGAATAGTGTGAAAGCTGCAATTGACGCGGGGACTGATGGCATTAAAATAATGTGCCTGTACGTTCTGAAAGACACAGATCTTGCCATAGAATATCAACAGGGAAAGTTTGAAGTGCTGCAGATGGATGAATATTTTGAACTGCTGAAGAAGGTGCTGGCGATTATTCCGGATTCGGTGATTATTCATCGTTTGACAGGAGATCCACCAAAGAAAACTCTGATTGCACCAAAATGGACTACGGATAAAAAACGGGTAATGGATAGAATAAAAAAGCTGGAACAGTAAACTCTGGATTGCCACGCTTCGCTCGCAATGACCGTCATTGCGAGGAGCGCAGCGACGTGGCAATCCATCTTGAAAAATCCCTTAATTTGCGATAATATGACTTTGTTGCCGGGATGGCGGAATTGGTAGACGCCCAGGACTTAAAATCCTGTGTCGGGCAACCGACGTGCCAGTTCGATTCTGGTTCCCGGCATAAAGGTCTTCCGAAAGGGAGACCTTTTTTATTAGGAGTAGCCCATGACATTCCACTCATATTCTTCTCAATGCCCGTTCAAATCAATTGATGACATTAAAGACAAAAAAATAACAATTATGGGGCTTGGGCTCAATGGTGGTGGCGAAGCGGCTGCACGATTTTTCCTGAATAAAGGCGCTTATGTCACTGTAACAGACATGAAAACCCAGAAACAGCTGGCTCCAACTCTTGAACGCCTTAATAATGACAAAACACTCGACCATTCTCGTCTTACCTATCATCTTGGCGGTCACGACCTTGCAGATTTTGAAAATGCAGACTGCGTTATAAAAAATCCGGGTGTAAAGTTTGACGGAAACAAATATCTTGCAGCTGCAAAAGCAATAGAAACAGACCTTAGCATTTTTCTGCGCTTTACCAACTGCCCTATAATTGCAGTAACAGGCTCCAAGGGAAAATCTTCTACAGTAAGTGCAATTTATTACGGTCTTCAGCAGGCAGGTTTTAAAGCTTTTCTTGGCGGTAACATCACAGTAAGTCCCCTCACCTTTTTTGATCAGGTAAATGCCGAAACTCCGGTTGTAATAGAATTTTCTTCCTGGCAGCTGGCAGACCTGCGTGGACGTGGAGTACTCAAGCCTCACATTGCAGTAATTACCAAGATTGTTCCTGACCACCAGAACTGGTATGGCAATATGGAAGATTATGTAGCAGACAAACGCCTTATTTATGCAGACCAGACGGCAGAAGACTTTGCACTTTTTGATGCCGGCGAGGACCAACCTGGAACCGGACCTGAATGCGGCGGCACCTGGGGAGACCTTTTTGCAAGAGAAACTAAGGCTCAGGTAATCCGCTACAATACTCCAGGCCAATACACTGTTAATTTTGAAAAGCTCCTTGTCCCGGGTGAACACATGAAGCTAAATGCCCAGAATGCGGCAACAGTTCTTCAGCTTATGGGAGTTGAAAAACAGCGGGCAAAAGAAATCCTTCAAACCTGGCCGGGTATTGATCACAGACTTCAGTTCTTCCACGAATGGAAGGGTTATAAATTTTACAACGATTCTGCCGCAACTGTACCAGAAGCTGCCGCTGCCGCAAGTCAGGCTTTTGGACAGCCGGTAATTCTTCTTACAGGCGGAACAGACAAGGGACTTGCTTTAGACAAGCTTACAGAAGCCCTTGAGGGAAAATGCCCAATTTCTGTAAAAGAAATCTATCTTCTGGCAGGCACTGCAACAGAAAAAATAACAGGTGAGTTAGACAAAACTAACACAATTTACAAAGGCCCCTACAAGAGCCTTGACGAAATGCTTACATCACTCAAAATACAACTGGACACAGCCGCAGCAAAGAGCAAAGATAACTCCATCTGCCCTATCGTTTTTTCACCGGGCGCAACATCTTTTGGAATGTTCAATAACGAGTTTGACCGGGGAGAAAAATTTATGGCAGCTGTAAAAAAGATTTTTTAAGGGGCAGCCCTTATTTTTCATTGGTAGCTTTAATAATCTCATCCACATTCTTAATGATTGCAGTTGCAATTTCGGGCTTGTTCATTGTGTAAATGTGAATACCACGAACTCCGTTAGAAATCAAATCAATTATCTGATCGGTTGCATAGGCAATTCCTGCCTGCATCATAGCCTGGGGCGAATCACGGAAGCGGTCGCAGATGGCAAGGAGCTTTCTCGGAATATAGGCATTAGAAAGATCAACCATGCGGCTAACCTGATTTGCATTTGTAATTGGCATAATTCCCGCAAGAACCGGAACATGAATACCGGCCGACTGAAGTCGATACAAAAAGGAATAAAGCATGTCGTTGTCAAAAAACATCTGGGTTGTAAGGAAATCTACACCGGCATCTACTTTATATTTGAGCGAATCTATATCTGCTTCGCGGCTGGCACTTTCGGGATGTCCTTCGGGATAGCAGGCACCACCGACACACAATCCTTCTTTTTTGAGCAGGGCAACTAAATCTGACGCATGAGTAAAGCCCGAAGGAAAAATATTTTCCCCTGTAACTGCATCCTTTGGATAATCCCCTCGAAGGGCCAGAACATTTTTGATATTGCGTTTTTTCAAATCATCAATTGTATTTTCCAGTGCTTCGGTGGTAGAACGCACGCAGGTAAGATGAGCAAGAGAAGTGGTTCCGTTATTTTCTATGGCTTCTGCAATTTCGGCAGTATAACCTTTTGTTGTACCGCCGGCTCCAAAGGTAACGCTTATAAAATCGGGATTAAGCTTTGTGAGCGAAACTGCTGTTTCCTTAATTGATTCAAGCGCTTCCTTTTTTTTAGGAGGAAAAACCTCAAAGGAAAGCGAAACCTTTTTACTATTCAGAATATCTGCAATACTCATACGTTCTTTTGTCATTCCTTCAGTTTAATGATTAGAGTCCTTACTGTCGAGTGCTATTTTTTCCCTGAGCTTGCGGGCAGCTGCAACAAGATTTGTAAGGCTTGGAACAGTTTCTTCTTCGCCGCGGGTTTTAAGTCCGCAGTCAGGATTTACCCAGAGCTTTTCCTTCTGAACCTTTGCAAGCATTTTTTCAAGAGCAGCAACAATTTCTTCTACAGAAGGAACACGGGCAGAGTGAATGTCATAAACGCCGGGGCCTACCTCTGTACGGAAGTTTGCTTCTTTAAGGGCGTCAAGAATCTTAAGGTCGGCGCGGCTTGCTTCAAAAGTAATAACATCTGCATCCATTGCGTCAATATCGCGGATAATATCGTTGAACTCGCTGTAGCACATGTGGGTATGAATCTGAGTCTGAGGCTGAACTTTGGCATGAACAAGACGGAAAGCAGGAATTGCCCAGTCAAGATATTCACTATGCCAGTCTGAACGGCGCAGAGGAAGCTTTTCGCGCAGGGCTGCTTCGTCAATCTGAATGATTTTGATTCCGTTTTTTTCAAGGTCTAAAACTTCATCGCGGATTGCAAGGGCAAGCTGCTGGGCCTGTTCCTTAAGACTTATATCTTCACGAGGGAAGGACCAGTTCAAAATTGTAACAGGACCTGTGAGCATTCCCTTTACGATTTTGTCTGTCTGGCTCTGGGCAAATACTGACCATTCAACAGTCATCGGTTTGTTACGGCTAACATCACCCCAGATTACAGGAGGCTTTACACAGCGGGTACCATAAGACTGAACCCAGGCGTTCTGAGTAAAAATGTATCCGTCCAGCTGATTTCCAAAATATTCAACCATATCGTTGCGTTCAAACTCTCCGTGAACAAGAACATCAAGTCCAAGTTTTTCCTGCAGGTGAATACAGTCTGCAATTTTCTTCTGATTGAATTCTACATACTGCTCGCGGGTAATACTTCCCTTTTTGTAAGCGGCGCGGTTTGCACGAACTTCCTTTGTCTGAGGAAAGCTTCCGATTGTTGTAATCGGGAAAAGAGGAAGTTTAAAAGTCTGATGCTGGATTTTTTCACGCTCTGCAAAATCAGGCTTACGGATAAAGTCTTCTTCCTTGAGCTGAGCAAGTGCTTTTGTAACATCCGGATTTTTGAGTACGCGGTCTTTTGCAAAAAGCTTTTTGTTTTCTTCCAGAGCTGCGGCGTCGACTGAAGCAAGGTCGCGTAATTCTGTAAGCTTTTCTTCTGCGTAGGCAAAATGTTTTAAGATGTCATCAAAAAGCTTTTCTTCTGATTGAGTTGTATATGGTACATGAAGAAGTGAACAGGAAGTACCGATTACGATATTATCACACGGCACTGATTTTTTAATCTCTTCAATCAGTTCATTTTTTTTCTGATAATCTGCACGCCAGATATTTTTTCCGTTGATGATTCCGGCAAAAAGAAGAGTGTCCTTTGCAAAGCCCTTTTGAACAAGTTCAAGAGTTTTCTTTCCCTCTACAAAATCAAGACCGATAGCATCAAAGCCAAGGCTGCAAACTTCATTATAAATATCTCGGATATCGCCAAAATAAGTCTGAAGAATAATTTTGATTTTTGACTGGGCACGAAGCTTTTGGATCAGGTTATTGTAAATTGAAACAAAAAGAGCCTTATCTGTGCCGGTCATATCAAAGACAAGAGCAGGTTCAGCAAAGCTTATCCATTCGGCACCTGCTTCGCTGAGTGAACTTGCAAGCTTAACAAATGTGTCTACTGCAGTCTCTGCAAAATCTGCAGCCTTTTTTGTACCGGTATAAGTTGCAAGATGCAGGAAGGTATAAGGGCCGATAACACTTGGAACAGTCTGAATACCTGCGTCCTTTGCTTCCTTATATTCTGCGAGCACTTTATTGTCTGCCTGCAAAGAAATAACTGTGTTGTCGGAAATCTCAGGTACAATATAGTGATAGTTTGTGTTAAACCATTTTTTCATTGGAAGGGCTTTTACGTCTCCGGCAGCTCCCTGATAACCGTGGGCTGCTGCAAAATATTTGTCCAGAGGGCTTAGATTAAGGGCTGTATAACGAGCCGGCACTGCTCCAAGCAGGAATGCTGTATCAAGCATGTTGTCATAAAAAGAAAAATCATTAGAAGGAATAAAGGTAATTTCTGCTTCCTGTTGTTTTTTCCAGCCGTAAGCTCTGAGCTGGGCTGCAGTGCTCTGAAGCTCTGCTTCTGAAAGCTCACCCTTAAAAAACTTTTCACTTGCAAATTTTAATTCGCGGTTTTTTCCGATGCGCGGAAAACCAATTACACTTGTTTTGAATGCCATAATGCTTTACCTACCTTTTTACTAGATAATTAGATTATAGGGAAAAATCCTTCAGAAGAAAAATACTATTTTCAAACACTTGACAATAGCTTTAACCTATGGCACAAATTCCCTTCATATGCTACTATAAAAGCATGACCTTACAGCAATTAAAATATGCAATAGCCGTTGCAGACACAGGAAACATAACAGAAGCTTCGCGCAGGGTATTCATTTCCCAGCCAAGCCTTACCGCCGCAATCCGTGAGCTCGAAGAAGAAATGGGAATCACAATTTTTTCCCGCTCAAACAAGGGAGTTACAATTACAAACGAGGGAGATCAGTTTTTATCCTACGCCCGCCAGGTTCTGGAACAGGCCTCCCTCCTCGAAGACCGCTTTAAGGGCAACAGCAAGGGTTCCACAATTTTTTCTGTAAGCTGCCAGCATTATTCTTTTGCCGTAAATGCCTTTGTAGAAGTAATTCGTGAATTCGGCGGAAATGAATATGACTTTACCCTGCGCGAAACTCAGACCCACGAAATTATAGAAGACGTAGCCCATCTTAAAAGCGAGGTTGGAGTTTTATATACCAGCTCCCGCAACAAGGATGTAATTACAAAGCTCATAAAGAAAAACAATCTGAACTTTGAAGCTCTTTTTACAAGGCCCCTGCATGTTTTTATTTCAAACAAAAATCCTCTTGCCAAAAAGAAAAAAATCAAGCTTACAGATTTGTCTTCCTTCCCCTACCTGACCTATGAACAGGGAGATTTCAATTCCTTTTATTTTGCCGAGGAGCCCCTTACCCAGATTGATTTTGACTGCCCTAAAAACATAAAGGTCCGCGACCGTGCAACACTTTTTAATCTTTTGATTGGTCTGGACGGCTACACAATCTGTTCAGGAATCATAAGCCACGAATTAAACGGCCCCGAAATAATTTCAAGACCACTGGCAGTATCGGACAGTATGACAGTTGGAGTTATTACAAGAAAGGGAATGGTTTTATCAAGATATGCCCAGGTCTACATAGACTGGCTCAGGAAGCATCATAATTAATTGCACTTACTATAGCCGCAATACCCGCACGTCCAACGTTGGAGCTCTTACCCACACCCCAGACAGACTTGCCGTCTTCGCGGACAATCTGAACATAAGAAATAGCGTGTGTATCGGAACCCGAACCAATAGAATGTTCATGGAATGATGTAATATTAAAACGAGGTGCCGAAGTTCTTTTCATGATATTTACAAAGGCATCCAAAGGTCCGTTACCCGAAGAAGTAATTACATACTTTTTACCAAGCCAGACAATTGTTGCAGTTGCATTTACGTGCTCTACACCTTCACCGCCGCGTTCCCCTTCAACGTGTCTTTCTGTAATTTCCAGAACATTGAGAGGCGATTTTGTATTTATCCATTTTTCTTCAAAAAGCTGGTATATTTCTTCCGGCGAAAGTTCCCTCCGCAGTTCATCTGCCCTAGCCTTAACAACCTGACCAATTACAGGGTGCATGGCCTTTGGAGGCATAAGACCAAAGTTTTCTTCCAGAATATAGGCTGCCCCACCCTTTCCGCTCTGACTGTTTATGCGGATAATATCTTTATATTCACGGCCAATATCATGAGGATCAATCGGCAGATATGGGATGTCCCAATATGCATTTTCATCAAGCTTACGGCGGGCGTCCATTGCCTTGCGGATTGCATCTTGATGTCCACCACTAAAAGCAGTATAAACAAGTTCTCCTGAATAAGGATGTCTTGGAGGTATAAACATTCCCGTAAGTCTTTCATAAGTTTCGCAGACAGAATCCAGGTTAGACAAATCTAACTTTGGATCAATTCCCTGGGTATACATATTCAATGCAAGAGTAATTAAATCTACATTGCCGGTGCGTTCTCCGTTTCCAAAAAGGCAGCCTTCTACCCGCTGGGCTCCTGCTAAAAGACCAAGCTCACACTGGGCAACACCTTCGCCTCTGTCATTATGATTATGAAGAGAAATAATGCAGCTGTCCCGGTCGGCTATATTCCTGCAAAAATATTCAATCTGGTCGGCAAAAAGATTCGGCATACTGCATTCAACTGTTGCAGGAAGATTTAAAATCACTTTATTCTGAGGGCTGGCTTCCCACTCCTTCATAACTGCGGCACAAACTTCAATAGAAAAATCTTCTTCTGTCTGAGTAAAATTTTCAGGCGAAAATTCCAGGGTAATATTTGTACCTTCCTGCTTAAGAGGTTTCAGGGCTTTCTTTACAGCCTTAACCCCAGAAACAACAAGGTCAATCATTTCTTCTTTTGACTTTCCAAAGTTGTATTTGCGCTGAGCAGGAGAAATTGCTGTATAAATATGAAAAATTACATTCTTAGCCCCACGAAGGCATTCAAGAGTTTTTAGAACAAATGTTTCGCGGGCCTGGCAAAGCACCTGAATTGTAACATCATCAGGAACAAGTTTTTCGTCAATAAGGCGGCGGATAAAATCATATTCTGTATTGCTGGAAGAAGGATAGCCTACTTCTATCTGCTTAAAACCAAGGGCAACGAGCATTTTAAAAAATTCAATTTTTGCATCAATGTCCATTGGGGCTACCAGAGCCTGATTTCCATCCCTTAAATCAACGGAACACCAGACAGGAGCAGACTCCAGCCTTTTTGAAGGCCAGGTCCTGTCGTCTAGAGAAACTCCTTTAAACTGCTGATACTTTCCATTGTATTGCTTCATTTATTTTCGCAAAGGCCTTTGAACAATTCCTTTATTTCTGCAGTAAACTGTGCAGTATCTTCGCGTAATCCTACGAGGAACGAGTTGTCCTGCAAAGGTCCAATTACTGCATCCATTTCCTTCTGATTTCTGTATACCATGTTTCTGTAGTAATCGGTGTAATCTTTTTCGCGAGAACCGAATGCTGCATTATAAATATCATAAGCACAAACTGTAACATCATCAGAAATATTGCGGTACAAATCAAAAGTAAAGTCTTCGATTGGGCGTGAGTAAAGCTTTTCCAAAAGATAAAGTGCATAGCGAACTTTATACTGCTCATATTCCTTCTGACAATCATTGTAGAAGTTATGAACACTTTCCCAGTCATCAATTGCACCTTCTTTGATTTTTGCAAAAAGCTCCTGGATTTTTTGTGAAGGAATAATCTGTCCGCCAACGCATTCCCATTCTGTATAAAGAGGAAGCTCGCGGATTTTTTTGATAAGCTCAAGAGTAAGATATTCAGCACCAGCAGACTTACAGTATTCCATAAGGGAACGGGTTGCAAAATACTTAACAATCTTGCGGTACATCTTATATGCTTGAACAGGTTTGTGAATTGTAGCTCCAAACTTTTTCTGGCAGACAGGATCTTCAAGAACAAAGTCGGCTTCCGGATTCTGATGCAGATAATCCTTGGCCTTCTGATAAATCTTTGCCTGGTCGGTAGCGCCTTCCATAACATCATTCTTTGTATTAAGAAGATATTTTGAAGTAAGCCCTATAATTCTGTCCAGAGCGCTCATTATTTCCTGCATTGTATCCGGAGCAAAAGGATCTGTTTCTATATTCTGAACCTTGATTGCACGCTTATCACGCTTTTTGAATTTATTGTTGTTCCTGGTAATAGCGAACATATCATACATAAACCAGAAAGCCGGAACAATTCTGATTGCCTGATTTCCGTTAAGGCCCGGAGAAACAAGCGCAAACGGATAAGGAATATCAAGCTCGTTCTGATAGCTTCCTTTTGAAACAAGCACGAATGAAGCAAAACGGCTGTTATGTTTAAAGTCAGAACACAAGCCTGGCCAGAATCCGCGCTTAGCAAAAATTTCACCGTCGGGACTTCGGCTGTTATGGTTACTTCCGATTGTTGCACCAGAAGCAATATTAGACTGTCCCATAATTGTAGTTGCAATAAGGAATGAAGAGTTATGATGCTGCTCGTGGAATGGGAATACAAGGTTGTTCAAAACTTCACAACATGAAATTGTAGAGTTATCGCCAAGTACAGAGTTCAAAACACGTGCACCATATTTTACCTGACAGTTGCGGCCAATTACAAAGCGAACTGCAATTGCCTGATAGAAGGCGCGGCTTCCGTATCCAAAAATACCGTTTACCATTTCTACACCTTCACCAATCTGACTTGGTTCTTCCGGTGAAGAAAGGATTGAAACGTTCTTAAGTTTAAACGCACCCTTGATGTATGCGCACTTACCGATTTTTGCGTCTTTAATAATGCTGCAGTTTTTAATTACAGAATCATCATCAATAAAGCCGTAAGTATTAAGCTTGCCGTCGTTGCCCTTTTCTGTGAGTGCAACAAAACGTTCAAGCAGCTCAGGGTCATCGCGGTAATGAGACCAGATGTATGCATCGGCAGGAATCATGCTTTCAAAAGGAAGCACGCTTCGCCCATCGTTTTCGTTTGCAACACCAATCCAGATTCTGTTATCTTCCGGTTCACCTTCTTTAAGAATACCGTTTCCAAACTTTGAATGTTTTGTACAGCAAAGCTCGTTAATATTAAAAAGAATTACGCGGTTTCCGAAACGATAGTTATCAAGATAGTAAACATTGCGGATTACATTATCATCGCCGGTTACAACATCGCTCAAGCGGGAACGGCGGATACCACAAGTAAGAGTAAGATCATTATAAGTAAGATTAACCTTGCGAAGTCTGCCTAATATAATAAAACCTGAAAAGAACGAAAGATGTATAAGAGTCGGGTCAAAATTGCCTTCGCCGTCTTGAACATAAAAGTTTTCCCATGTAGGGTCATCATTGTGATTGAGATTCTTTTCAAGAATTTCAATTTCATCTTTTCGCAAATGGCGTTTTCCCTTCAAAAGCTCTTGAGGTATAGCCACTGCATTCTGTTTTTCATTAAATTCCTGGACTTTAACCATAATAGGCTATTTTACAATATTTCAAGAAAAAAATATAGAGATTTTTAATACTGGATTGCCACGTCGCTGCGCTCCTCGCAATGACGGGAGCAATTTGTCATTGCGAGCGAAGCGTGGCAATCCAGTAATTTGATGGATTTTTAACCGTAAATAGCATATAATTACCATATGAAAAAGTTTCTTTTACTTACATTTCTTTTTCTCTCTATATTTTCAAATCTTTTTTCCCTCCCCTATGACAACATAAATGAATACACTCTGGAAAACGGGCTTACTGTTTTTGTGCTTGAAGACACTTCTACTCCGCTTATAAGAATTGAATATACTGTACGCGCCGGATTTTCGAATCAGACAAAGGAAACTTCCGGATTTTTTAAGCTTTACACACGCATTTTTGAAGCTGCAAGCCCTCTTGAACTTGAAATGGCTGAATGTTATGCAGATTCTTCCCGCTATGTAATAACAGTTGTTCCTTCCGAACTTGAAAAAACAATGACAGCACTTTCTCAAAACGCCTTTGCACTTTCGTATGCCGATGATATTTTAAAAACTCAATTAACCACACTTAAAAATGAAGTTTCTGAAGAAGCAGCCTCTGCAGGAGGATTTATAAATGCCGCAATCGATTCTCGTGTTTTTTCTGCGGCACCCTGGAAACACGATTCAGGAGTTTATCCAGCCCTTTTTAAGAAAACTACAGTTGAACAGGCCCGAAACACTTTGCGTACAATTGCAGAACGCTATTATACTCCGCAAAACAGTGCACTTTTTATAAGCGGAAATGTTAATGCAAATACTATACTTTCACTTGTAAATCAGACTTTCGGTAATTATTATTCATCATACTCTGTTCCATACAAGGCAAATACTGCAGCCAAAAATGCACCTGCCTACAAAACAAAAAAATTCGTTCTTCACAGTTCAGATATTTCTCAGGATATGACACAGGTTGTAATGCAATATACCGGCATGAATATTGTAGAAACAGAACTTGCAGCCGTTATGCTTAATAATGACGGTTCATTTTTTAAATACAATCTTGTGAATCAGCCCACACTCAATATTCCGGGCAACGAATATATAAATGCAGCAGGCGCACACAAAAAAGAAAGCTCACGACTGATTATTCAGAGTCTTTTGCAAAAGCCGCAGGGTAAAAATGCTTCTTCCATTACTTCACTTGATCAGGCTCAGCTTTTTATTGAAACAGTTCTTTCGGGCATAAAAGAAACAAATTACCTTGAATTCTATGCCGCACAGATGATGGCTGTTAGCAGTCTTGGTGCAGGAAATTCTTCTTCTTCAGATTTTATGACGAACCTTGCTTCCTACTGGGCCCTTGCTCCTTATGATTCCTTTACAGAGGATGTGTTAGAGTTAACGAATAAATCTTCTGTTGCAGCAAACCTTTATTCACAGGAACAAAAAATAGCTGATATTAAATTTGAAGAAATAATTGCTAAGCTCGAAGCAGAAGAACCTTATTTTTTTGTAATCATTAATTCGGCAGATTATAAAAAGAACAAGGCAAAATATGCAGCAGCCGGTTTTGAAGAAATAAACAGTTCTAATGCTGCCTGGTACAATCAGTCAATTTTCAAAAATTATGAAGACCCGGAGCTTGCTGTAAATCAGTCACAGACAAACCAGAACTTCACAAAAGATTTTTACACAGAAAACATAAGCCAGATAAAAACTTCAACACTTTCAAACGGCATCCCTGTTGTAACAAAGATAAACGAAAATTCTTCTGATGTAACAATCCTCATTTCTGTAAGAGGCGGAAAGCTCAATTCTTCTGAAAACAACGGCTACGAAGAAGTTATGATAACTTTGCTCGCCTGGAACATTCAGAAAGAAATTACAAAAAAGCAGCAGGAAGCAGTGATTTTAGGAAGCCCTATTGTTGATTATAACTGCGCAATAACAAGTGGAACTGTTAGTATTGAATGTTCGCCTTATGATTTTTCGGCATGCTGCAAGGCAATCAGTGATGCAATAGTTTATGGTGACATTCTTCCGGCACAGGCAGACCGGGCAGTTGCAAATGCACAGTACAAGAAGCGGCTCGAAAACGGAAGTGTTTCAAGACAGATGCTCGCAGCCGTTATGAAAGAAGTTTATGCAAAATCTGCATTCCAGAAGATTTTTGATGCAAAAGAAGAAATCCTTACAGACACAAAATATCAGAAGATTCTTGAAGGTTATCCTGCTCTGCTTGATGCAAGCCGCTACAGCATAATTGTTACAGGCCTTGTACCTCAAAATGCAACAGATATTCTTGAAGCTTCCATGAATATTCTAACTTCGCGCAATTCAAAGCAGAATCTTCTTACAGTTCAAAGCAAGCTCAAAAACACAAGCACAAAGAAAACTGTAAAACTTACACATACATTCCTTACAGATATCCCTGCAGAAAAGGCTGGTCCAATGCCTTCAAAGCTTATCCCTACAACTAAGTTCCTTGATCCTGTAATGTATGTATTTAAACTTGATCAGGCAGGAACAAAAAAACATACGCTCTCAGTTGCCGTTCTTGAATATCTTGAAAAGTTAGTTCAAGCCCAGATAGATTCAAACAAAAAAATGGAAGGCGCAACTGCCCAGGCAAACGAACCTTACCCAAATACAGATACAATAGTCTTTACAATTCTGAATGTTGAAAATCAGAAAGAAGCCGATTCCTGCTGGTCAAGCGCCGTAACAGAACTGAACAACCTTATGAACGGTCCAGCCTACGCCCAGATTTTACAGGAAATAAAAGACACCTGGACCCGAACAAACCTGTCCCAAACCCAAACCAACACCGGCACCGCCTACCTCCTCCAAAAAGGCTTTGAATACTTCCCCTATGAAGTCCAGCCGGATTACTATTTGAAGGAATATGCATTTATAAACTCTGCGACTCGTGAGGATATTCTCGAAATATTAAAAATTATTCCACAGCAGCCGTTATTAAGATTTTATGCGAAATAACTGTTTTTAGTATTCATTCTGTAACTGCTAACATCACCGATTAACCAGGTTATCAAAAAGATAAACAACGGCAAGGATACACACATACAGAAAACAATAGTATCAAAACTTCTTGATGTAAGCGAATTATCAAATAATATAAACCAAATTAATAACAGTAGAATATATAAAATTAAAATACAATTAGAAGCTATTATAGCTTTTTCTCTTTTTATTTCCGAAAACCTTCCACAAAAAATTATAAAAAACAAATATAAAATCAATGCAGGTATATAGATTTTATAAGTAGAAACAAAGATCATAAAACCATAAAAAGAAAATAAAACAATAATCAAAAATCTTATTAATAACAGTTTCGTGTTCAATACTTCTTTAGAATTTTTAATATCTTGAATTAACCAGATTATAAAAAGTAATAACATTGGGAAAAAAGTATAAAAATATAATATACCAAACGGTGCATCCGTGTTATCTTTCATTATGTATAACAACCATATGATTTTGATTATAAAAAATGTAACAAAAAAAATATCTGTTCCTATTTTTATATAATCAGATTTTTTTCCTGAGATTACAATAGAGAATATAATGGAAATCAGATAGCAACATAAAACAGGAATAAATATCTTATAATCCAAAATAAATCCAAATCCAATAATTGGATTTATTAAGAAATACAGCCCGCTAATAATCAAAACTCTAAATAACAAAAGAAAACTTTTTTTATCCATAATGCCTATCTTTTTTAAAATTTTCCATTAGCATTAATATCTACTGTATTATACAAAGCTGTATTACAATTCTCACAATATGGTAAATTCGTCAAATGGTCAATCAAAAAATAATATATCGGTGAATTAATTGAATCAATAATATTTGTAACTGTTTCTTCTACATTTACAACCTTACTATCAAAAAGTAATTTCATATCATATGAATTAATACCAGATTCATAACTTACTAAACTTAATACATCTGTTTCTGTATTTACAATTGTATGTGTCAAAATCAAATGTGATGTTTTTTCTTTTAGTTTGAGGAAAGATTTCCGGTTTCTTCACATTTTATTCCTTTTTCTTTTCATTTCGATCTTTTTTTAATACTTTTATATCCTTCACAAGCCAAACAATAAAACAAATATACATTGGAGAATACAAAAGAATTATCATATACCCCAGGAAAGCTTCTCCCGGAGTACATATAGAAATCCAATATAAACACCAAAATGTTTCAATAGTAAAAATTATAACAAAAATACCATCTGATATAATTTTGAATATTAAAGTTTTTTTTTAGAAATCTTAAGCGCTATTATCCCGATTAGAAAATATAAAACTAATGCTGGTACAAAATAATAATACCCCAATAAGAAATCTAACCCAACCAAAATCTGTAATAATGCATAAATAATAGATATAATTAAAAACCGTAATAAAAGTGCAAATCTATCGTCTTTCATTTATGAGCCCTCATAATTTCGTATAGAATCAAATGCAATCGTATTATACAAGGCGGTATTACAATTCTCGACATTTGGTTTATCATGGGTATGATCAAAAAGGTAATAAGTTGTTGCAGAGGCAATTGAATCAAGAATATTTTCAGCTGTTTCTTCTACATTTATTCTGTCACATCCAAAAAGAATACTCATATCATATCTATTTTTTCCATACTTGTAACTGTCATAACTAACTACATCTGTTTCAGTATTTAATCCCCACGCCCCTTCAGAATAAATAGCTTTCTTGGTGCCATTAAAACTTAAAGTATATACTTCATTAGTCGAATACTGTTTAATTACAAAAAAACTATGTGTCATTTTATTATTTCTTTTTCCAGGGAGAACCGCTTTCCTCTGATATACTGTCATTGAGTAATCTTCCGGATTTTGCATAATTTTATAAAGGAATTTCTCTACATTACTTTCGTTTTGAAGCAAAGCCTTTTCATTTGTCAAAGACTCATATCCTGTGTTTTTTTCAAGCTTTTCAACTAAATCTGAGATATTACCTTTGTAAGAAATGATTTCTTTTACAATAGAATTAACTGCCTTTGCTGTGGAATAAGATCTTAGAATTCTATCCTCGCTTTTTATTTCAAATGAATACCCAACCAAGCTCAAATAACCGAATAATTCGTTTGCGTCTTTTAATCCCTTTTTATCTGTGATATTAACTGAAATTGTTTGTTTTTTTGTATCTATTTCTACAGAAGAGTTCTTTTTCATTTTGATAATTGAATCTTGATCATTTGCAGAATCATCTACGAACGTTGAACTTGATTGAGTTGAATAACCAGTGCCTGTACCAGAAGAAGAGAGTTGTGACGAGCCAGCTGAAGAACTACTGCCCGAATGACCTCTATCTGTATGTTCTACAGGAGTATTGTTCTGTGCTGTTTCTGTATTTACATGAGATGTTTCTGTATCATTACCAGAAGCAGCACCGGTATTACTAGAAACAGGACTTCCATTTGAATTTGTACTGCCGGCAATTTGTTTTTTAGCATAATCAATATCACCTTGATTAATTGTTATTACCGTCCCATCTTTTCTTGTAAGTGTATCACCTATCTGTGCATTTGCTACTGCTTCATCGGAATTTTCAATCTGCTTACCACCGTTAACAATATACAGTTCGTCTTCTGTAAGCTCTCGGCCTAGTTTAGAGAAGTCATAAGCTTTAATTACTGCATATCTGTTTTTCACAATAATATCATGTTTTATAATATTTATTTCCAAAAATAATACTAATTATTAAAACTATAATCACACCTATAATTATAAATATTTTATTTTCCAAAATATTAATCTTAAAAAAAAGATGAAAAATTAAACCTATAAAACAATAAATTAATGTGAATATAGCTCCCGCTGTTCTAGGATGTATCTTTCGCATAATTAATCCCTCATAAAAAGTTGTTTTACTCCTGCTTCAGTCATTTTCATAAACATATTATCTGATTCGTACATGTTCTGAAATCTTTCATTCTCTGGTAAAAAAGTTGAATACATTTCATTAATCTTGTAGTCTTTATAATATTGAACACCTTTTTCTATCTCTTCACCTATTATTTCAGCACCAGTTTTTGCTACATCTAAACCAATACTCCACATTGCATAACCAGAAAACAATCCTAAACTATCAATGGCTAAATCTGTAAAAGTGTCAAGATTTGGATTCCTTCCGAATTCTATCGAATCTGAAATAACTGTGAATACTCCAGTAATATTTGATACAGTATTAAGAGTTTTTGAATATTTGCTAATTTTAGATATTTTCTGTAAATCATCAGAATTCTCTATAACCTTATCTAATAATTCACTGGCTGCTCCAGTTCCTGTACTTATTTTTCCTGATGCTTCAGAAAGATTTCCTTTACTTGGATCTAACTTATTTATATATTCAAAAGCCGTTTTTTCAGATACAAAGCTTTCAACAACCTCCCCTTTATCCAAAACCTTCAAAGCAAAACCATAATTACTTTTTATAGAGAATGCCCTTGCCGCCCAAACTGCTCCTTCAATATCATTCTTCTCAAAACTTACGATTTCATTGATTTCATCTACTTTTGCACTTGTGTTATAAAGATAATATATTTTTGGATTATTTGAACTTGAACCGTTAGAGGTTGAGTTACCAGAAGTTGAACTTGATTGAGTTGAATAACCAGTGCCTGTACCAGAAGAAGAGAGTTGTGACGAGCCAGCTGAAGAATTACTGCCCGAATGACCTCTATCTGTCTGTTCTACAGGAGTATTGTTCTGTGCTGTTTCTGTATTTACATGAGATGTTTCTGTATCATTACCAGAAGCAGCCCCGGTATTACTAGAAACAGGACTTCCATTTGAATTTGTACTGCCGGCAATTTGTTTTTTAGCATAATCAATATCACCTTGATTAATTGTTACAATCGTCCCATCTTTCCTTTTAAGCGTATCACCTATCTGTGCATTTGCTACTGCTTCATTGGAATTTTCAATCTGCTTACCACCGTTAACAATATACAGTTCGTCTTCTGTAAGCTCTCGGCCTAGTTTGGAGAAATCGAATGTGTCAAAATCAAAGATTCTAAGACTCGTGTTTTTCTTTTTCATAAACACCTCTTTTATTATACTGCTATTCTTGTAAAAGAACAAAATTTTTTAAACTTTTTTGCAAAAATATATTGATTTTTCTGTTAACTAAAAGTATACTTGCTTTTTTTTTTTTTTTGTCAAGTGATATATTAAAAAAAGAAGGAAGAAGAAATGCATTATTATTTTGTTAAACAACAAGATGAAGAAGATTGTGCAGCAGCTTGTCTGTCAACGATTGCGCGATTTTATGGAAAGAAAAGTTCTATTACAAGAATAAGAAATTATGCAGGAACAGATAAAAAAGGGACTTCTGCGAAAGGCATTTTAAAAGCTGCAGACTCTCTTGGTTTTTCATGTAAAGCAATACTTTTGAAAGATAAAAAATTAAATCATGATTTACATTTTCCTTTAATAGCACACATAAAACGAGATGGAGTTGAACATTACGTCGTAATATACAAAATCAAAAATGAACGGCTTCTTATTGCGGACCCAGCTATAAATCTTTCCTGGATAAAACTTAATACTTTTTTTGAATGGTGGACAGGTGTAATCTTTATTCTTTCTCCAAATATACATTTTGAAAAAACAAATGACAATAAATCCTTTTTTCAACGCTTCTGGTATCTTGTTTCACAAAATAAACTGCTCGCAGCCGAAACTTTTATAAGCAGTTTTGTTTTGACAATTCTTGGTATTTTAAGTGCGTTTTATTTTAGATTTCTTATTGATGAAGTAATTTATTCATATTTACCAACAGCTCTAACTTCCATTTCTATTGCTTATCTGATTGTTATTATATTCCAAAGCATTTTGGGTTTTGCCAGAAATCATCTTATTATTTTTCTAGGTAATAAAATGGAAGCCTCTCTTTCACTTGAATACTTCAAACATGTTTTGAATCTTCCTTTAGATTTTTTTACAAAACGAAAAAGCGGCGAAATTCTTTCACGGTTCTCAGATATAAATACAATCAAAAATGCATTGTCGTCAATGAGTATTGGAGTTCTTCTTGATTGTATTATGCTTATTTTTGATGGAATAGTTTTATTCGCATTCAGTTCATCACTTATAACCATAGCTGCAATTCCAGTTATTCTTTCTGCTGTACTTGTTCTTTTATTCGCAAGAAAATTCAGAACTCTTATTTATAATCGCTCAATAATTGAAGCAGAAAAGTATTCCCATTTTGTAGAAAGTATAAATGGTATTGCTACTATAAAAGCTCTTTCTGCGGAAGATGAATGTTATGATAAAGCTGAATTAAGAATAATAGATTCCGTTCAAAGAGGTTTCAAACTCGCAAATCTTGGTAATACCCAGAGTACATTACAAAACTTTCTTACTCAGACTGGGAATTTAGCTGTATATTGGTACGGCAGCTATTTGATTATGCAGGGAAAACTATCTTTAGGACAATTAATTTCGTTTGTAACTTTACTCGGCTTTTTTCTAGGTCCATTAAGCAGACTTATCACTTTGCAACCACAATTACAGGAATTATCCGTTGCTGGAAAAAGACTCGGGGAGATTATTGATCTACCAGATGAACAAACTTCAGACAATGGAACACTTTCTATAAATTCTGCACAGGGGGATATTTTAATCAGAAATCTTAGTTTTTCTTATGGAACAAGAGGTAAAACAATCAACAATATAAATCTTAAAATAAAACCGGGTGAAAAAGCAGCTTTTGTCGGACCTTCGGGTTCCGGAAAGACTACTTTAATGAAACTCATATTAAAATTTTATTCTCCTGATTCCGGCGAAATTCTACTTGATGGTAACAATATAAATGATATAGCAACGAAGTCATACCGAAGCGTATTTGGTTATGTACCACAAGAAATTCTTTTATTTAGTGGAACAGTTCAAGAAAATATTGCATTTGGAAATAAAGATTCTTCTCCTGAAGAAATCCTTCTAGCTGCAAAAGATGCCGATACTCTTGAATTCATATCTAAACTGGAAGAAAGATTTGCAACTAAGATTGGAGAACGCGGAGCTACTCTTTCTGGCGGTGAAAAGCAGAGGATTGCGCTTGCAAGAACCATATTAAGAAAACCAGATATTTTTTTATTGGATGAAGCAACTTCCAGTTTGGACAGTATTTCCGAAACAAATATTATGAAAACAATTAAAAATCTTGGAAATAATAAAACCATGTTAATAGTAGCACACAGACTTTCTACAATAAAGAATTGTGATAAAATTTTTGTACTAAAAGATGGAGAAATTGTTGAAGAAGGAAATCATAAATCTCTTTTAGCAAAAAAAGGTGTATATGCAATGATGTGGAAAGAACAAAATGGAGAGCGGTGACATGAAGTTTTATGATGACAAAACCATTCCCTACATTCAGGAATTTTTCTTAAACAAAAAAACAACTATGCAATCATTGTTTATCTGGATAATCTCTGCGTTCATTGCATTTGTATTCATTTTTATGTCTTATTTTCCCTTTGAAGAAGTTATTAAAGCAACAGGTTATATACGCCCAGATGAAAATATTTCTACCGTTTCAAATGCAATTACAGGAAGAATAAAAACAATTTCTTATAAATCTGGTCAGATTGTAAAAAAAGGAGAACTTCTTCTTGAAATCGATCCAACCCAATTAGAAGCGGAAAAAGAAAGCCTTATTTCTCAAATGGACGAAGATGAACAAAAACTAAACTCCCTTTATGAAATTAATGAAAGCATATTACAATCAAAAAACCTTGTTAACAAAAAGTATCAGGAAGCTTTTCTTCGTTACGAAGTATGGATAATAAATCTTGAAAAGCTGGAAAATATAAAGAAACTGAAACAAGAAAAGTATTTACAAGAAAAGAATCTACCAGAATCCATGACTACAACTTCAAGATTGCAAGAACTTGAATCAGAATACTTAATAGCCTGCAATGATTATGATAATCTTTTTTATTCATTTAAACATGATATTAATGCAGAAATAATAACCCTCGAAACCAGCAAAAAAAAGAACAACGCCAGATTAAATCAAATCTACGATTCAATTTCTTTTACAAAAGTGTGTGCTCCAATTGATGGTGTAATTCAGGAAATTTCTGTATTCAATATAAATGACTGGGTTCAGGCAGGACAACAATTACTAAATATTATTCCTGATGTCTCAACAGAGACGCAAGTAGAACTGTCCATACCAGCAAAACAGGCAGGTAAAATTGAAGAAGGAATGAACGTAAAAATGCGTTTTCCAAGCCTTCCATATCATGAGTTTGGTGGAACAGAGGGTAAAATTATCACAATCGATCCAGATATAACAAAAACACAAAGCACAGAAGCTATCTTTATAATGAAAACAAATCTTGATAACGAAGTACTTTGTGATAAAAAAGGAAAAGAATATCCTTTAAAAGTTGGTTTACAAGTTGATGCTAGAATAATTCTTTCTAAAAAAACTATAATGCAATTTCTACTGGAGAAACTTAATTTATGGTATTAAAAAAAACAAATATCAAAAAAATACTTTTTCTCTTGTTATTATTTGAATCTTTTTATTGTTCTTCACAGGAAAACTCAAACAGTGATAAATGGTGGCAAGCAACATTCCAGCAAGCGTTTCTAAACAGTTCAAAAATCAGACAAATTCTTAATGATTATTCCACTACTGTTGCACAGAAAAAGCAATATGATTATTCATGGTTTCCAGTTATTCAGGCAGGTATTCAAGACAACTTTAATTTAAAAAGGGGTGATTATGTTTATATCTTAAATCAAAGCACAGAAAGTCAACATACACTTATAATGTCTCCAGCTGTATCTCTTTCAATTTATCAGAAACTTCCTGGGAATGGACAATTGTCACTAACAGCCGATTATGCATTCAGTTATTATCTCAAAAGGGATTCCTATATTCAATTTCCACAATTTCAATTAACTCTTAACCAAACTCTTGCGAAGGGTGCTTTTGGTATCCAGAAAGATCCCGAATATCTTCTAAATAATGAGCAGATTAATTACAACCATATGATTCTTGAAAGAGGATTAATCACAGAATTACTAAATATTCTTAATCTAATTCAAACTGCCGACATTCTTTATGCACAGGAAGATTATTACAATGCACTTCTACAACAGTATAAAAGTGAAATGAACACAGCCAATGAAAAAGCTGTTGGTGGGCTTGTTTCGGCTCTTGAGAAGTTTTATACAGAGCATCAATATACCCAGACGCAGACAGAGCTTAAAGAAATTCAGTATGAAAAAGAAAAAGTCCTGAAAGAACTCCAGATTTTGATTCCAGATTTTGATTTTACTGAATCAGCAAAATTGCGTAACGATTTCGGGAAAATCATTTGTGAAATTACAGGAAGCCTTGATTATACTGATACAAGTTATGTTTCTTCAATTCAACATAATCTTGATTTCTTTATTTATGAAAGCATATTAGAGCAATATAAACTTCAGTATCAGAATGAAAACAAAAACTTTGCCCCTGTACTATATATTTCATCATCCATAAAACCCGATTCAAACTTTAACTCCTATTATTCCGACTGGTATAAATCATTCCGCACTTTAAATCAGACTCCTTATCCCATAGATTTTTCACTAGCAGTTGGAATACAGGCACGTTTTGAACTACCTGGGGCAAAAAAACTCAGGAAAGAAATTTACACTCTATATAAAGATTCCGTAACAAGTCAAATGGATAATATGCAAGCCTTACAGTATAACGAGCTCTTAATTCTTTTGAATCAAATTAAATCAGACACACAATACCTACAGAAAATTGAAGATCAACTTAACTTAGAAAATGAATTTCGCACTGAAAGACAAAAACTTTATGAACAAAAAATTATTACGCTTGATGAGTTTTATAAAAGTGAAACAACTTTTTTTCAGATTTATTCGGATTATGTAAAATCCTACTGGAGAAACATAAACAATCAGATTTCGGTAATAAATATCTTGGCTAAGAATAATCTATTAATGACTACACTTTTAGGAGACACATATGAAAACCTATTCTAAAATAATAATACTATTATTATTGATTTTTCCCTTTTTTACCTTTTGTGGGTGTAAATTCTTTGAAAATCCGTTCGGAGAAGCTGAACTCTTGTCGGTATATTCAAGTGAATCTGAGTACAAGATTGAAAACAAAACAGAATATATTCGTTATCTGAATGCAACACTTAAAATTACCAACACGGGTAAAATCGATATTTATAATTCCACAGTAAGTATTCAGGCAGACACAGACAAAAGGACTTACTATAAAACTCTATCTTTTGATATTACAATTAAGCCTTCTACAAGCATTTATATTCCGGTTCAATTTGAGATTGATACACACACAAATGGTTCTTCAACAGAAAAATGGAAAGATGAGACTATTAAAATTACTGGTGTAAGCTATAAATAGTTTATAACAAATAATCACTTATTTCTGAAGAACAGAATCAACGAGTGTCTTGAATTCTTTATTTAAGAATACATTTGTGTAAGAAAGATTGTCTGAAATTGAATAAACCCCATCATGCTCAACGATAGTGCTTGAACCTTCGTCGCCGTCGCCTTTGAGTTCTATTACCGGTTCATTGTTCTGACCAAAGCTTGTCATTACAAAATATGGTTGTGAGCGTTTTGGTTTTATGTCTGCGTCTGAATCTGCATCAAGCTCTTCGAGTTCTTCTGGTTCCTCGAGTATCTGTCCTTCGACAAACTCAGGGATTTCATTGGTTACTAATATAAACTTTGGTTCTTCTACTACAAATTCAAACTCGAGCGCTTCTGTACCTTCCGGATATTCAAAAGGCACACCTGATGAAGCGAGTTCACCAATATAATACTCTTCGTGGAAACGAGGATCATCGTTGCTTACAGAGAAGTGTGAATCTACAACATCAAATGCAGGAGCTGGAACGTTGTATTCTTCGAGTTCTTCAAGATTTTCGACTTCTTCAATCTCTTCAACTGCCCCTTCGACAGGCTCAGGGACCGCAGTGTCTTCAACATCGTCGAGTGCCTCTACCTCTTCAACTTCCTCGACTTCGTCAACATCATCGAGAGCTTCGACTTCTTCTACTTCCTCAACTTCTTCAATTGATTCAGCATCATCAAGTGCCTCTACTTCCTCTACTTCCTCAACTTCTTCAATTGGTGCGGCAACTGCAGATGGGGCGACATTTATATTAAGTTTAGAAGTCTTAAGAACTTCTTCTATAACGCGTCTGATTTCTTCGATTGTGGCGCCACCGGCTACAACACCCTGGGAACCTGAATCGCCGCCAGTCTGAGCTTTGAGCAAACCGATTATTTCTTCCCAGCTGGAATCAAGATAAGCGTCGACCTGCTTTGTATATTTCTTTGACTTGCCGCCGATGCTCTTTTTAATTTCTTCAGAAAGTTCGGCCTTGCGGTTTTCGAGCTGACGGGCTACCTGCGACCATTCAACCTTTTCTTTATTTTCAAGATATTCGTTGATAATTCCAAACTGAACCTTTTTGATTCGCGACTTAATTACTGCAAGATAATCGCGTTTAAGATTAAACAAAAGTGCAGCAACAAGAAGGAATGTAAAGAAGACACAGGTATAAATTAAATATTCCAGTTCGCGTGGAAGTTCAAAAAGTGTGCTTGAATAAACGGCAGAAACATTAAAGTATTCACCCTGTGAGCTTGTCATCAAAAGCCAGTATGAACCGTCATCTTTTTCGAGGATGCGTTCAATTCCAGGCTCCTTGTTTGCCGATTTTGAAAGCTTATTCCATACGTTTATAATTGGAGTAACAAATTCTGTCTGTGAAATTTTTGGCAGACCTAAAACAAAACCACCGTCATAAGAATCATTGGCTGTAATTGCGGTAAGACTGTCGCCGAAATTCAGGATTTTTTCATTTACAAGCTGCTGCTCAAAAGAATGAATATCAAAATATGCTGTTAAAGTTGCAAAATAAGTGTTATCAGTTACATAGAACGGGAAAGAAATTATGAGACGATTTTTAGCCTTATCTACCAACAGCTTTGTTTTTGGATTATCTGCATCTACAAGTAAAAGTTCACCTTCAAGCTCGCCTGAATCTTTTACAACGTCGGTATAAAGCTTATAGGTTGTATTCAGACTGACTCGCTTAAGGACATCTGACTCATAAGAGCTGTAATGCAGGGTACGACCGTTCTTTTCTATAAGACGAAGTCCGTCAAGACCATAGGGTTCAAGCTCATCAAACAATCGTGCAGTAAGATTTTTGCGTTCTGTAGCCTCTTTTTCTGAAGGATTTTGATGTACATAGGTCTTAACGGCAGACTCTTTTAAATATGCGTCATCGCCGGTCTGGATTTTTGTGAGAATCTGGGAAATGTAGGAATTGCAGCTTTCTGAAAGCTTTTTGAGCTGGTCGTCCTTTTCGTTGATTTTTGTCTGGGCATAAAATTTTGTTTCAATCTGCGCCATTAAACCGGTATGCGCAAAGAATACAAACCCAGCAAAAAGAACAAGAGCTGATAAAAAACTCAGTGCCGCCTTCTGAATAGAAGACATTTTTTTTCCTTTTTCCTTCTTAGTTTAAACTAATACCCTTTAAATATCGGCAGAAACAGGTTAAAAAAACACTATAACTCTCCAAAAATTTTGTACAACAAGATTGCACGTGGCCAGAGTTTTGCCGGTTTTTGCGAAGCAAAAATGCGAACTTTGTGAGCAAGGCAAATACTCTTAAAATAGAAAAGCTCACCAGTTGGTGAGCTTTTCTATTTACGGCTCTTGCTGGGCTTGAACCAGCGACACACGGATTAACAGTCCGTTGCTCTACCGACTGAGCTAAAGAACCACTCATTCTTGCGAACGTGAATATAATATTATACAATAATTAAATCATTGTCAATATGAATGAAGGGCATTATTTGTGTAAAATTTTGTTTTCATTCATGCATTCATGTGTGAGTTTTCTCCCTCCCGTGGAAAATGCCTTCGGCCAACAGAGAAAGTTGTCCTCAGTCATTTTTCACTCCGGGCGAAAACTCAAGATGTATACATCTAAGGAAGTGAAATTTTGGACAAATCTGAGATTCGTACATATATTAAAGATTTAATTAATAAGAATATATCCACGTTCTCATCATCTAGCCGGATAATCTGTGAGAAGATTATTGCTTCTGAAGAGTATAAGGCTGCTTCTGAAATATTTGCTTATATGGCGCTTTTTGATGAAGTTGATCTTACAGATGTTATAAAACAGGCTATCAGGGACGGGAAAAGGGTGGCGGTGCCTAAAATTATCTCTAAAGATGAGGGGATTATGGAGTTTTACTACCTGGATTCTCAGAAGGCACTGGGGGAACAGACTTCTGGCGGGGCTTATGGGATTCTGGAACCTGATGAAACTCTGCCGGCTTCTCCAAATCCAAACTCTCACACTCTTATTCTTGTACCTGGGCGCGCTTTTACTAAGGATGGGGCTCGGCTTGGCAGAGGCAAAGGGTATTATGACAGGTATCTGTCAAAAAAAAGGCTCCCGAATGTTTCCATTGCGGGAGTCTGCTTTAACTTTCAGGTGCTGGCGGAAGTACCGACAGACCTGAATGATATTAAAATGGATTTGATTTTTTCAAATCAAACTATTTAACAAGAATAAATTCAACGCGTCTATTCTTCCAGTTGTTGTCTGTATCTTTTGGATTAACAACCGGCTTTGTACCACCCATACCTTCTGTTGTGATGCTTGAGCGGCTTACACCCTTCTTAACAAGGTAGTCGCGGATGGCGTCGGCGCGTTCCTGAGAAAGTGGGCCTAATGCTCTACCCCATTCACGCATGTTGTCTTCTGTTTCTTCGTCGAGGTTATCAGAAATACGGTTTGCGTGACCCTGAATTGTAATCTTATAGTCAGGGAACTTCTTGAGGATTTCGGCAATACGGTTCAAGATTTCAATATTCTTCTGAACCTGTGCTGCATCAAGCTTAGAGTTTGCAGTCTGGAAGTTAGAAGAATCCGGTTCAAAGATGATAGAAGGAACTGCCATCTTAAGAACGTTTCCTTCGCGGATAACAAGTACATCAACAGGAATTACCCCCTGTACTTTGCTTGTCATTCCAAGATTATCTGTTACAGTAAATGTATATGGATAATCCATAGCAGACTGAACGCGTTCTGCATTTCCCTTAGAATCTTTCTGAATATTACTCAAACCATCCCAAATGATTCTTTCTGTAATCTGGTTCTTTCCTTCTGTCTTCCAGAAAGCCTTACCCTTAGGATCGTTGATTACAAATGACCAGTTCTTAATCTTAGCCTTTGTTGTACCTGTAAGTTTAATGAACAAATCATCATCAATACCGTCATTATCAGGACTGAAGTATTCTGGTGCTGTCTGAACTTTAAGCTGTGGAGGTGTTGCTGTACAGATAAATGGAGAAGAAACTGCATTTACTCTGTTACCCTTCTTGTATACAACATTCAAAGTACCTGTAAATGTTCCTTCGCATACATTTCCGTTTGCGTCGGCACCGTTCCAGTTGATTGTTGCAGGAAGGTTTGCGCTGTCTTTGTCAGACAAAGCAAATACAGAAGTTCCATCTTCACGGCGAACATCAAAGTTCCATGAAAGCAGATCTTCTTTTACAGAAGTACGGATTTCAAAGGTCTGAGTATCCAAAACCTTATCGTTATTAGGAGAAATACCTTCGCGGTCTGCTGTAAGGTAAATCTTTGTTTCGCGGTTATCAAGAACTATACCGTTCATATCTGTGCTGAAGCTGTTTCCGGCATCATCGGTACTGAAAATCACAATACTGTATTTTCCGTCTGTAGCAATGTTACCAGATTCGTCTGTACCGTCCCAGATAACTTCGCTCTTTGCACCACTCCAGGTATATTTCTTTACGCTCTTTCCTTTTGAATCGCGTACATCGGCTGTCCAGAGCTTTTCTGCAGTAGACTTAGAAAGTTTAACTGTAATATTATCCTGGTTTCCGTCGTTATCTGGAGAGAAGTATGTCCATGGGATTTCCCATTCCAAAGAAGGGAATTTTGTATCGAGCTCAAATTCACCGGTAGCGGCTGCTGCAGTAGAACCGTTTGCAGCAACTACAGAAAGCTGGGCCGAATAGAAGCCGTCGTCGCAGCGTGTGTTGTCGTCGTCGTTTCCGTTCCATACAAAGTTTGCAGGAAGCTTCTTAGCTTCTTTCTTTGTATAAACAGTTTTTCCGCTCTTGTTCTTGATTACAAATTCATAAGATGCAACATCCTTTGTCTGAGTTACAGGTGTAAAGGTGATTGTATCTTTTACCTTGTTTCCGTTTGGAGAGAATGCAGTGTCTGTCATAGCAAGCAAAAGCTGAGTTTCTGTTGTATCAAATGTTACAAAGTCATTTGAACGAGCTTCGCCTTTGTTTCCGGCTAAGTCAGTTGCTGTAAGAACAAGCACGTACTGTCCTTTTTCTGCAATTCCACCCTTGTCGTTAATACCGTTCCATGTAATTGTTTCAGGAGGATATTCACCAAGGTCATATGTTTTTACAACTGTAGCACCGTCTGCTGTGCGGATTTCACCCTTCCAAGAAGGAACAGGAGCACCGTTAGATGGTGTAATCATAATTGTATATTTTACGTCTGATTTTGAACCGGCACCAAATACTTTGTCTGAAGCGCGGATTTGGGCAGCTGGCTTTTCTGTATCGAGTACGAAAATTGGTGAAGAAATCTTTGCAGGAACATAACCGTTCAAATATTTAGCAGTTACATAAGCCTGATATTCTCCATCAGGAAGAAGCTTACCTTTATCATCTTTTCCGTCGAGCACAATAGATTTAGGAGGCACAGCGCCCTTTGTAAGCTGATTGTATGATTTTACAACCTTTCCGCTCTTGTCTGTAACACCTACTTCCCATTCTGTAAGCTTGTTGCCTGATTTTTCCTCAGGAACAGGAATTGTTACATTAAGTGTAATTGTCTTAAGGCTTGAATCTGTTCCCGGAGAGAAGTAGCGTGAACCGTCAATGTAAATATTTGTTGCAGGTTTTTCTGCAGAATAAATAATGTTTGTGATTGTTGTCTGTGGAGCAACGTTACCTGCACGGTCTGTAGCAGTAATTTCGTAAGAATAAACACCGTCCGGTACCTGGGAGTCATCATCTGAAATACCTCGCCAACTGAATTCTGCAGGCTCAGCATTTGTCCATTTGTAAGTGCGAACAACAGAACCGTCTATTGCTCTGAATACACCAACCCATTCATCTTCTACAGAACCAGTCTGACTGATTTTAAGAGAAGCCTTTGCACCTTCACCAAAAATCTTGTCTGTGGGCTGATCAAGTTCAATTTCAGGAGCAACTGTATCTACAACTACAGTGTATTCCTGTGTTTTTCCAACGTTGCCGTTATCGTCTGTTGCAGTTACATAATATGTATATTTTCCATCCGGAGCAGTTTCACCATTGTTCATTGCACCGTTCCAGGTAATTGATTCAGGAATTGGAACTCCTTCTTTTTTTGCAACAAGCTGCTTAAAGAAAGATTTGAAGCCAAGCTTAGAAGGGAGTGCAACCTTGTTTTCAATAGTTCGTACAACCTCGCCGCTTTCGTTCATAATTACAAGACTCCAGCCCTGAACATAACGCTTATCAGAAATGTTCAATGGAATTACAAGCTCGTCCTGTACACCATCATTATTTGGAGAAATATATTTTTCTTTTGCAAAGCCAAGTCCTGCGCACAAAGCAAAAAGGATGGCAAATGTTATAAATCTGATTTTTTTCATTTTGCATCTCCTGTTGAAACTGGAATTGCCTGAACTTCTGGAGCTTCATCATCGTCGAGCCAAAGCTGAATTACAGGAGGAGTTTCGTCCTTAAGACCAAGGTTTACATCTACTCCGGCAGAAACTGCATTCACAGTTCTATTAAACTGTTTCCAGGCAACCGAAGCAGACATTTCGCTCTGACTCCAGCCGTTCTTATTAAGATAATCATTATTCTTTACATCAAAAGTAAATCTAAAATTAATACCTACAGAAGGCATAACATTCTGAACATCTTTTACAAGCTCTGCAAAATTAAACTTTTCTGAAACGCTTATAAAAAGCATGTCTTTTACTGCAAACTGAAGTCCAAGATCTGCAATAAGGTTCATACATGAAGGAGCTGTAAGATCTGCAGAAAAACCAAGCTTAATAGTATCATTCTGAACAAGAGTTCCTGCAGCACCAACTTTTATTGTAGCAATTGCAGGGAAAGCAGATGCCTGACCGCCTTTAATTCCAGCAAGAGTTGTATTGTCATAGTTCTTTCCAAGATTAAGAATAGAAGCACCATAACGGAAATCTTTAATAAAACTCAAATCGCCGTAGGTATAAACAAAACCAAGGTTTACAGAAAGAGCCCATGAAGTTCCGGCTCCCCAGAAAATACCTGTATTAAGGTTTGTACCAACTGTAAGCTTATCTGTAATTTCTTTTGCAAGACCAAACTTAAAGTTAAAGCTGTCTCCAAGATTCATTTCTTTAAAAGGAACCATAGTTCCGTTACCATATCCACTGAAAACAAATCTTTTGAAAGGAATGAGCATACCAAACTGAAAAGCATTCCCATAGCGGCTTTCGTTTGCCTGATTAGAAGAAACAAGTCCTGTATAAGCAAGATTCAAATCAATGCGCTGTTCTTTTGCAGGAAGAGCCGGATTTGTAATCATAGACTCAGGGCTTGCATAAAAAATACCTCCGCCTACAACTGAAGAAGCATTTGCCAGCTGATGCGGACTTGAAAGCTCAAAAATATCATCGCCATAAACAGGCGGATTGTAAGCACTTGCAGCAGCTACAACAAGTGTAAAAAGCACTGCCGCACTAAAGAATTTTTTCATTTCTAAAAAATCTCCTTATATAAAAGTCACATTTTTTACATTATTATTTCTATATATTATAATTCATTTTGCTTTTTTGTACCACACCCGCGGTCCCTGAGCTTGTCGAAGGGTAAACTCAAAATTCAATTACCAATTTGATATTTATGATGTATAATAGACTTATCATGAAGCACAAACTCAAACTTTCCATACTGGCCGTGGAGCTCATTATTGCGACTCTTATATTTGGTACTCTTATGACAATTGTAAACAGCTTCACCGGTTACAGGGAATTTAAGCAGGAACTCGAAAACCTTTACGGCGATATTACTATTCAGCTTGCAAAAACAGGAGCAAGTTATATTCACGTCGACAGCATTCCCTACTGGATAAAGCACGAACCTGATGAAGAATGGGAAGAAACAAACAAAAAGCTTGATACCCTTACAAACACCTCTGATCTTGCCTACATTTATGTAAGCGTAATTTCACCTGATTACAAAAAGCGCACTTATGTTTTTGATACAGTAAACCAGCTTTCGCTTGAAGCAGGCAGCAAAGTCATTCCTTTTGGAACAGTAAGTTCTCTTGAAGACAAAGATGAAGAATATATAAATAATCTTAAGCTCGTTATAGAAGAAGGCAAAAATTACACTTCATTTACATACAAAGGTGAAGGCGGCCATGTAACAACAGCACTCCCCTTGTTCGGAACAGACGGTAAAGTTACTGCAATCATGAGCATTGTAAAGCCAATGAACGAAATTAAAGAGCACAGAAGAAACTTTTTGCGTTCAATTATCATTTCGGCAACAATCCTTACCTTGCTGTTTATTGCACTTTATGCCTTCCTGCTTTATATGGGAATTATCCGCCCTATCCTCTTTGTAACTTACGAAACTTCGCACCTGGCAGAACATCACGGAGAGCTCACTGGCCTTCTTAAAAAAATCCGCCACCGTAACGAAATCGGCAAACTTGCAAACTCTGTAGAAAAAATGAGCCGCGACATGAATAAATATATAGAAGATTTAACTCATGCCACAGCAGAAAAGGAACGACTAGGGGCTGAACTTAATGTTGCAAAGCAGATTCAGTCAGAAATGCTTCCACGTGTTTTTCCTCCTTACAAAGATCATCCCGAAATTGAACTTTATGCCAGCATGACTCCTGCAAAAGAAGTAGGCGGCGACTTTTATGATTTTTACATGCTTGATGATGACCACTTTGCAATGGTTGTAGGCGACGTAAGCGGAAAGGGAGTTCCTGCAGCCTTGTTCATGGTAATTACAAAGACACTTTTAAAAGACACTGCGGCGCATGAACATAATCCGGCAAAGGTTTTTGAACATGTAAATAAAATTCTTTGCGAAAGTAATGAATCTGGTCTTTTTGTAACCTGCTGGATGGGAATCTTAACAATTTCTACAGGCGAACTGAACTTTGCAAATGCAGGCCACAATGCTCCAGTTCTTGAAAACAACGGCAAAATTGAATATCTTTCTACAAAACCAAACCTTATGCTTGCTGCAATGGACGGACTTCCTTATACAAACAACACAATCAAACTTAATAAAGGCGACCGTCTGTTTATTTACACCGATGGAATTACAGAAGCAACAAATGATTATGATGAACTTTACGGCGAAGACAGGCTTTTAAGTGTACTAAAATCGGTACAGGGTACAGGCAAAACTTCCCGCGATATTCTTGATATTGTGCGAAACGATTTGAACGACTTTGTTCTTGAAGCCCCGCAATTTGATGACATTACAATGCTCTGCATGATTTACAAGGAATAAGGTGCCAGATGGAATTAAAAATAGCCGCCGACGACAAAAATCTTGAAACTGTACTCGACTTTATTCACAAGCTGCTCCCGCCAGACTGCGAAACAGATTTAATGTACAAAATAGACGTAGCCGCCGAAGAGATTTTTGTAAACATTGCGCACTACGCCTACAAAGATAAATTACCCGCCGGAGAATTCGGACAAGCCTTGATTACCTGCACCTATGAAGATGAACTTCTTACAATAATATTCCGCGACCAGGGAGTGCCGTTTAATCCGCTAGACCGTCCTGACCCGGATATTACCTTAAGTGCCGAAGACCGCAGCATTGGAGGACTAGGCATTTTCCTTACAAAAAAATACATGGACAAAGTAGAATACAACTACGAAAACGGCGAGAATGTTCTAACTTTAAAAAAGATGATTTTCAGATGCCACTAAGATTCAATAGTAAGAATTGAATCCATTCCTGTTGCCTGAAGAACCTGCTTGCAGAATGAAGACGGCTGCTTGATAATCATTTTGCCGCCGCTTGGAAGCATGAGTTTGTGGGCTAAAAGAATTACACGAAGACCAGAGCTTGAAACATACTGAACGTCTTTCATGTTCAGGTAAAGGGTCTGTGTCTGTGGTGCAACTTCCTTGAGCTTTACTTCAAGTTCCGGAGCTGTACCTGTATCGAGTCTTCCAACTACAACGAGTTCAATTGAAATTGGTGTTTTGTTTTCGGTTATTGTCATTTTGCTTTCCTTATTAGAGAGTTTCGCTTACTGCGCTGCAACAAACGCGGAAGCCTAAGTTACTGCTTTTTCCGCTTGGAGCACTGCCGCTTCTATAGAATACTGTACACTGCTGAGGGTCATCAAGCCAGCTGCCGCCACGTTTTACATGCATTTCGCCGGAACTTGGACCATGCGGGTTTGTCTGTGCTCCAGATGCAAGAACAGGTGAATAATAGTCCCAGCACCATTCGGCTACGTTTCCACACATATCATACAAGTTCAGGCTGTTAGGATCTTTTGTAGCAACATCGTGTGTTCTGATTCCACTGTTTTCACCATACCATGCAACCTGATTAATATTCTGACTACCTGCATAAGGTGTTGGTGAAGAACCACGACCATCGCGGGCTGCAAATTCCCATTCTGCTTCGGTTGGAAGTCTGTAGCCGTTAGAAAGGAAATTACATACAACACGCTTCCATACAGGACTTGTTGCTTCAAACTGGCTAAGGTCTGTTGTTGTTCCAATACTGTAACATGGATTTAATCCGTTCAGGCGGCTGAGCATATTACAGTAAACAATTGCTTCACACCAGTTTACGCATTCTACAGGGCGGTTTTCTCCCTGAAGCTTTGAAGGATTTTTTCCCATTACATAAGAATACTGTAGCTGAGTTACCGGAACTTCTGACATATAAAAGCCTACTAAAGTAATAAGGCTGTTCATAGTACCGGCACCCATTACAAACTGTCCGCCAGGAACTAAAATCATCTTAGGATTTTTTCCAAGCTGAACTCTAGGAGGAATATCCTTTTCAAAGGTGTTATCGTCGCCACCATCTTTTACAATTTTAACAGGCACACCACATTTTGAGCAGAATTTATCTACTGCACTAAGGGCGTTACCACATTCTATACAAGATCTGAATACCTTTACTGTACCTACAGGAAAACCGCAGTTAAAACAAAAATGCGCCTCTTCCGGAAGTTCTGTATTACATTTATCACATTTCATAGCAAATATTATAGCACCATAAATCAAAATTGACTAGAACAATATTTTATGGTTGAAAATTCGCCAATTTTGACTTATATTTAAGAGTATGGATGTAGGTGATATTAAAAAGGAACAGGAAGAAGAAAAAAAGGCAGCAGCTCAGGCAGAAAAACAATCGTTTTTTCAGAGTTTGTTTTCAAATTTATTCAAATCTTCCAATCCCGAAGCTGAAAAAAAGCGTAAATTAAAGGCTATTGCTAAGACTTTCTCAAAAACTAAGTATCATAATTTTTACAGGGCTTCTACAATCGAAGTTCTGCCTCCGTTTGCTAAATTGTTTTATGATATTTATAAATTAGTTTCACCGGCACAGGCAATCTTTAAATCAAATCAGAATCCTAACCTTTACAAGGCTCAGGTTGTAAATTATTCACTTTCAGAAAAGCAGGTTGCACTTCTGGAGCATTTTGACCAGCAGAAGATTCTTGAAATGGCAAGAACTGTTCCGCTGCAGCAGCTTTCATCAAAACTCGACGAAGAATTTTCTATTTTTTCTGCAGAATTTGACAATGAAAGAATGAATAGAACAGAAAATATCTACAAGGCATTCAGTACACTTCAGGATTTCTGCTGCTTTGATTATTATGTCCTGCTTAAAAAGTTTGCTTCGTCACTTCAGGAATTCAATTTTAATGCAGTTCCTAATTTTGAAAAAATCAACGGCGAGTATATAACAGACGACCTTAAGGATTTCTGTGCAGTAGCATATGCAATCACAGATGAAAACCTTTTGTGGAATGAACTTTTTGCATTTATGAAGGCTACACAGGCTACAGAAACAATTTCGCTTGGAAACTGGAAAAAGATTGTAGCAAGAATTAAAAATATCCAGCAATCAGGTGCCTTTGAGCTTATGATCCGTCATATTTCGGGCAATATCGATTATGTTACACAGGTTCAGTCGCATTATGCTTCGCTTATTGAACCATACATGGATAAAATTCAGGAAGAAATCCGAACTACAATTTCAAAAATAGGCTACAAGCAGAAGGAAAACAAGGCTAATCAGCTTTGTGAACAGATATTTGGCAGCACAGATTTCCAGACACTTCATTTTTATATTGCAGGTGCAAACGAAGGCTTCAGCAAAAAAGAGCTTGGACTGTTTGAATATACAGAACCTCTTAATTATCTAAAGGCCTTTTTGCTGGAATATGTTAAAAAGGATATCCGCGAATTTTATGATGTTGTAGTTGTACGCGGCCAGTGGGATGCTTCGCTTGCAAATCCAATGTCAAATGCCTATCAGGAACTGCTTAAGATTTCTGATGAAATTACAGCCTTTGATTCTGATTTATCTGAAGACGGAACTTCCGGACTTAAGATTAAGAATCTTCTTCCAAAGACTGCCCATGATCCCGGAGCAGAAAATATTATTAACCGTGTAATTTCTGATTCAAATGAACAGGCACGCGGCTTTATTGTAACTTCGGCTCAGGATTTAATAACAATAGGAAAAACCCTCAAGCAGCTTATTGAAGATTATACAAAGCAAAAGCCGGAAATTGTACAGAACTGGCGTGAGCTTGAACGATTCCTTGATCACCCTATGAAGGAATTTAGTGTAGGCATTTATAAGAAAATATATCTGTTTGTACAGCTCATGCAGCAGTATCTGAGTTAGCATCGTCATTGCGAGCGCAGCGCGGCAATCTGCATAGCTCCTCGCAATGACGAATCGTTGGGAGGCACCCATGGTCGAAGTCGAAAAAGAAGAAAATGCTGTTCCACGCGCACTCCTTGTTGGTGAACCTGGAAATGATCTGCAGGAATTAAAAGGACTTGTTCAAACACTTGGACTTGATATTGTTCAGCGCCTTACCCTTAACAGAATGGAAGTTCATCCTCAATACGGAATTGGAACCGGTAAAGCAAAAGAAATTGCCGAGCTTGCAAAACAGCTTGAAGTAGACTGTATAATCTTTGATTTTAATATTGAACCTCGAAAGCAGCGAAACTGGGAAGAATTAACAGGTCTTTCGTGCTTTGACCGTCAGGAAGTAATCATTAAGATTTTTGCTCAGCGCGCTACAACAAAAGAAGCAGTACTGCAGGTTGAACTGGCACGCCTTTCTTATATGCTGCCACGCCTTAGTCATGCAAAAAATGATTATTCACGCCAGCGTGGTGGAGCATTTGGTGCAAAAGGTTCCGGTGAAACTCAGCTCGAGCTTGACCAGCGACTTATCCGCGAAAAAATTGCAAGCGCAAAACACGAACTTGCCGAAATTGAATTGAACAGAAAGACCCAGCGTAAACAGAGAGAAAAAAATCCTACCTGTGCCCTTGTAGGTTATACAAATGCAGGAAAGTCAAGTTTGCTTAATGCCTTAACCGGTTCCGACGCTTATGTAAAAGACCAGCTTTTTGCTACGCTTGATCCTCTTACAAAAAAACTTCCTTTGAATGAAAGTGCAAGCGTTTTAATTACAGACACCGTTGGATTTATCAATAACCTTCCGCACCATCTTATAGATGCGTTTAAGTCTACACTCGAAGAAGCTACTTTTGCAGATTTGCTTTTGATTGTACTTGATTCTGCAGACCCTAATGCCATGGCACAGTATGAAACAGTATGCAGCGTTCTTGAAGATATTGGTGCTACAAAAAATCCGCGCCTTATTCTTTTGAATAAAATTGATAAGGCAGAAGATGAAACAATTGCAGCAAACTACACTGCCCTGCGCCATCAGTTTCCTGATGCAATTTCTGTAAGTGCAAAAGAAGAAAAGGGCTTTATTGAACTTAAAGATAAAATCACAGAATTGTTGTACGGTGAAATCCACGAATACATAATTCCTGCAGCAAAGGTTCCGCTCATAAACGAAATGCGAAAAGCAGGCTGCATTTTGTCAGAAGAATGGCTGGACGACGGTGTTCACATTCAGGCAAGAACTGTCGGCAGGCTTGCAGTACTTTCTGCACCATATATCAGTCAGAAGGTAGAATAAGTGAAGCTTAAGTTCAATTTTTCAAAATCAGATATCGTTCTCTTTTCAATTATAGGCGCACTTGTTCTTATAATTTTATTTGGAACAGTTATAGGCCTTGCCTCAAGAAAAGCCGCTCCCGGAAAAAACCTTAGAGATGCAGACCCGGACCCTACTCCACGCGAAATTGAAAACTTAAACAAAAAACTCGATGATAAAATTGCCGCCTACACAGGTCTTGGCACAATCCGCTGCATAACCGCCCCGGAAAACGAAGAAGACATTGGAACCGCCGTTGTAATAACCCCCTGGCTTTCCTACCCCGAAGGCGACACCGTCTTTTTTGAAGAACTTGCCCGCAAACGCCTCATAATCACAGGCATCTTCACCAGCTACTTTGGCGCCTACACAAAAGTAGAACTCCTTTCCCGCACCGAAGACAAAATCAAACAAGACATCCTAGAGCAAATCAACGAACAGATGTCCCTAGGTAAAATCTCCGGGATTTATTTGACGGATTATATTTTTCTGGAATAACCTGTCATTGCGAGCGTAGCGAAGCAATCTACGATATTTCAATCAGTTAAGTCGTGGATTGCTTCGTCGCTACGCTTCTCGCAATGACAAATAATACCCTAATTTGCATCCTGAACTGTCCAGCCTTCTGGAATGCCGTCAGAACCGGTTGTCCAGTTGTTCATACTTGCAGCCTTTGTAAAAGTTCCAGTTTCCGATACTCCATCAAGCCAATCTAATGTACATTTTTCAGCCGAAATATCAGTTGCTAAACATTTTATGCTGTTTAATTTTGTACAACCAGTGAACATATAAGCATAACAATAATAGACCAGTGTTGTTGCTGGTAAGTCAGGGGCTGTCGTTAGGTTTGTACAACCAAAGAACATATTAGAGTAACATTGGTCAGCAAGCTTTGTCGCAGGTAATTCAGGTGCTGCTGTAAGGCTTGAACAACCAGAGAACATAGATGCATAACAGTAGTCGGCGAGCCTTGTCGCAGGTAATTCGGGCGCTGACGTAAGACTTGAATCAGAGAACATAGATGCATAACAAGAATTTGCAAGTGTAGTCGCAGGTAATTCAGGAACTGCTGTAAGGCTTGAACAACCAGAGAACATAGATGCATAACAAGAATTTGCAAGTGTAGTCGCTGGTAACTCAGGAGCAGCAGTTAATCTTATACAATAATTAAACATACTATAATAACACCAGTCAGTCAGTATTGTCGCTGGTAATTCAGGGGCTGTCGTTAGTTTTGAACAACTAGAGAACATATTCTGGTAACAACCGACTGCGAGTGTTGTTGCAGGTAATTCAGGTACTGCCGTTAAGCTTCTACAATTAGAAAACATAGACATGTAACAACGCTCAGCCAGCATTGTTGCAGGTAATTCAGGAGCTGCTGTAAGGCTTGAACAACCAGAGAACATAGATGCATAACACCGTTCGGCGAGCCTTGTCGCAGGTAATTCAGAGGCTGCCGTAAGACTTGAACAACCAGAGAACATATCTTCGTAACAATATGCAGCCAGTATTGTGGCAGGTAATTCAGGAGCTGTTGTCAGTTCCGTACTATGAAACATATTAGAATAACAATAGTCAGCGAGTGTTGTTGCTGGTAATTCAGGGGCTGTTGCTAGTTTTGAACAACCACAGAACATATATGCATAACACCAGTCGGCCAGTGTTGTCGCAGGTAATTCAGGAGCTGTTGCTAGTTTTGAACAACCATAGAACATATGACTGTAACAATATGCAGCGAGTGTTGTTGCTGGTAATTCAGGAGCTGTCGTTAGTTTTGAACATCCAGAAAACATAGCTCCATAACAATTGTCGGCCAGTGTTGTCGCAGGTAATTCAGGGGCTATTGTCAGATTTGTACAATCATGGAACATATAATAGTAACAATGTGAAGTTAGTGTTGTTGCTGGTAATTCAGGAGCTGTCGTCAGACTTATACAACCACCAAACATTTGCCGGTAACAATATGAAGAGAGTGTTGTTGCAGGCAGATAAACTTTTTTCTTATTATGATTTTTAATATATCTGTTATAGTGAAACAAAGAAAAAAAAGCGTTCGATGTAACTGAAGTAGCATAAGGATTCCATTCACCTGTTTGAGAATCCAGAGTAACAAGACTCATTACATTACCATATATATAACAATCTGAAGTACATAGAATTTGCATATTTCGGGAATCTGTATTTTGAGATTCCGGTGCATAAAAACATATCATATCACCAGCATCAACAGTTAAATCTCCGGTATAGACAAGCAAATCTCCACCATTTTTAGAGTATTGTAAAGTGCTCCAGGGCCTGAGAACTGTAATAGTACCAGAATTTATAAACTCTAATGTCAGAGGGATTTCAAAATCTGTATTAGTCCATTTAGCATAAAGGGTGATATTTGCATTTATTGGAGTATTAAAATCAAAGGGGCGTACAGAAAGTGTATTACCACCATCGTTTGATGTATACCAGTTTAAAAAATAATAAGTTTCTTGAGCTGTTGAAGTTTTATTTGGCTCTGCGGGTCTTATTGCTTTATCACCCTTTTTTACAGTCTGACTTTCAACAGGACTTCCCCCCATCGAATTAAACTCAACTGTGTATTCAACATTTTGTGGTTTGTTATCTTTAGGATTTACAGAAACCTTACAGGCCGCCAGAGCAAATGCAGCAAGAAGGCCAAAAAAGATTACAAAAGTTTTTAAATCAAATTTCATAATAAGCTTCTCCAGAATATTATTTATAGTTAATTATACAATGAGGAATAGTAGTTGTAAAATGGTTTTTTATTTGTGAATTGCTTCGTCGCTACGCTTCTGTCGCAGAGCTTACCGAGTTTGCTTCGCAAACTCGCGCAATGACAGGGCCTAGATAAAATAAAATATCCCCCACAACCCCAGCAGATGCAATGGATAGAACACATAGAAAAACCATTTGTGGAATGATGCGCGGGAACCTGACTGGCCGTTGTAAAGGAAGAGGACAGGGATAAAAAGCAGAAGGCCTGTCTGCCAGAATTCTGAATACCATGGATATTGATTTCTGACACAAAATGTAACACTGGCGACAATTACTAATACAGAAATAATAATATAAGATTTTATAAGCCTTTGTTTATTATCATGGCAAAAATAAAAAGTCAGGACAAGGAATGGTGCAAAAATGCCCCAGTCACCGAAAACAGAACTGATAATTAAAAGTGAACAGCCTAGCCAGTGAAGTACTGCATTACATTCGCTTTCAATAACGCACAGAACAAGAAAAGATATGAGCAGAGTAAACAGCATATTGAAATCTGTAGAAAGAATGCTGTGCTTATGTGCCAGTGCATAAGGGACCTGCGAAATTACAGCAAATATTGCAAGACGCAGTGCATAGCGTTTTTTTGACCTTGTATGCAAAAAGCCTTCTACAAGGAAAAAGCACATTATTGGAGCAGTAAGGCGACCTAAAAATCGGAGTATAAAAAGCAGGATTGGGCCTGCTGCAAAAGAATTAAAAAACTCACCGAACACCATGCCTATGTGATCGAGCAGCATGGCTAATATAGCGATATATTTAAGCTGATTTCTGTTCAGTTTAAATGAATCAGGACTGTTAGAGCTGAACTCCTGTTCTGATTTTTTCGTTAAATCGTTCAAGTTTTTTACCTTCAAGTGGGTTTGGCTTTCCATCCATAACATCGCGGAGAGCCTGCATTTCTTCACCGCTAAAGGTTACTCCGTGATTCATGTGGTTGATAAAGCTTTCGGTAGCCATTGGAGCAACTTTTTTACAGATTTCAAGAATTACTTCTGCATAAACACGGATTTCGTACTGTGCGTGGCTGTCGAGTCTGAGCTTTAAGAAGTGGAACAAGTTGTGTAAATCCATTTCCCAGTAGAATTCTGTATAAAGAGAAAGCGGCAGGTTAATGCGTGCAATTTCACGGGCAAGACCACTATCAATAAGTTCGTTGTAGCTTTCGTAGGCCTGTTTCTGTCCTTCTTCGAGCTGATTTATGATTTTATCTGCAGTTTCTTTATCAAAAGCTTCGGTAGCGCGACCCTGTTTGTTGTCTGTGCTCTGTGGAGAAACCTTGTCTTCGGCAGGAACATAAAATTCATCTTTCATGATTGAATAGCGGCCAGAAACTTCGTTCATGCGTCCTGTACGATGGCGAACCCACTGGCGGGCAACAAAGATAGGCATTTTTACATGGAAGGTCATTACAACCTGTTCAAACGGAGATGTATGCTGGTGACGGAGCAGGTAATCAATGAGGGCTCCATCCTGGCTCACGCTCTTTGTTCCTTCGCCATAAGAAACGCGTGCAGACTGAACAATTCTCTGGTCTCCTCCAAAATAATCTACAAGGCGAACAAAACCCTTGTCGAGTACAGGGTACTCCTTGTCAAGAATTGCTTCTGCTTCAGGTACAACGCAATGTGCCATTTTTTTTATCTCCTGAGTAAGGCCGCTGGCGGCCGGTGATTAATCGGAAGGCGTTAAAAAAATTGCACTGCAATTTTTAGCCTGTCCTTATTTATTATGAGTATATTGTAATAGAAAATGCGTTATAATTCAATGGATTGCCGCGCTGCGCTCGCAATGACTGGGCAGATGGCGCTACTCTTCCGGAGTATCTGTTGCGGCAGAGGTTCCGGCTTCGGCCTGGGCCTGCTGGTCCATTTTTTTTGTGATATCGGCTTCTGGGGCTTCTTCGGTGGCGGTGCGTTTGCTTACTACAATTTCTACGGCTACCATTACAAGGCCGATTATCAAGCCTCCAAGACCTACTATGCGGACGAAGGCCTGACCAAACTGATCGATTGGAATAAGAATCAAAAGAATGGCGATTGCTACAAAAATCAGAGCTTCAAAAATCAAACGCTTGCTTTCTTCCGGGAAGTCGGCGCGCATTTTTGCAGAAGAATAAACGCTCACACCTGCGTACAGAATCAGATAAGCGGCGAGTATGAAAGAGAAAATTTTGAAAATTGTTTCGACTGTTTTTACAAGTACAAACGGGCAGATTACAGAAATCAAACCAACAACAAAGGTGATTATGCTTTTTATGAGTAATGTCTTTTTGAATGCAGCATCTTCACTCTGTTTGTATACAACAAGAAGATTGTAAACAGAAAAAGTAACTGCTGCGGCTCCAACAATTACGACAACAGCTTTTATGCAGGTATCTGGTATTGCGATCATAACAATTCCCAGTATGGCAAGAACTGCACCCAGAATGATATTTTTAGTTTTCATAATCAATCTCCCGTAAAAAAGTTTCTATATTAAAAGATAATACCATAATGGAAGATTGTCAAAGTTTTTTTTCCTTCGACAAGCTCAGGAACCCCGAGGTTATGTGTTTTCCCTTGTAATATTTTTAAGCCATCCCTTCTTAAAATAATGGCGGATAACGAAAGGCATTTTTTCAAACTCATCAAGATAAAGGATAAAATATACCCAAAGCGGAGGCAACTTGAATACAAAAGCGGCGAGTAATCCCAAAGGCACAGACACACACCACATGTTGATTGAATCTGCAATAAAACCAAAACGTGAATCTCCACCGGCACGGAAAATTCCGCAGATTAAAACTGTGTTTATAGAAGCACCTATGATTGAATATGTATTCATAAACAAAATCACATTGCGGTAGTGAGCGGCAGTTTCATTAAGATTTGCAATATATGGAAGAACAGGATACAAACACACTATAAGGATTGCTCCAAAAACTCCGGAAAGAATTGTTACTCTTGCAAGGCGGGAGGCATTTCGCTCGGCAAGACCCATATCGCCCGCCCCTATGTTTTTTCCTATTACAATTGCTCCACCATAAGCAAGTCCAAAGCACAAAACACATCCTAGCTGGCGCACTGTTCCAACTACAGAGTTAGCGGCAACTATATCTTCGCCAAGGTGACCAAGAATTACAGAATACATTGCAAAAGCGGCACCCCATACAAGCTCGTTGCCTACAGCAGGAAGTGAATACTTGAAAAAATCTCTGGTGAGCAGACGGTTCTTTCTGAAGATACACAATACAGAAAAATGAATGTCTTTTTGAAGATGCGCATAACCAAGACAGATGCACATTTCTATAAAACGCGCAATTGAAGTTGCAATGCCTACTCCAAGAATGCCAAGCTTTGGAACACCAAAAAGTCCGAAAATAAAAACGGCGTTCAGGCTTATGTTCATAATCAGCGAGGTTGTAGAAGCAATTGTTACAATTTTTACGCGCTCAATACTCTTAAAAGCGGCCTGGAACATCTGGGCAAAAGAAAGACACACATAAGAAACGCTTACTGCGCGGAGGTAACGGCAGCCTTCTGCAATAAGGGCCTCGTCTTTTGTAAAAATGAGCATAAGAATACGCGGATAAATTGCAGCGACAAGAGCGACAAGGATTTCTACGGTACAGCAGATTCTAAGACCAATTCCAAGCAGAGTCTTAATAGATTCGGTGTCTTTTTTACCCCAGTATTGTGCCCCAAGCATAACAAGTCCCGAAGAAAGTCCTGTAGAAATCATAAAAAGAATAAAAGCAACGTTTCCTGCAAGAGAAGAAGCTGCAATTGCAGTCTGACCAATATAACCGAGCATAATGACATCGGCAGAGTTTACCGCAGCAGAAATGAGGTTTTGAATTGCCATGGGCTGCACAACGTTGCGAAGATCTTTGTAAAAGACTTTAGCTTCTTCAGTCATAATCGTAGAGTCTATCAGAGAAAAAACTTATTGGCAATAATAGTATTTATCATATATAATAGAAGAATGAAAAAAATCGGGGTACTTGTCCACGCTCTCACAGTAGAATATGCACTTGAGGTTTTAAACGGAATATTTGCGTACTTTAAGGACAAGCAGGATGTTCAGTTTTTCGTAGCACAAACAAAAGACCCCAAAACAGATTCCGGCATTTATGAATATCAAAGCTGGAATGGTGTTGGGCTACTCTTCTCTACAGATATTGATCTTGTAATCGTTATAACCGGTTCTTATTCCTCTACTATTTCTACACCAGGTCTTGCAAAAATCCTGAAAAAGCTTAGAGAAAAACCTATTATTTCCATAGGTGCAAATCTAGAGCTTCCTAATTCCTCCTTTATAGAAACCGAATGTAATTCTGCTTATGACAATGCAGTTGAACACCTTAAAGAAAAACATGGATGTAAAAAAATAGCTTTTCTTTCGGCAAACCGAACTGGGTCAAGAGAAGCCCTTTTACGGTTTGAAGCCTATAAAAAAGCACTTAGAAAGCATAATCTTGTTTTTAATGAAAATCTTGTCTTTGAAGGCTATTGGGAAATGCATCAGGCAAAAGATGTAATGGCCAAAAAATATCCTAAAAAAGAAAGCTTGAATTTTGATGCTATTCTATGTGCAAATGACCTTATGGCTTTGGGATGTCAACAGCACTTTATAAATATTGGAGTAAAGGTCCCGGAAGAATTAAAAATCATAGGCTTTGATGATTCAACTTATGCAGCTCAATCTACTCCACGGCTTTCTACAATGAGTCAAAATATTTTTGATCAGGGAAGAATTGGAGCTGAGCTTGCTTACCGCAAACTTAACGGAGAAGACATTCCTTCTGTAACCCATATCCCTGTCGTTCCTTTGTACAAACAATCATGTGGTTGTATTCCCTTAAATAACAATGACGATATTTACCGCAATGCCGAAGATAAACTTGTTCATGCCGATGCCTTTACAAATGGTATTCAAAAAATGACAAACCAATTCTTCAACACTCTAACTTCCATAGAAAGTCTTTACCGCCTGCTGGATCTTTCGCAGACAACAGAAACACTTCATCATTTTGCAAATACTCTTGATAAAATTCTTCTTGCCCTTGATATTCCAGCCTGCTTTGTTTGCTTCTATAAAAAACCGATTATGCTTGACCGGGGAAAGGAGTTCATACTTCCACACAATGCTGCAGTTTTAATGATGCTCGACACCGAACGAAAAATCCGTGATTATGATCCGGGACTTGAATTTAATCCTGCAAAAAATCCTTTCCCGCCTGAATATTTTGATAATTTCCCGGGTTCTTTTATTCTTCATCCGCTTTTCTCTGGCAGAAAAAATTACGGATACATTGTCTGTAAAATTAAAACTTCAAATTATGCAATGCACAGTGTAAGTGTAAAAATCCTTATTAATGCAATTGCCAGCAACTACGAATATACACGTTCTCTTACAAGAACAAAATCTCTTTCTAAGCTTAATTCTTCATTACAGCAAAGTAACTCAACACTTGATTTACAGTCAAAAACAGATGAGCTTACAAAGATTTTGAATCGCCGTGGCTTTATGGAGCTTGGTCAGAAAACAATTGATCTTGCAATGGATGTTGAAAGTAATGGTGTAATTTTCTTTGCAGATCTTGATGGCCTTAAAAAAATCAACGACACTTATGGTCACGATGTGGGTGATGAAGCAATTAAAGCTGCTGCAGAAGTTCTTTCTCATGCACTGCGTTCAAGCGATACTGTTGGCCGCCTTAGTGGTGATGAATTTGCTGCAATTGCAGTTGGCATGAAGCTTTCGCGCGAAGCAGAATTCCGGGAAAAGATTCAATCACTTTGTGATATTATTTCTAAAGACAGAAAATTTCCTTTTAAGCTTTCAATGAGTATTGGTGCTATTGAATTCAGTAAAGATTCTAAAAACTCTACCCTTTCTGATTTACTTGCACTTGCCGATGACAAGCTTTATATAGAAAAAAGAAAAAAACACGCAAAGAAATAGGAAAACGAAAATGGCAAAAACTATACCACCTCGAAAAGATGTCAAAAAAGAAGACAAATGGGATTTATCATCTATTTATAAATCTGTTGATGAATGGGAAAAGGCACTGGCACAGCTTGGGGAATTGAGCAAGGCTGTTGCTGCATTTAAGGGAAAGCTTGGTGCAGGCCCTGACCAGTTGCTGGCTGCGCTTAAGGAATATGAAAAGTGCCTGCTCCAGATGGAAACTGTTTATCACTATGCCTCGCTCGAACACGAAGCAGACGAAGATGATTCTACTGCAACAGACCGTTTTGGACGTGCTGCCATGGCATATACACAGTTGCAGGCAGAGCTTAGCTTTATTGATCCTGAGCTCATGGAAATTGATGAAGCTAGTTTGCGAGATTGGGCCGCACGACCTGATTTTGCTGATTACAAGGTTTATCTTGAAAAGCTCTTGCATTTTAAGAAGTACACGCTAAGCGAAAAGGAAGAGCGCATTTTGTCGCTTCAGGGTCAGCCGGCTATGACTGCAGAAACTGCGTTCAGTGTGCTTACAAATGTTGATATGAACAAAACATTTGGAACAGTTCTTATGGACGGCGAAGAACAGCAGCTTACAGAAACAACCTGGGGCGTGTTCATGCACAACCACGACAGAAAGGTGCGCGAAGAAGCTTACAAAAAGTTTTATGCAAAGTTTGAAGAACACCAGAATACAATTGCAGCCCTTTATGCCGGAAGCGTGAATCAGGATGTGTTTACAATGAGAGCACGCGGATATGATTCGAGTCTTCATGCTGCACTTTATGGAAACAAGGTGCCTCTTACTGTTTATCATAATTTGATTGAGTGTATTCATAAGAACCTGGATGCGCTTCATAAGTATTATGGAATCCGTAAGCGCGCGCTTGGGCTTGATGAGCTTCGCCACTGGGATGTTTATGTTCCGCTTGTAAAATCTGTTCAGACAAAGACAACTTATGAGGAATCTGTGGAAATTTGCCGCAATGCCCTTGCTCCTCTTGGAAAAGAATATACAGACCGTTTGTGCAATGGACTTTTGAGCGGATGGGTAGACCGCTATGAAAATATTGGTAAGAGAAGCGGTGCCTTTAGTTCGGGAAGTTACATAGGCTATCCTTATATTCTGCTTAATTATAATGAAGACAATATCCGCGACGTATTTACAATGGCTCACGAAGGCGGTCACAGTATGCACAGCTGGTATTCGGTTCACAATAATCCTTATATGAGCTATGACTATACGATTTTTGAAGCAGAAGTTGCGTCTACCTTTAATGAAGAGCTTGTTTTTGAATACCTTCTGGACCAGGCAAAACGAAACAATAACAAAGACCTTGAAAAATACCTGCTTGCAATGCGTGCCGATGACATTCTTGCTACCCTCTTCCGCCAGACAATGTTTGCAGAGTTTGAGCTTAAGGCACATGAGCTTGTAGAAAATGGAACTCCACTTACTCCGGAGCTGCTGCGTAAGATTTACCGCGAGTTGCTTGAGTTGTACTTTGGGCCTGAGATGCATTTTGAAGAGAACAGTGATTTGGAAGGATTGAGGATTCCTCACTTCTATAGTGCGTTCTATGTTTATAAGTATGCAACCGGTATTTCTGCAGCACTGGCTCTGGCTAAGAGGGTGACTGGCGGCGGCGACAAGGAGCGCGAAGATTACTATAAGTTCCTGAAGAGTGGCGGGTCGCGTTATCCTATTGAATCTCTCAAAGTTGCGGGAGTAAATATGGAAGAAACCGCACCTGTACAGGCTGCTTGTGATACCTTCAGAAGTATTGTTGAAGAGTTGGACAAACTATTATAATCTGTCATTCCCGGGCTTGACCCGGGAATCTCATTTTAAGAGAGATTGTCGGGTCAAGCCCGACAATGACAAATTATAATTTTTTTCTAAAGTTCATCCACTTTTCTACCGATAATTTAATTGATATAAGTGTATTTAAAATATTTAACGTCATTGGGAGGCGGCGCGTTAGATAATTTTGGTTTTCAGGAGGAAGACCGGCACTTAAGAAGGAGAAAGAATAAAAATGACAAAGTCGGAATTTAAATCTTTTATAAAGAGTGTACCTAAAGCCGAACTCCACATTCACATTGAGGCTGTTATTACCATGGCCGGCATCAAGAAGATGTACAAGAACCGCTATGGCAAGGAAATGACAAAAGAAGAACAGACCGCTCTATTCTCCTATAATGATCTTAACGGATTTATACAGGCATTTCTCAAGGTACAGGATTTGTTTGTAAGCGAAAAAGACTTTAATGTAGTATTCAAAGAACTTGAAAAATATCTGGTTCGCAACGGAATTGATTATTGTGAAGCATTCTTTGCACCAACTGCTTTCCTTAAGAAGGGATTCAGCTACAAAAAGATGGTTCAGATTTTCCACAAGCAGATTGCACGTATTAAAGAAAAAGACGGAATTACAATCAAGCTTTTGATGGACGTTTCTAGAACCTTCGGCTGCGAAAATGCAATGAAGAATTACGAATTGCTCAAAGCTTATCCATGCGAAGACATCATCGGTATTGGACTTGGTGGTGCCGAAGCTAAAGGTCCTGCAAAAGAATATGAACCTGTATTCCAGCTTGCAAAGAAAGAAGGCTGGAGAGTTGTTGCACATGCCGGTGAAGATGTTGGTCCTGAATCAATCTGGGATTCCATCAACTGCCTTGGCGTAGAGCGCATTGGTCACGGTGTAACTGCTTATCAGGATAAAAAGCTTATCGACGAGCTTATCAAAACAAAGCTTCCTATTGAAATTTGTATTACATCAAATACATTCACAAAGAAAGTTGTTAAGATGGCACGTTACCACCCTGTACGCAAATATTTTGATCAGGGAATTATGGTTTGTATCAACACAGACGATCCTGTTTTCTTTAAGACAACAATGCTCGACGAACTTTGGATTTGTGTAAAGAGCCTTAAGTTCACAATGGATGAAATCAAGCAGCTCATCAAGAACAGCTACATTTCTTCATTCATGAGCGACAGTGAAAAGAAGGCCGCCCTCGCCGCTGTTGATAAGGCCTGGAAGATTTGACAAACCTAGAAAATTATTACAATAAATTCCACGAAGAAAACCGTCTCAAGACTCGTCATGGGACGGTTGAATTTTTAACCACGATGCATTACATCGAAGAAGCCCTTCTACAAGCTCAGGGACCCCAACCGGTGATGATTGCCGACATAGGTGCAGGCACAGGCCGCTACAGCGTAGAGTTATGCCACCGCGGTTATGATGTTACTGCCGTGGAACTTGTCCCACACAACCTTGAGATTCTCCGCAGCAAACACGAAAACATAAAAACCTGGGCCGGTGATGCACGCAACCTTCATTTTTTAGAAGACGAAACTTTTGACATTACCCTACTCTTTGGTCCGTTATATCATTTACACGGTGATGAAGAAAAACTAAAAGCTCTGGCCGAAGCAAAACGAATCACAAAAAAAAGCGGATACATTCTTGTTGCTTATGTAATGAATGATTACAGCGTGCTTCAGTATTGCTTTAAGGAACATCACTGGAAAGAAGTTTCAGACAAGGACGGACTTACCCCAGACTTCCACACAGTGTGCGATGAAAATGAATTATATGATTATGTGCGTTTAGAAGATATCGACCGCTTGAATAAAGCAGCAGGCCTAGAGCGTGTAAAAATAATTTCCGCCGACGGAGCTGCCGACTACATGCGTCGTGAATTAAATGAAATGTCAGAAGAAGAGTTCCAGGCATTCTGCAAGTACCAGCTGGCAATTGCAGAACGTCCTGAGCTTGTTGGAGCCGGCAGTCACACGGTAGATATTCTTAAGAACAATTAATTACAGCATATCTTCAAAGAAGCTTATGCTTATATTCTTATCAATCTTCTTTAACTGCTTATATTTTTCTAATTCAAATTTAATTCCCTCTTCCTGGGCATTTGTATATTCCCCGGAATTCAGCTGCTTTTCAAGATTTCCACAGATATAAGCCAGCATAAACATCGAACCATATTCTGTATCCGAAACCTCTTCAGGCCAGCATTCAGAATTAATTGAAATTTTTATAATATCACTCAAAACAGCATATTCAATTATATCGGAATATTTTTGCAGACTTTCTTTTGTAAAATCTTTTTCTTTTTTGAATTTCTTAATCAGTTTTAATAGTTCTGTTTTTTCAGCTTTGGTAATTTCGGAAGGCCAGATTTCATCTAGTAGGGCAGAAACTTCCATGCTGTTATTACCAGATTTCTCTAAAACATCCATCCATTCCTTTGGGAAAGTTAATTGCTGTCCAGGATTCTCCAAATTCGAAATTGCACAAACAACTGGTCCACCTTGAACAGAACATGGAGTTATTGTAAGCAATTTGTTTTTAAGCTGTTCCAGTTGTTTTTCATCGGCGTTTGCAAGACTATACCATACAGCCGATTTCTTTACAGGACGGAATGCAAAGAAAATAAATCCTTCTCCAAGAACATTTTCTTTATTAAAATCTGAAACTATTGCCTGTGCCTCTCCTATGTAAGAAGATAACGCATCAACATCAGGGCATCGTTCATTCAAAACTTCATTTGTCTGAAATAATAAAATTTTTCCAAAATCTTTTGTTTGGGCAAAAGTTCCAGAAATACATAAAAAAATCAATGTAATAAATAGTAGTTTTCGTTTCATTTTTTCCTCCGGATTATTTACTATAAAACTTAATTATTTTATCCATGAACGGGTCATCGCGGCCGGTTACGTAATCTTTGTAGTGACGGTAGCATGAAAGGTTTGAAAAGAAAAAGAAAACGCCGGCTGGGGCAAAAAACAGGCCAACAATAAAAACGCCTATTGCAACAAGGTTCATTGTAGAGCCGGCCCCTCGACCAAGAATTATTTTTGCAGCAACAAGAAGCGCAAGCCCAATAACAATTTTCATGATACTTGCAAGCATGTTGTCCTTAAAATATTTGCGGGTCATGTATGCAAGGAAAGCTCCGTCATCTTCCAGGTTAACACCTTCAAACGCAGCAGGGTTCTTTGCCTTAAGCTTTTCCTGGTGCTCCACAAATTCCACAAAATATTTATTATTGCGCGAATGCTCCACGCATGTTCCAATTTTTGCTGAATCTTCCATTACTACCTCTTTAAATATACCATCAAAAGCATAATATCGCTATTCCTTATTCCGCTGATTCTGTTGGCCTGACCAAGTGTCATTGGGCGGATCTGTTCAAGCTTTGTTCGCGACTCTGCAGAAAGCGACGGTATTGAACCATAGTCAAAGTTTTCAGGAATGCGGGTATTTTCCATTTTGTGAAGTTTTTCTACACGCTTGTCCTGCTTTTCTATATAGTACTTATATTTTACTTCTATGATGGCTGCTTCCCATTCCTTTTCAGGGTAGCCCGGATTTTCCATGTTTGGCTTTTTGAGGAGCAGGGCTTCTATTTCTTCAAGGCGGGCGTATTTTTCATTTACTGCATCATACTGAGCCTGAGTTTTTAAACCGCATTCAAAGGCATATTTTGCAAGGCGACGGTCTGCTGTATCATGACGGAGCTTAAGGCGATATTCAGCACGGGCAGTGAACATGCGGTAAGGCTCTTTTGTTCCAAGTGTAACAAGGTCATCAATCAAAACTCCGATGTATGCTTCGTCACGGCCAAGAATTACAGGCTTGTATTCCGGGATTGTGTGATAGTGGTCGTAGCCCGCGGCCTTCTGAATGCCGCTCATATATTCTGCAAGTTCTTTTGTTTCGCGTTCGCTGATTGTTGAGAAGGCGCAGAGTTCTTCGTTACTCATGGCGGCCTTTGGACGGAAGGCACCCGGCTCCATGCTTGCGGCAGTTCCGTTCATTGTAGAAGGAATAGCAGCCATTGGGCCACAAGTTGATATATGTGCACGGGCATAAAGACCTGCATTGATTCCTGCAATAATTCCCTGTCCAGCTGCTTCTTCGTAGCCTGAAGTTCCGTTTATCTGGCCTGCATCAAAAAGCCCTGCAACTCGCTTTGTTTCAAGAGAAGCAAAAAGCTGTGTCGGTTCAACAAAATCATATTCAACAGCATAACCCGGGCGCGACTGAACTGCATTTTCAAAACCGTGCATTGTTCGCATAAAGGCATCCTGTACGCATTCAGGCAGAGAAGAAGAAAGTCCGTTCAAATAGATTTCTTCTGTTTCAAGACCTTCCGGCTCAACAAAAATCTGATGGCGGTCGCGTTCCTTAAAGCGCATAACCTTGTCTTCGATAGACGGGCAATAGCGCGGGCCAATACCACTGATTTTTCCTGAATAAAGCGGAGAGCGACCAATGTTGTCGCGGATAATTTTATGAGTTTCTTCGTTTGTATAAACAATGTGGCAAGGCACCATAGGGCGCTCAACCTTTTCATCTTCAAAGCTGAACGGGATTATTTCTTCGTCGCCTGGCTGAAGGTCGAGCTTTGAAAAATCTACAGTGCTGCGAAGGATACGTGGCGGAGTTCCTGTTTTGAGGCGGCCTGTGGTGAAACCCAGACGATGAAGACTTGCTGTAAGTCCATAGGCTGCAGGTTCCCCTACTCGACCACATGGAGCGTCGTATTCACCGATAAAAATGCGGCCACCAAGGAAGGTTCCTGTTGTAAGAACAACTGAGCGTACAGGAATAATTCTTCCGCGCTCTGTTACAATTCCGATTATTTTCTGACGCATTCCGCTGCGGGCTGCTTCGGTTGCGTAATCTTCTGCTTCTATATTACTGCCGTTGTAGCCGCGCTTTTCGCCGGGAATAGAGCCCTGCTTTGCGGCACTGTCCGAATCCGGAGGCAGCGGAGTTTCAGAAGCAACTGTAAGCACGTCGATTACAGTGTCCATAAGTGTATAAAGATTTGGTGTGCTTTCACATGTTTTACGAGCAAGCATAGAATAAGCAATTTTATCTGCCTGAGAGCGTGGAGCCTGAACAGCAGGTCCGCGGCGACGGTTCAAAAGTCTATACTGAATCATTGTGCGGTCGATAAGCTTAGCCATTTCGCCGCCAAGCGCATCTATTTCGCGGACAATATTTCCTTTTGCAATACCACCAATAGAAGGGTTACAGCTCATGCGGCCGATTGCATCAGGAGTTTGAGTAATAAGAACTGTCTTTAGTCCCATGCGGGCACTTGCGAGTGCAGCTTCAATGCCGGCATGACCAGCACCAACCACCGCAACATCGTAATAATCATAAAAACCAGGCATAATGTATCCTTTTAGATTTTTGGATTATAAAAATTCGTTCATATTGAAAAGTTCTGCATATTATTTATAATCCAAAAATCAAATATTCCTTTATATATACTTTTTATAATTCTTCCTTAACACCAGAAACAAGATACGTCATTGCGAGCGAAGCGTGGCAATCCATGTATAAGGAAGCATTCTAATTCCGTAACAATTTATCTAATAATTCTTCCGTATTATCTACAACAATCGTTGCGCCATGTTCAAGAAGGAAGTCTCTTCCTCTAAAGCCCCAATCTACACCTATAAAATCGAGGCCGGAATCAAGACCTGTCTTCAAATCCACATCGGAGTCGCCGATAAAGCAGGCAACACCAGACTTGCAGGCCTCCTCTTTGGAAAGTCCCAGCTCCTTTAAGATTTCATACAATCCTGTTGGATCCGGCTTTGGCGGGATCCCAGGTCTGCTTCCGCTAATGCAGTCAAAGGCATCAGGAAAATACATTGCGCACAAATCTTCTGCGGCAGACTGAACCTTATTTGTATTAACGGCAACCTTTACACCGGCAGCGCGCAGCTTTTTAATGCATTCCACAACACCCTTATATGGAGCTGTTTTAATGGCACAGTGGTCTTCGTAGTATTCGATATATTCTTTCAAAATTTGCTGGAACAAATCTTCGCTGACATCAGCCGGCAAAAATCGCTTTACGAGCTTTGGGATTCCGTTGCCTACCATGTATTTTACTTGGTCAACAGTGTGCTCAGGAAAGCCGTAGCGTTTACAAATTACATTTGCGCTGTCAGCCAGGTCGTCGATTGTATTCAGGATTGTTCCATCCATGTCAAAAATTGCAAGCTTATACATCGAGCCCTATTGCCTCATCAATTCCCATCATAATATTCATACACTGAACGGCAGCACCGGAAGCTCCTTTTCCAAGATTATCAAAACGGGTAGTTACCATGATGCGGTCATCGTTACCGTAAACAAAAAGCTGCATGTTGTTTGTACCGGCTAAAGTGTCGGCAGGAATAAACTGTTCTGGAAGAACACCCTCACCCATAAGAGGAGCAACCTGAACAAAATGTGCACCCTTGTAGTGTTCTGCAAACATCTCTTGAACTTCCTGTGCAGTCACATTCTTTTTGAGCATGCGTGTGTGCAAGCCTACAGTAACAGTCATACCTGCAAAATAATCACAAACATAAGGATTAAAAACAGGTTCAAAATCAAGCCCGCTGATTTTCTTAATTTCTGGAAGATGCTTGTGAGCCTGAGTAAGTGCATACAAGCGTGGAGAATCATAACCCTGTGGGCGGTCCTCACCTTCATAAACAGCAATTGCCTTTTTGCCTGCACCAGAATATCCGCTGACTGCATGAATTACAACAGGATAATCAGCACCCATAATTCCAGACTTTACAAGCGGATACAAAATTGCAATGGAACCGCTTGCATAACAGCCGGGAACTGCAACGCGCTTAGAAGAAATAATCTTTTCACGGAAAGCTTTATCAAGCTCCGGAAAGCCGTAAGCCCAGTCGGGGTTAGTTCTGTGAGCAGTAGAAGCATCAATTATCTTAATTTCAGGGTTTGTAACAAGCTGAGCCGATTCAATAGCCGCCGCATCGGGCAAACACAAAAAAACATAATCAGCCTGATTCATAAGACGCGCCTTTTCTACAGGATCCTTTCTCTTATCCTCATCAATCTGCATAATCTCAAGGTCTGCGCGCCCTTCAAAACGCTCAAAAATCTTAAGGCCAGTCGTGCCTTCTTTGCCATCTATAAAAATCTTATATTTCATAGATGGCATTATAGTGAATTTCCCAAGGAATTGCAAAGAAGTACAGAATTTTCAAATTATTTTGCGGAATTTTTGTAAGAAGTCCACTTTTTTTTCAATACTATATATAGATATTTCAAGTTAGTAGACCTAAAAAATGCTTTCGCATTTTTCTTAACGGTCTGCTATTGAACACCGGCCGCCAGCGGCCTTACACATGTAAGAAGTCCACTTTTTTTTCAATACTATATATAGATATTTCAAGTTAGTAGACCTAAAAAATCAATTACACAGGCGAAAGTTCTTACTTAACAACTGCATTACAGCATTTAGTGGGAACAAATCAACACCGGAGGAAATAAAAACACCCACTTAACTACATAAATACAGTTTTGATGGGAAAATCTATTTAAAGGAGGACTGGAAAAGACCTACTCAACAGCAGGAAATAGAAATTAGTGGGAACACTAAGATTCAGGAGGAGCAAAAAAGCCCCACTTAACAACAGAATACTCCGTTAAGTGGGAAACAAGGAATTTCACAAGAGGAAAGTTTACCTACTTAACTACAAAAAACTACGTATGGTGGGTAACGCAAATTGTTATGGGAAAAAAAATATCCCACTTAACAACAGGATATCCTGTTAAGTGGGTGCTAAAGACTCTCACAAGGAGAAAGCTTTCCTACTTATCTACAAAACACAACGTTAAGTGGGAACCGCGACAAAATCACTTTAGATGGGAGATTCTCATTTTATAAGGAGACAAATATGAAATATGAACAAGTAAAACCAAACACCATTATTCCGCAGCTTGAAGAAAGACTTCTGGAATTAATAGAAGCCCTTAAAAAACTGAATGAAATCGTTTCAAAACAAACTTCAGAAAACTACAATCTTAGAATCGCACAGAAGCACGGGCACCCGCAATACTATTATGTTTCTAAAAACACTTACCCGGCAGGAACATATATCCCAAGAAACAAACAGGCCCTTGCACAAAAGCTGGCCCAGAGGGATTACAATGCAAAGGCAATTGAACTTCTTCAAAAAGAAATTAAAGCAACAAAACACTATATTAAACAATCTGGCGCACACCAATCAAAAACACTCACCATTTCAAAAATCCAGGCGCTGTACAGCAAAATGTGCCCCGCCCGCCAGAAGCTCATCACACCGCTAACCCTTTCAGACGACCAGTACGCTGCCCAATGGAAAAAGGTCACCTGGCAGGGCCTGCCATTTGCCCCAGATTCTCCTGTCTACACCACCAACCAGGGAGAACGCGTCCGTTCAAAATCAGAAGTGCTCATAGCCAATGCGCTTGCACAATACAAAATCCCATACCGCTACGAGTACACTCTAACACTCCGCAAGCAGCACACCCGCGACACAACCCTCTACCCGGATTTCCTATGCCTTAACCTGCGTACCCGTCAGGAGTTTTTCTGGGAACACTTCGGCCTCATGGATTCCCCAGAATATGTAGCCAACGCAGTTTCAAAACTCAACCTCTACACCCAGAACAAAATCACCCCAGGGAAAAATCTTATCATCACCATGGAAACCCAAACAGAACCTCTAACGCCGTCGGTAATAGATCAAATGATAAATGATTTTTTGAAGTAAAAGAAAAAACGATTCGCTTTATGCATCCCCGCAAATGCAAATCATTATTTTTATCAGCTATCCTTTCTACCTTTTTCAAACTCATTTACTAATTCATCATAGGCTTCTTTAGTTTCGAAGCATTCTTTTTTGAAGAAAAAATATCTTCCGTTGGTAAATTCAAAAATGTAGAATCGTTCGTTTTCGGATTTTGATATATAATCTTTTAGACTATACTTTGTAATTGTGCCTAAAGAAGAAGATTCAATGTAGCCATCTTTTATTTCGGTTATGACTTCATATGTTTCATCCAGATTGTATTTTTGGCGGATAGTTGCATAATATTTTTTCATGTTTTTTATCATACGAGATTTGTAATTTCGTTTTAAAAATATAATTGCGAATAATGCGCGAATACAATAAATAATACCCAAAAACAAAAGAAAAATATCTAAAAATGCAAAATCTGAATTATTTGTTTTCAAAAAGCTTGTTCCAAATATTATCATGATAATTCCAAGTGCAAGAACGGCAAACCACATGATTCTTGCCTTGAACAGTTTTTTCTTTATCATACCGGTTAAATTGTATGACTCAAGACCAATATCAATACTATCTTGTTCTGAAATTTCTTCTCTTATCTGCATAAAAACCCCCGAAATTAATTAACACTTATATACGAACTCTCTTCAACAATCCGCTGCCCCTGCTCACTCAAAATATACGAAATTACCTTTTGAATGTCCACACGCTCGGAATCTGATTTGCGATAGATTGCATAAAAGTTTGAAACTACAGGATATGTGTGATTGCGGATATTTTCTTTGCTTGGGTAAACTCCGTTCAAGGCGAGCAGCCTTATGTTTTTTGAAGCAACAATTCCATCTACATAATAGCGGAAAGAATAACCAAGCGTTCGGCCTGCATAAATGGAGTTAGCCGGTTTAATTTCCAGGCCTTTCATAAATGAAAGCATTGCTGTCTGGCTGCCGCTTCCTTCGGGACGGGTGATGGCAGAAATCGGGGAGTTGTCGCCGCCTACTTCTGACCAGTTTTTTATTTTTCCGGAATAAATATCGCGGACCTGTTCCACTGTAAGACTTTGTACAGGGTTTGAATCATTTACCAGAAAAACAAACGCCTCAAAACCAATTGGCACAAGAACAAGTTCAACACCATTTTGCTCCGCGTATTCAAGCTGCTTTTGTGAAGGGCTGGCACAAAAAATAATATCTGCAGTACCGTTGACAATTGCTTTAAAAGCACCGCCGGTGTTTCTTTTTTGCAGAAGACTCGTCTCCCCAAAATCAGACCCGTCAAAACTACAAGTCCCCTCAGGATACATTGCATTAAAAAACGCAGAATAAACAGGATAAAGTGCAGTTGCTCCGTCCAGCACAGGCATAACATCACCTGGCGCAAAACGATATTCTTCAGCTGCACGCACTTTTGCAATCTTAGAACCTTCATCAAACGGCAGGAAATCCTGGAGCACAATAGACTTTTCCTGCATTTCTTTACCAAAGGGATTTATGAGACGACGGGTAAAATGCAGATAAACAAAGGCATCAAAAAGAATAAAGGGAAGAGCGCAAAGAAGGCAAATCAGGACACAGGTTGAACGCTTCATAATCACCTGCCTACAACTTTTCGTTTGAAATAAAAGCTGTAAGAGAACTTGTTTTATACAGATGCCAGGTATAAACTGCCAGCGCGCAGGAAGATGCCAAACCAAGACCAATAATAATACACAAAGCAAGTACAAATTTTTTCATAAACTACATACCATTTATAGCTAAGCTGGCTGCGAGAATAAAAAGAAAAACAATAGCGGCAATAACAAAAGCCACATAAATACAAGAGATAACAAGAAGGATAATCCAGGGTACACGAGCTCCCTCTGCACCCTCTTTAATATTTCTGAGCTTATTAATTGAAATACAAATTCCGCCAAAACTGCCTGCAGTGAGCATAATTGCTATTAATAAAAAAGCGAGTATTTCCATACCACTCCTTTACATATAATACTTTTCTTTATCATCCGGCTTGTCGTCTTCGTAGATCCACTGCTGCTGCGGGATGTTGTTTTGCCATACACCACCAGCTAAGCGGTGACATTCCTCAATTGCCATGAGCCACTTTGTGATAACCTTGTGTTCTGGCTGGAACTCGTAGTAGATGCCGTTAAAGAAGCCGCCGAAGTATGAAGAGTCTGTAGACATTACCATGGAAATGAGCGCGTTTGTCGGACAGTGAATCTCGAAAGGCTCGCCTGTTGCAGTTTTAGTGCCCACAAAAGAGAACTCCTTGCGGGTGAGCTTCATCACGCCTTCGCCAAAGATTTCTGCAGTAACAGTTTTATCTACGTAGTGATCTGTAGGTTCTGTACCAATCTTTACTTTTTCTTCAATGCAGAAGTCAGGGTTGTCACGAATCATTCTGTAGACCCAGCGGCGCTGCAACTCGTACCATACTCGCATATTTTTTGGAACAACGCATTCAGGACTGTCAGGAATCAAATCGTAATATTCGTTGATTGTAACTCCGTTACCGCAGCTAGTACACTTAAACTTGTTGCCTTCGCCGTGCATGCTGAGTTCGTTGTGGCATTTTGGACACCAGAACAAATGTTCTTCAAGCTTTACTGCAACAGTGTCATTGCCTGCAAACTTTACGCGGGCTTCTTTGTTCCATTCAAAGTCATCGTTCCAGATTGACTCAGAAACGGCAGCTTCGATCTGCTCAGGTGTAAGACTCGGGTCCTTTACCTGCTCTGCTGAATAAAGCTGATTAACTGTGATAATAACTTTTCCCGGACGGTTAGCGATATTCCACTGAGTGTTAGACATGTAGCCACCGGTGATTTTTGTTGTATAAACTGGAACTCCAAGCTTTTTAACGAGCTTACCTGTTCCTGGAGTTATAGGCTGATTAGTTCCGGAAATACTAGATTTTCCTTCAGGGAACAAAAGCACGCTTCCGCCGGCCTTAATAATCTGAACAATCTCTTTAATACAGTGAAAGTCAGAAACAAAATTCTTTTTTGGAATAACCCTGCAGATTTTAAAGATTGCATGCATATGAGCGCGGTGGAACTCAATATTTGAAGCAACAAAGTTCATTGGCTTTTTGATTGCCATACCAATATATTCCCAGTCGCATCGAGAGCTGTGATTGCTGAAAACAAGACAAGGTCCCTTGTACTTATTGATGTTACTGTTATCGACAACATGCACATTCATAGGCTTAGCCTGTGACCCGGCAACAACAGTTCTCATTATAAAAAATATAAAAGGATTGATTGGTTTTCCTTTTTTGCTTTCAAGGTATTTATCAATATTAAGTTCTGCCATAGTACGCTCCATAAAAAAGGATTTGTATAAAAAGGCCCTTCGACAAGCTCAGGGACCCCACTATTGAACGCGGTCCCTGAGCCCGTCGAAGGGCTGTTATGATTCAGTTATTCCTACTGAAGTTTTGGATACTTTTCGAAGTATGTCTTTGTTTCTTTAGCAACAATACCTGCAAGTACAATCAAAGCAATACAGTTAGGAATTGCCATCAAACCGTTGAAGATATCGGCGATGTCGAATACTGTTGTTACTGTGAAGTAAGGTCCGATTGCAACAGCTACGATGTAAAGAATACGGTAAACCATTACAACCTTCATGTTACCCTTTGTTACATATTCAAGACACTTTTCTGAGTAGTAGTCCCAGCCAAGAATTGTTGTGAATGCAAAGAATGCAAGACAAAGCATAAGGAGGAACTGGATAGAAACACCGTCACCACCAAGATCCCAAGAAAGAGCATTTGCTGTAAGTTCAACACCTGCCCATCCGCTTGCTTCACACTTTGCAAAGAATTCAGGATTTGTCATAGCAAGGATAATTGCAAGACCAGTCATTGTACAAACGATAAGAGTATCGATTACAGTACCAGTCATGTTTACAAGACCCTGTTCTACTGGTTCATCTGTCTGAACTGGAGCAGCAGCGATTGGAGCAGAACCAAGACCAGCCTCGTTAGAGAAGATACCACGAGCGATACCCTTACGCATAGAATCAAGAACCTGCTTCATAACCCAACCTGCAGCACCACCAGCCATAGCCTTCCAACCGAATGCAGACTTAAAGATAAGTACGAATGCAGCTGGAATCTTTGTAGCGTTCATGATGATTACAGAAACACCAAGGAATACATATACGATTGCCATTGCAGGAACAACCTTTTCGGCAACCTTAGAGATTCTCTTAAGACCACCAATGATTACAAGTGCAGCACAGAGTGTTACGATAATACCACCGATTACTGTAGCCCAAGAATATTCATTTCCCTTGAATACAAATGCTGTACCAGAATTACTGAATGCCATATTTACGGCAGAAGTAATACCGTTTACCTGAGTCATTGTACCAATACCCATAAGACCGGCAAGTGCTCCGAATACAGCAAACAAAACTGCGAGCCACTTCCACTTAGCACCCATACCTTTTTCGATTGTATAGAAAGGTCCACCAAGAACGTGACCGTCTTCTTTTACTTCACGATATTTGATAGCGAGCATACATTCTGCATACTTTGTAGCAGTACCAAGAATTGCAGCAATCCACATCCAGAAAAGAGCACCAGGTCCACCGGCAGCAATAGCAGTTCCTACACCGACAATGTTTCCTGTACCGATTGTAGCAGAAAGTGCAGTACAAAGAGCAGCAAATCCAGAAAGCTCACCCTGTCCTTCGTTTTTCTTGAAGATACCCTTGAAGGCTCTTCCCAGCTTTGTAAATTGAATACCTCTTGCAGCAATTGTCATGATCAAACCAGTTGCAAGAATAAGAACGATTGTTGGAATACCCCAAACAACGTCATCAATTTTTGTAACAATTTCACTAAATGACATTTTTATGTCCTTGTTAAATAGAATAAAAAGATCTCCGTAGTAGAGCACATCACCGGTTTGTGAAGTAACTCACATATTACTATTCAGAGAATCATCAGAAACAAAGCACGTTGTTACTGATAACAGTAATATTTTACCATAGAAAGTGAATTTTAACAATAAAAAGGATGGTTGACATCGACTACCTTTTTTGGTATATTGAACAAACCAACGGAGTGGTACCCAAGCGGTAAGGGACTGGTCTGCAAAACCATCATTGGTAGGTTCGACTCCTATCCACTCCTTAGCACAGAGGGCTGTCTTATTTAAGGCAGCCCTTTGTTTTCCATCCCGTAGAAGCTAAGCTCCGGGGTGATTATATATATGGGCTGACTCTTTTGGGTCAGTCCTTTTTTTTAGGAAACAGCTCCTGCATGCCGACCCAGCTGGCTATGACACCACAGCCACACAAAAAGATAGTCGGAACTAATTCAAAGTGAATAAAGATACACAAAACAGGAATCAGAATTGAAGCAACAAAAATTGCAACCTCGCGCACCCAGAAGGATTTTTCACGGTCTTTAAAAGCTTCACTTCCCTGCTTTTTTGCCCGGATTAAAACTACAACAAGAATTACAGCAATTAAAAACAAGGCTGCCCCTGCAATGATACCATTTACTAAAAGAGTTGTTTCACCACTTACTTTTACGGCCATTATTTTACCTCCAGAAATTTAAGCAGAGTTTTATGCGCACTTGTAAAAGCAAGCGGCAATGCTTCTACCTCTTCTACCGAAGAAATATGTCTTACTTCAAAACCAACAACTTCACTTTCTTCACGCCTGAGTGTTTTTACAAAATCATCCATATCTTTAAATTCTTCAGGAAGCTTTGCTGTAAAAAAGAGGTCGCAGGTTTTATATTCGATATTTTTATACACATAAGTATTCGGGAAAGAACAAAGAAATTTGCCTTCTTTTATCTGAGCGCCCATTTCTTCACGGCATTCACGAACAACAGCATCTTCAGCACTTTCATCGGGATCTACAAAACCGCCGGGCAGACATAAAAAGCCTTTGCGTGGTTCTTTAGCACGGACTTCAAAAAGCACATTGTCATAATTATCATAAAGAACAATTCCTACAGCAGCAGCAACATTGCAGTAAAGGTCAAAACCACAGTCAGGACAGAACCACTTTTTTCCGTTACACCATTTTATATTTTTACTGCCGCACTTAGGGCACAGTTCAAATTTATTTTCCATTGAAACACCTCATAACAATTGCATCTGCAAGAATTTCGCTTCGTTTTACTGTTCGTATTACAAGAGGAACTATAAGAGGAACAACAGCCTTTATGCGGGCAAGCTTTCCTTTTACTTTTCCAAGTCCCCCACGGATAATCTGAGTTTTAATAATATCTGCAGCTTCATCTACAAGAAGCGGAATAAAGCGGAAGATAAGTTCCATAATTAAAATGAGACTCTTGAATGGCAACAGTTTTTTAAGACCGTCAATCAAATCATACTCTGGAGTAGAAACAAAAAATGCACACACACATAAAAGCGAGGCATAAGTACGAAGGATTGAATTCAAACAGAACAAAAGCTTTGATGGAGTGATTGTTAAGAATCTCCAGGTTGTATAACGAACTTCATCCGGAAGAGCCGGTCTGAACACAAGCTGAAAAACTGCAAAGAAGCAAAGGAACGGCAGAAGCTTAAACACACTCTTTATTATTTTCTTAAAACTGAAATTTGCAAAAAGACAATAGATTATAGAAACAGCAACCATACAGCCGCATGCAACAGTTTTCTTAAATACAAGCGACAAAACAAAAAGCACAAGGAATAATAAGATTCTTAAAAAGGCAGGAACCTTTTCAAGACGGCACTTTGTTTTCCATCCTGAACCGGAAAGGCCTGTGGAGAAGGATTTCAGGCCTTTTAAAAGAGAGGTTGAATCATATGGGCGGAGTGGTTCGACAAGCTCATCAACCCCGGACGTGGGCCCTTCGACAGGCTCAGGGACCGCAGAGGGCTGCACGTTGCCATTTTCAAGTTTAATTTCCCTATCTGCAAAGTCGGCTTCGTCCTGGTGATGGGTTGTAAATAAAACTGTTTTTCCTTCGTCGGCAAGAGAACGGAGCATTGTCATTACACGTGAACGCGAAATACCATCGAGCCCTGCAGTTGGTTCATCAAAAAATACAATATCACGGTTCATGGCAAGAATACCGGCAATTGCAAGACGCCTTTGTTCACCGCCGCTAAGACCTGCAGACTGACGTTCCCCATACAAAGAAAAAGGAAGCCCTGCTTTGTCCATAGATTCTTTTACACGTTCAACAAGCGCATGTCCTTTTACACCATCGTTTCTTGGGCCAAAAGCAACATCATCAGAAGCAAAGGCTTCGAACAAAGCAGCCGCACAATTCTGCTGGGCAAGCACAGGCTTCTGATTACATAACACGCTGCCACCAGACGGCTCCAGAAGTCCTGCCCCAAGCTCAAGCAAGGTTGACTTACCTGCTCCTGAAGGTCCTGTCAAAGCTGAAAGAGTTCCTTTATATAAAGAAAAAGAAATATTGTTCAAAAGAAATGCATTCTCGTCATCATGCTTATTAGCATACGCAAAGCTTATATTATCAAAAGAAAACGAAACTTCCCTGCCGGACAAATCCTTTTTTTCGGCTTTCTTTAAAAGCTCCCCACGGATTTTCCTTACAAGCTCAGGCTTTTTAAAAAACTCAGCAGAAGTACCGTTGAAAAAAATGCGACCTTCTTCAAGACCTATTACATCACTGGCTTCTTTTACAGCATCAAGGTCATGAGTTATATGAATTATAGTACTTCCACGGCGATTAAAACTTCGTAAGATTTCATAAATGTTTTCGCGCGAAGAAGGATCAAGCATTGCAGTTGCTTCATCCAGAATAAGAATATCTGGAGAAACAGCAAGCATTCCGGCAAAGGCAAGTTTTTGAGTCTGACCAAGTGACAGTGCATTTGAAGGAGCCTCTGCCTTATGCAAAAGCTCTACAACAGAAAGACATTCAATTGTGCGTAATTCAACTTCATCGGGGGTGAGTTTTAGATTCTGCGGACCAAATGCTGTATCGCGATATACCTTGCCGCTTACAATCTGATCTTTTGGTGACTGAAAAACAAGGCCTATGCGTTTCCCTTGTTCAATTAAAATTTCACCTTCCTGATTTTCGATTAATCCGCAGATAAGCCGGCATAACGTACTTTTTCCACTACCGTTTGAACCAACAATGGCTGTATATGACGAAGGCTCCAGACAGAACGATACTCTGTCCAGAGCCTTTTTAGAATCATAACTATATGAGAGATTATTGACTGTGATAACTGCTTTATCGCCGCTTTTTGTCATACCAACGAATGTCAGTATATCACATTCAATAAATTGTTTTCTAGTTATTACTCAACAGTAATAAAGATTTTTACAGAGCCGTTAGCTTGAACTTCTTTATTAGTGCTTTCTGTAGAAGAAGATGAAATAGTAGCATTCATTGCATCCTGTTCAGAAGCTGAAGCAATAGAAGAAATTACCTTGTTAGTACGCTTTTTGTTTTCAACAAGAGGTTTAGATGCAACACCGCTTTCATCAATGTTTGAAGTCTGTCCGGCAGCAACAACAACTGCATTTTTTGGAGCATTATCTACAATGTCATCTGGAGCTGTTGTAGCAGTAGCTGGTCCCTGATCTTCGGCAGCTGGTTCTTCTGTTTCTGTATCGCTTGCTGCAGCTATTGCAGGAGGAATAAAATCGCTTGCCTTGTAATAAGCAACAGCACCGGCATAAACCTGAGCCATTCCGTTTGCAAATACTGCAAAGTCTGTACCACGAACAGAAGCTACACCAACCGGAGTACGAGCTGTATATTCAATTCGCTTTCCTTCTGTATGTGTTACCTTTGAACGAACGGCACCTGTATCTACTTTGATGCTTACAGTATCTTTTGCACCAGAAGACTGCAATGATTCAAGTGTAACTCTTGAAAGAGCAGGAACAGCCATAACGGAGCCATTATAGTTAAGGCGGGCTTCCGACTGGAATCCGGTACTGATTGTTTCGGCTTCATTTACAACATCACCTACTTTGAGTGCAACCCATTCGGTGCCACGGCTTACTTCAACCTTTCCCTTAACATAAGTAACCTTTGCGCTTGCAGCAAAAACTGAACTACATGTGAATAATACTGCAAGAGCGGCAATAATCATTTTTGAAAAATGTCTTTTCATAAGGAATACCTCCATTTATAGTTTGTCCTGCATTAGAATGCAAGAGCAGCACTTAATTTAGCTTTAAAGTTATGAGAATTTGATCCTGTCAAATCAAATGTTGTATTTACAGTAAATCCAACCTGGAAATCTGTGAATATATTATACATTAAACTGAAATCCCACTGTGTTACAGAAATTCCATATTTAGAATCAATATATTCAAACGGAAGATTTCCACCTACATTAAAGTAAAGACTGTCTGTTGTATAAGTAAAGGCAGCCTTTGGTGTAATTTTTCCGGTAGCAAGCATAGAAGCAGGAGCAAGGCTTGAATAAGCTGTAAAAGGCCCCTGATCATCTGCTGAACCAAAGTTTGCTCCAGCAGTTACTGTAATTGCTTTTGTAGGGAAGAACAGCAATGCAAATGAAGAATAATTCATTATATCTTTGAAATTAACAAAACCAAATGAAGTAGCAACATTATAGAATACAGAGTTTGTTATAGGACCAGAAAGCAAAAGGTCTGCATAACATCTGCTGTTTTCACTTACAGTCAAGTCTGCAATATAGTATGCGTCAAGTTCGAGTGACTGGTTTGCAAACAAAGATGGGAATTCAAAAGTAACTCCAAGAGGAAGATATGGCTCTGCAAGGTCATAAATCTTTGCCTCTGGTTTTGGAGAACATCCGGCCATTGGAACATTAAGTGAATTAAGAAGTCCTGTGTATCCAAGGAAGAATCCAAGGTTTACGGCAGGAAGTGAATACTTAACAGAAGCGCCGTCTATAGTCTGTGAAAGAACTGCTGCTGTTGAATCTACATAATAGAAACGACCGGCATTAAGTGAAAGAAGTCCTGAACCAAGCTCTACATCACCTGCAACCTTAAGAAGAGGAACATCGGCAATCTGCTCAAAAACAGGAGAATCACCTTTTGGGAATGTAAGCTTAAACTTATAAAGTGCTTCACCAGAAAAATAGAAACCTGAATCGGCAAGTGGTGATTTTAACCACAACGAAAGTCCGTTTGCCTGTGATATTTCAAGATCATTATAGTCAGGTCCGTTGATTCCGGCACCTGTATCATTAAAGAATAATCCGCCCCATTCAACAGCTGTAAGAGGTGCGGCCATAAGACAAAATACTGTACAAATTGAAACAATAAGCTTTTTCATCACTACACCCCTACTCTTCTATTTCCATATCCATAGATTCATCTGTGCCATACACCATCATACAGGCAGTAAGAATATTAAGGGCTTCTCGTCCAGAAACATAAGCGTTAGGATCTGCTTTTTCAGAAATAACGCCGTCGCTCTTAAACTTCTTAAAAGCATAACGAGGAGAACCTTTTGTAAGTCTGAACATCAGACCGCCTTTCATTTCAGGCCAGATCTGAGTATAGATAAATGCAAGGTTTGCCATATAAACTGAATCATAAGCACCAACATCTTCCGGAATCTGTCCTTTTTCAAGAAGAACATTTACGGCGTCTTCATAAGAAGCATCATCAGCAATCAAACCCTGATGAATTGCAGAAAGGTAGCATACCTGTCCGTAGGTTGCCTGTTCTGCACCAAGAATCTCTGTAATTACATCGGCAGACTGTGCAAATGCAAAGCTTCCGATAAACAAAATAAATAAAGCTGAAATAATTCGTTTCATAAAGAATATTTTACAACACATTAAGAATGTTGTCTATAAAAAGTTGAGAAGTGAAAAAAGAAATATAATATAGAAGAATTACAAAAATCAGTTAAGAACTGACAAAGGATTGATTGTGTTACCGTTCTTGTAAACAGTAAAATGCAGGTGTGGACCAGTACTAAGACCAGTGCTTCCTACATAACCAATTACAGTTGATTGTGCATATACAAAATTACCCTTTGCACAGGCAACCTTACTCATATGTGCATAAAGTGTTTTATAACCTGAATGATGTGTAACAATTACATAGTTTCCATAAGTTGCGTTATAACCTACTGTTGTAACTTTACCGTCCATAGCAGGATAGATTGGAGTTCCCTGAGCAACAGCCATATCAATTCCACCATGGAAAGAACGTGTTCCCGGATTAAATGGAGAATCACGCCAGCCATAATTAGAAGAAAGCCAGTAGCGTGCTTTAAGAGGTCTTTTGAATAAATCGCCGTTAATTTCCTGACGAGTCATCCAGTCAAGTTCAGCATCTGGTACAAAAAGTGAATAACCTGCTTTAAGTTCTGTTGTAGGTGTAAGATAATTTACAAGCGCACACTTTTCTGCTTCAACTTCGTATTTTTCGGCAATAGTTTCTATTGTTTCACCGTCTTTTTTAACTGTATAAAGGATTCCTGGCATTGAAGGAATTTTCAAATACTGATTAGGCTGAATTAATCGTGACTGACGGATATTATTTACACTTATGATTGTATCCTGAGTAATTCCAAAGGCATCGGCAATAAAACCAATCATGTCTCCGGCTTTTACACGATATGTCTGATATGTTAAAACTGCAGGCTCATTTGCTACATCGGTTGCAGGTTCAGGAGTTTTTGTTTCTTCAAGAAGACTGCTTAAGGTTTTAAAATCGTCGTCGGCTGCAACTGGAACGGCTGCTGTTTCAAGACCACCCACGGCCTTATGAGAATCGATTGTATGAAGAATGCCTATACAGGTTGACGCAAAAATTACGCCAAAACTGAAGAAGATAATAGAGGAGCTGACAATTCTTGAGACACGAGTTTTAAACACCATATTAAATTTACTTTCAAGTTTTTTGATTATAGCACATTCTTCAATTTTTTTCATCTTTTATTTACTCCAATCAGATAAGTTTCAAAAGATTCGGCACGGCAGGCTTCGGGCTTAAAACCTTTGGCTGTCGTGAATATTTCTCTCATAGATTTAAGGATTTTCTGCTGATCTCCGTTCTGGAAGATTTTTACAGCAAAATTTCCGCCTTGTTTTAGCATAGTCTGGGCATACCATACAGCCATTTCTACAAGCTGTTCTGAACGGGCTGTGTCTACGGTACGGTTTCCTGTTGTTTTTGGAGCTGCGTCGCATACAACAAGATCATAAGGACCGTTCTGTTTAATTTGTGTACGGATTTCAGGTGCGTTCAAGTCGCCCTGAATAAAAACAAGGTTATCGCCTTTTACAGATTTTGCCAGAGGATTTAAGTCGCATGAAACTACTTTGCCGGTGCCTTCCATTGTGCGTAAAAGGAACGTAGTCCAGCTGCCCGGGGCCGAACCTAAGTCGAGTACTGTGTAGTTTTTCTTAATCATGCCGAATTTTTCGTCGATTTCCTTGAGCTTGTACACTGAACGCGCAGGATACCCTTCGGAAAACGCCTTTGAGACCAAAAATCTGGCTTTTCATAGCTGTTTGCAGGCATATACCTACATAATCGGTAAATTTTTGAAAATAATTAGGGATTTTATAAGGTGCCCTTCGACAAGCTCAGGGACCACAAATAATCGAAATTTCGGGGTCCCTGAGCTTGTCGAAGGGGGCTTACAGTATTATCGTTAACTCATGCTTATTATAATTAAGATGCATGATGCGAGAACCGGGGATTTCTTCGAACTTTTTAATAAGTTCCCAGTCAATGGCGCCCTGCATTTTTATGGTGCAGATCATGTTGCGGGTAAGGCCTGAATCGAGCCAGACGTGAATCCATTCAAGGAGGCGTTCGGGGTAACAGATTACGTCGGAGAAAACCCAGTCTACGGGTCCTACTTCTTCAGGCGGGATTGTAAAAGCGTCGTGGGCTCTAAAGGTCACCAGAGGATTATTCATAAGCTGGGGAGCCAATTCTGCACGGTCAACGGCATAAACCTGAGCGCCAAGGCCTGCAAGTACCCAGGTCCAGCCACCGGGACAGGCTCCTGCTTCAAAGCATTTCTGTCCTTCTTTAGGCAAACCGCAGCCAAGATAAAAATCTGCAAGAGTAAGGCTTTCCTGTATTTTTAAGTAGGCCCTGCTCGGAGGATTTTCGTGGTCTTCTATAAAACGCATTGTTCCTGCAGGAAGCGGTGAAGTTGTTGCGGCAGAAGCAATAAGAGTGTGTTCATCAAGCAGTGTATAAAGTCCCATAGGTGAATCAGGAATTTTAAAAGGAAACTTTCTGTCTTTGAGATTTATATAAGGAAGCTTTTCCTGAATAAGCTGGGCACGCCTGAAGCATGTATACTGATAAGGTGCCCAGTTGCGCTGGATTTCTTTTAAGGCTACAGCTGCTTCGCCGATTGAATCAAACTTTAAGATAAAAGGTTCTGTCATGCAGGTACGCGCCCAGTATGGAAACTTGCCTCCGGAGGTCTGCAAAAAATCGGCCTTATTTGACAAGTACAGAAGGTCTCCATAGAAGTTGGATTGCCACGCTTCGCTCGCAATGACGGAAACATTAAATCTATCCTTTAATTCACTAACGAGAAAATCCTTTTGTTCTGGGAAAGCCAGGAATCCTATTCCATCGAGTTTTTTAATTGAAGTCATAGAAAAACTGTTTAAAGCACGTCAGGAAGTTCGTCGTCGTCGCCCATTTCCTGAAGATATGAAATAAATTCGCGGAGTCTTGCATCATCCGGCGAATAAAGAATTTGAAATCCTATTTGAGTTGAACCCTGATTTTCGGTTACCCACATTGGTTTACACATAAGCTGCAACGGAGTATCTTCTACGGAACGGCTCAGGGTTATTTTGATCATGTACTCTGTTTCCAAATCGACAACTACAGAAACTGGAAAATGAATTTTGCAGCCCGTATAACTGATATTGTCGAGAATACCCGGCAATGCGCAGATTTCGGGAGCAACAACGCGACCAATTTCGGAATACCTGTGATTCAGTCTGTTTTCTTGATCCATACCTTATAGTATAGATGCATTTTGGTTATTTTACAACAAGAACTTTACGAGTTTCGTCAATACCTGGTCCTGTAACGCGAACAAAGTACATTCCCCTTGCAACAGTCTTTCCTCTGCGGTTTGTACCGTCCCATGAATAGAAATGCTCACCTTCTTCGGCTTCACCACGCTGCAGATAATCAACAATATTGCCGTCAAGAGTCATTACAAGAACGTTAAGGTTACCTTTTTGCTTAAGATCTACCTTAATTACAACCTTTTCGCCCTTATCTGCATTGATTACATTGTTCATTATAGATACATTTCCCCGCTGGGCAGCAACACTCTTTACCCTGAATGACCACAAATCAAGCGATGTAATATCACCAGGATTCTTAAGGCGGATAATGTATAAAGGAGTCTGGGCAGAAACATTATAACTTGCAGAACCACCGCTCATTGTAAGAACAGGGTTCAGACAGATTGATTTCTGTACGCCTGAATCAAATACACCAAAGAGGAATGATATCTGACTTCCGTGAGTAAAGTTTTGTGCAATAGTTTCTGTAAAATTAAACTCAACGCCTTTTGACAAATCTGTATCAAGCGGAACTGCGTCTACATAGTCATAATTCTGGTTTGTTACAGCTGCATAAGCCGGGAAAAGACCGTTATTTGCAAAATTAGAATTATCTGGAGCCCAAAGACGAAGTGAATCATGAATATCGGCATTGTATTCATCACTTTCTGAACCTGCAGTAGGATTTTTTGAATAGAACATTCGCAATGTATACTGAAGATCACCGCTTGCGTCTGCAAAATATGAAGTATCTACATCTGCAATAACAGTTACAGGCTTTTGTGCAAGCAAGGTTCCGTAGTTCTGCTGTTCCTTGTTCCAGTCATGAACTGCCCAGGATTCAGGTTCGTAAAGACTATAAGTAAGGTTTTCTTCGCGGTATTCAATATCATCATTATAGGCATAAAGAGGATTTACCATATTTGCAGCAAAGTCAGAAAGTGCATGAGCCTGGTACATAGGCATATAGTTACCTACAACATCCTGAATAAATGTTACATAACTGTTATCAAGACCGGTAATAGGGTCTTTTGATTTCTCATTATAACCAATAGCATTTTTTAGTCTTATATAGGTCGTTTCAATATCATTCATTGTTACATCGCGATTCAAGGTAAGCTCAATCGCTGTAAAATATGAATTTGATTTTGACCTTATTATTGAAGCAGGAACCGATGTATCTATTTGAAGAGCAGTACCGTTGTTTGAAGTCCAGGTACTTCCGCTTATTGTGCCAAGTTCAAAACAATAAGGAATAATTTCTTCAAAGCTTTCTGGGATAGAATTGTTATTATATTTAATATCATCTGTAAGCTCCTTTAAGAAAATCAAGAATATCTTATTCTGATTTACAGGAGAGAATGATATCTTATAATCCGGTGAAGTAAGGTCGATCGTTTTTATTGTTTCATCTTTAAGACGATTACCTGCGAGGTCTGTTATATAAGAAGAAGTTGAATCATAAGAAATTGTAAATGTTGTTTTATAAGGCAAAGATGTATCACTTAATGAAAGACTGATATATGTATTGTCTTTTTCAAGAGGAATATTATTTCGTGTATCACTCGCACCAGTGAAGAATGGAGCCGATGCACTTTCGGCAATTGCAGTAAAGTTTTGCGAAGGAGTGTCTGTTGCACCTACTTCGTATTTGAAAGAATTAATTACAGCTGCTTCATTATTTTTTATTGTACAATAACGAATACCACCCTTTGTAACATTTGAAGTTGAGGAGTCAAAAGGTCTTGAACCTCCTACAAGATCATCAGCAGCACTTGAAAGCAGAGTTCCAGAAGGATCTGTTGTCCATCCATAACCGGTGAGCCAGTATTTATTGAAAGAGTCTGCAGATGAAGGGTTGTCGGAAATATGAATTTCAATTCGATTAAGAGTAGAACCGTCACCATTTCCAAGAGCTTCATAAAAATCCTCTGGATTGTCTTTACCATGTTTATGACCTTTTACAAACTCAGGTGCCTGAGTATCCCAGCCACCATAGTTTGTGCCGGCTTGTTCAGAGTTATCAACAGTCAGACCAGTCTTGTTCATAATCTGTGGATTATAAAGAGGAGTAATTCCATCTATGTCTACAGCGCAATCTGTAACACTTTGATTTTCAACTACACCTGTTTCTGTTCTTGTTACTACTCCAGAAGGAAGAACAGCTTCTTCTATGTAGCCCTGCCAGTTTTTATAAGTAATACCACTTGCTGTAATTTCATTTGATACATAACCTGCCAGTGAATATTTAATTGAATGAGTTGACTGGCGGTAAAGGGCATTTACAGACTGGGTATCTGAATCTGCCTGCTTTGTATGCATTTTTCCAGAAGCAATCTTCTGATTCAAACCTTCAAAGGTAAGGTCTGTTGAACTTGTTAAGTGTCCCAGAGTATTGTCAGTATCAGAAATCTGAATATTTTGAGGCGTATTTGCTGTTCCAGAAATTCCTGTTTCATAAGCAGGAATCCAATCAAGAGTATTCTTTTTTGAAGCATCAGAAGCATTCGAAGAGTTACCAAAGTTTACTGGTTCTGAATAAATGAACTCAATAAAGTTATGAGCATCGTAAGCTGCCTGATTTGCGAGGTTAGTTTCATGAGTTTCCTGACCAGTGCGTACTTCTACAAGAACCGGACCAGTTTTATCAAGAACGGTTGTAATGCGCGAAGCACCGCTGTAGTGCTTAAGGCGCTTGCCAAAGCGGTCGGTTACAATAAACGACGCAGAAGCTGTTGCACGAGGGATATCTATATAAGGAATTGCCGTTCTCTCTGTTCCGTTTCGGTCTGTTGAGTTTGCAACACCTGGGGTTGTACCTGTAGCATCTGTATTCCAGTTTTTATCATCCTCAGACTTAAGATAAACAACCTCAACTTCAGAACCATTTTCGAGCACTGTAGATCCGTCTTCGTTTATAAAGAAACCGGAATATGAAGTATCACAATCTGCTGTATTGAAATATTTGAAGTTAGCAATTTCTAAGTTGAGTTCACCATAAAGATTTCGCACTGCCCTGTTGAATTTTACATAGACAACATTATCACGAGTTGTCCAGGTTTCTACAATTTCAAAATCGGTGTTATCAAAATGCTTACAATTGGCTGCAATTGTACATGCCTCTGCCATAATCTGGGCATTTTCATCGTCTTCTTCTGCACTTGTTCCACCTGTATGCTTTCTTACCGTACAATTAGTGAAGGAACTGATATATGCCTCTGCAAAACAAAGCTGAGAGTCTGCATTAGAAAGAATATCAATAAACCATTCTGCAGAACCTGTGAGGCTTGTACCATTTGCATAAAAGTTTTTGCCGACATGGATTGATTTAGCTGAGCTCACTGTTAAGGTTGAAGTAAAGCCCGAAACCGGAACTGCATTTCCATCCGGCAAAGTTGTTTCATTATACTGTGGTGTACTCCATCCGCCCGGACGATTTGCATTATATGCATACTCATCTGCAATTCCTGTTGAAGTATCTTCTGTTGAATAATTTGCTCCAAGTATAATTACATCAAGACCAGAAGTGATATTTGCATCTGCAGTTACAGCACCTTTGTATATAACAATGTTCTGATCGCAAGTAACAGAATCATTAATAGCAAGAGCAGCTGTTCGGGAAATTATAAGATTTTTGGCAACTGTAATAGTATTATCAGTTGTTGAACTTCCAAAGTCTGCTGCTGAACTTCCATACAAATATACATTCTGTGCAAAAACAGCATTACCTGTTCCGCTAAAGCTTCCACCTAGTATTGAATTACCAGAACCGTTTTGTGTAAAACCTGTTGTATATTCTAAAGATGCCCCGTCTGTTGTTTTAAAAAGTCCAGTATTTGTAATTGTTATGTTATTGCCGGAAGTATTACCAAGCGTAATGTTTGCAGCTTCCACTGTTCCATTTATTACTGTTGAACATCCTGCTGCTGTATGAGTCAAATCGGCCAGGTGGGTTGTTCCTTCAAAGGTTACAGTTCCTGTTGTAGCAAAATCTACATCATTTGTTATAGTTCCACCGTCGGTAAATGAAATATTTCCGGCAGCTGCATTATCAGTAATATTCTCTATAGTTACTTCACCCTGGAAAATTGTATTTTGCGCAGAGGTTATAGTAAGATTTGTAATATCAGCCTTGCCTTCAAAGGTCGTAGTTTTTCCTGAGCCGATTGTAAAGTTTTCTGCCCAGATATCTGCCTTGATATTAAGTGGATTTGCAGATGTGTTTACAATATTTTTATAGGTTGTATGGAGCGCAGCTGTTCCTGCTTTTGGAGTAAAATCCTGATTTCCTGTTCCGGTGAAATATATTGTTCCATCACCAGAATATGTACCACTGTCTGTCATATTACCGGTAACATTCAGAGTTTCAGCGTTTGCAAGTTTTCCATTTGTTTCTATTGTAAGATTTGTTGTTTGAACTGTCTTTCCTGAAGGAATATCAAAGGTTCCCTTAGTTACTGTTAAGTCTGTAAATAAAAGATTTGTTTTTGCCTGAAGCTTTGAATCGGCTGAAGTTTTGTTCAAAACTACGCTTCCAAGATTTACCGATGAAGAATTTTCGTCTGATATTTCACCGTCTTCTGCGTCTGTACCAAAGATAAGAGTTTTGTCGTTATGAACATAAGAGCCTGTAGACTCTATTGTGAGATTCTTTCTTATTCTGATTGAATCGCCATTTGTTATACTTACTCCGGCTGGAATTACAAGCGACCAGAACACACCGCTTACAGATTGAGTTGCATTTATTGTAACTTCTTTTTGGTGGTAATTAATGTTTGCTGCAGCCGCGCCGCTGATTGTTCCGTTAATTGCAAGAGTACCACCTGCGTCTCCAGAATCCCAGATAATTGTACCTGAATTAAAGGTAATGTTATTAACAGAATCGTCTGCTTCTCCTGTCTGTCGGAAAATTCCGCCTTCTACAGTAAGATTACCAAGTGCAACTCCCCCACTACCCATGTTTACAATTCCGGAATTTACTGTAAAGGTTGAGCCCGAAGCTTGAGTAAAGGCATTGTTACCAAAATTCAATGTTATATTCTGAGAAGTAATATCATGATATATTGAAGAGCCTTGTGTGAATGCTGTAGTAACAGTTGAAGCTGATGAGTTTTTAAATTCATAAGAAATATCATCCGAAACACTTGCAGAAGAATTATTTACAGAAGTACATTTATCAAAAGTTATTGTACGGCCAGTGCCAGTTGCAGAAGACTTAACATCGCCGCCAAAAGTAAGCGCAGTTCCAGAAAAAGTCGGAGACTGTGTTAATGTAAGGTTACCGCTATAGGTCTGAGTCGTACTTGTTGTAATAGAAGCACAATTGATATTTGCATTTACTGCACTTAAGCTTCCAACAGTTACAGTATCTTTAAACTCTGTATCTGCATCAGTAATTAAAGTTGTAATACCACTAACTGTACTTCCAAATTCAGAATTTGCACCAGAGATAGTAAGTGCATATGCCCCGGAAACATCAGACACAAATTTTACAAGTTGGTCGGCATCATCAGTAAGCGTTACACCTGCGAGCAAAACAACAGAATTATTATATGTTTGTCCACCCTTAGTTGTTATATTGCCTTTTATTCTAGTAGTTCCACTAGTTGTAAGAGAATGTTCACCAGAAACTGTTGAAAGGAACTGTATTTCCGAAGCAGTAAGTTCTGTATTGCCTTCAAGAATCACTGCGCCGTTATAAATCTGGCTACCGGTTGTAGTAATTGTATCATTAAGTTTTGTTGTGCGAGCAGAGTTTATACTTACAGCATTGAGTTTTCCATCAATAATAAGGCTTCCCGACCCAGCTGCACTCGCTGTTATAGCCGGATAATTCTTGTTATTTGGAGTAAAGGTCTGGTCGCTGGTTCCATTAAAGTTCAGCGTTCCGTCTCCTGTAATATCACCCGTAGAAGTAACATTACCTGCAACATTGATTTTCTTTGAAGCAGCAATTGAAGCACTACCATTATTTGTAAAACCATTAGCCACTGTAATATCATTTGCAAAAGAAACTGAACAACCATTATCTATTTGAAGATTCTTGTAATCATTTCCCCAGACAGGAGATGTATCGCCGGTTCCATTATAAATAACAACACTGTCATTTCCATTATTTCTGGTACCTGTTATAGTTCCACCAGAAATATTTACAGTACTGTTATTTGTAAAGGTGGCACCGGAAGTGTTAGGAATAACAATCTGGCCGCCTGTAAGATTTACTGTCTGATTATTTACAAGAGTTGTTACTGTAAGAGTTCCATCAGAAACTTCAATAGTTCCGCCGTTTGTAATAGTGCCTGCTGTAAAATCACCACTGGTTGTTACACCAAAACTTGCACCACTTTCTATAGTGATTGTTGTTTGAGCTAAAGCTACGGTCTCATCTATTACAGGATACTCTGGTTTGCCAGCAAGAATCTGAATACCATTACCTGCATTAGGAACTGATTGAGGCGACCAGTTTTGTGGATCACTCCAGTCTGTACTGTTGTTTGCACCGGTCCAGGTATATGCCATATCAGGGAAAGCCCAGTTTGTATTATTTCCACTATCTGTACTGTTAGATGCTGTAAGATAATATAAAGTCTGTGAATTATCAGAATCCTTTACATCAACATAGTTTATTGAATGATTATCTGAACCTGTGCATTTAATTTTCCAGGCGGTACCAGCACCTGATGATTTTAATGAAAGAAGGCTTCCATTTGCACCTGCAAGAGAAAGCTTACCGCTGAAGGTTTGTGTTTTTCCTGCTTCAAAGGTAATAGATTTTCCGCCCATGCTTGTTGCAGTTAAGCTTGTAAGAGTATTTTCGGAATAGAAGTAAGTATCATTTTGTACTGTAAGCGGAACGGAAACATTAATTCCGCTGCCACCATTGTTTCCAATAATTAATACACCAGCTGTAGTAAGAGAGCTTGAGTTTGTACTTCCAACATCTGCCTTGAGTAAAATTTGAGAACCATCACCCGAAGCTGTTAATGTTGTCTGCCTTCCACCAGGAGCAAGAGTTATTGCGCCGTTATATGTTTGAGTGCCTGTAGTTGTAATAGAGGCTGTGTTTATTTTTGCTCCAGCATTTGCAGTTATAGAAGAAAGTCCGCTGACTGTGCCATTAAAAATAACATTACCTGTAGAAGTTGTAAGAGAACCGCTTCCTGTTATTGCTCCCGAAAAATTAATTGTATCTCCGGCAAGCGTAGTAATGGTAACAGCGTTTTTAATAGTTGCAGCCTGTGTAGAAAGACTTCCAACATTTACATTAGCATCAAAAACAGCAGTGCCGCCACTTGTTACCAGGCCTTCTGTTCCTGCCTCACCTGTTACTGTAGCTGTAAATTCAATAGTCTTACCCGAAGCCGCAGAAAAAGTTGTAGTTGCTGCTTTTAGTAATACAGTATCATTATATGTCTGATTACCTGTTGTAGTAATTGTAGCTGCGTTCACGGTAAGAGGAGCGTTTATAGTAAGATCTGCTCCCTGTACATTACTATTCAAGGTAAGAGCCGCAGCATACACGCCATCAGCAAGTGTAATTGCAGTTCCATTTGTTTTTTTACCACTTAGAGTAACAGTACCTGCACTTGTAGTTGAGTTTCCTATTGTTACAGCGCCATTGAATACATTATTTGCATTATCAAGGTTTACAGTACCGGTGCCTGCAAGGATTTGGGTTGCACCGGTTACTTGTATGGCATCACTAATATCTACAGGCTGTGAAAGTATGAGATTATAGAACTGTCCGTTTTTCCAGTTAAAGGCTGTAAGTGTATTAGTGCCATAGTATTCTACAGTACTGGTATTTGCGTTGGTTATTGTACCCTGGATAGTTTCGTTACCTTTGAGCAGAACCTTTCCACTGTTACTGATTGTTGCTGCCGAAAAGTTATAACCATTCATATCAAGGCTGGCATTATTTGCTATTGCAATAGTACCAGTACCAATATCTACATTAGCAGATAATTGAGGATAATTGTTTGGAACTGCAGGAATAGTAATAATTGCTCCACTTCCAGGAAGAGAAGCAGGACTCCAGTTTAAAGCATTCTGCCAGTTAGTTTTAGAGCCTTCTGCTGCCTCACCCTGCCATTGATATGTCTGACCAGGGAAAGCCCAGTTTACATTTCCACCATTATCTGTACTGCTGCTTGCAGTAAACAATATTATATTTGAAGAATTATCGGTAGACTTATTATCTGAATTAGTTACAGAAAGAAATGCAAGAGTATCAGGTGCATTAACAGAGTCAATTTCCCATTTTCCACTGCCACTGGAAGTAAGGTTCAGTTTATTACTGTTTCCAGTTTTTCCGGAAAGCTTAAGACTACCGTTTACTGTCTGTTTAGTTGAATCTGTGAAAGTTATTGTTTTTCCTGCCAGTTCCGTTGCTGTAAAATCTGTGAAAATATTGCTGCCTGTAATTTTTACAGAACCGCTTATTTTTATGTTTACAAATGTATTAGCGCCAGATAAAATTGCAGGACTTTTCTTTGAAGCAGTAAGTTCAATTGTTCCAGCTGAATGGGTAAATGATGTTCCGCCAGATAAATCTACATCGTTTGCAAAAACAGCATTACTGCAGCTAAAAGTACCAGAGTTTTCTATTGCAGTTTCTACAGTTATTCCATCTGAAAGAGTCAGAGTTCCATTATTTATAAGTTTATAGTCCGGGCTTGTGCCTGTAATTTTGGTTACAGAAAGTTCAATTCCTGTAGCAGAAGAGAATGTAACATTTCCTGCAAGTTCAATCGTTGTTGCAGTGTACGTAGCAGCAACTGAAGATGACATGTTTGTATTTGCTTTTAATGTAGCCGGACCATTAAAACTTAAATTTTTTGTTATGAAAGCTCCATCCAATGTAACAGTACCAGTCGTTTGAAAATTGACATCTCCTGTTATTGTACCACCAGCATTAAATACAATACTTCCAGAACCAGACGGGTTTGTAAAATTGGTAATAGTATTAAAACCTTCGTTAATAGCAAGAGAACTATTTCCTGTTTTTTCAATATTTGAATATGATTTGCTACCTGCTGCAAAAACCTGAGCCTGCTCTCCAGTAAAAATCAGTTTTCCGGCGCCTGTTACATCTGCTGTTGAGGTAACGTTTCCTTTTGCAGAAACACTGCCTGTACTTGCAATAGAGACGGCTTTACTGATATTAAGCTCACCAGAAACTACGAGGTTTTCAGTAACTTCAGCACCAGTTCTATTTAAGATAAGCTTTTTATACTGCTTTCCGTTTGAAGCATTATTATCACTATCCCAGACAAAATAAGTAGTTGTGCCTGTTCCTGTATATTCAACAGTAGGGTCAGCTCCTGTTTCTGTCCCTTCTGACATTGTGCCTGTTATTTGATTTTCAATACCATTAAGCTTGATATGTCCGTTATTTATGATTTGACCGGCAGTGACTGTTCTTCCGGCTAAATCAAAAGTTGCTCCAGGCTTAATTGTTATTGTACCAGTGTATGTTGAATAATTAAGCGAAACATCTCTTGTTGTAAGTACAGGCCCTGCCGCAGTAGCATTGATTATAACATTTGATCCATATCCTGGAATCGAGTTTTTATCCCAGTTCGAAGAATTAAACCAGTCTGTATCTGAAGTACCAGTCCAGGTATATGTCTGACCAGGGAATGACCAGTTTGAGTTGTTTCCATTGTCAATACTATCTTTTGCAATAAGGGGTGATGTTGCAGTTGACTTTTCTATATTAGTATATTGAATATCAGAAGTACCTGTACAATTGAGTTCCCAGCCAGTACCTGTAAGAGCAAGACGATTTCCTGTTCCAGAACCTTTTAAAGTCAGGTTACTTGTGACAGTCTGGGTTGTTGCACCAAAATTAATAGTTTTTCCACCAATACTATTTACCGCAAGAGTTCCGAATTCATTGTTTCCGGTTATTATGACATTATTTTTAATTTCAACATTCGAATATTGCTTTCCGCCACCGGCAAAAGTCTGTTCTGATGAACCTGCAAAAGTGATTTTTCCGGTTCCAGACATATTATTAGTAGAAGTTACATTGCCTTTTGCTGTAATTTCTGCATTGTTTGTAAAGTCTGCGGAAATGGTAAAAGTTTTGTTGATTGTTATAGCATCAGGAATAGTAAGAGTTCCGCTATTTATTGTTAAATTATTATATGTATTGGACCAGACAGGTGCGGATATGCCATCATAAATAATCGTACTGTTGTCACCATTATTCAGGGTTGTTCCTGAAATTGAGCCTGCTTTTATTGTTAATTCACCATTATTTGTAATAGTTGTAGCTTGTAAAGAAGCACCCGTATCTAAAGTGAGTTTTGCGTTTGCTGCAATAGTTAATTTAGATAATGACGGTGTAACAGAGGTTAAAACAGGAGATCTGGTTGTTGCTGCAATTAAAACTTCAGAATTTACAGAAGGAACACCAAATGCCCAGTTGGCATTATTATTCCAGTCAGTGCTAGTTTTGCCATTCCAAACTGTAACTGCAGAATTTACTGTTACATCATTTCCAAAAGTTATAACACCAGCTGAATCATCATAGAAAGTAACGCCTGAACTGATATTAAAAGTATTTGTGGTTCCTGTTCCTCCACTAACAGTTGTTGTACCTGTTCCATTCAGCAACAACTTTTCTGTAACAGAAAAATTAACATCTTTTAGAGTTAATGAATTGGTTCCATCATCTTCTGTATCAAACTCTTTGGTTGTAACTGTACCATTTTCAAGAATCAGGTGACCAATAGTATTCTGTCCTAACCTTATTCTTGAAGCTACTGTTAGAGTAAATCCATTTAATTTGATTGTAGAACTGTTTGTGCCGGAAAAAATGAAAAGAAATTTAACTGAAGTATTGTTTGACAGTGTAATTTCTTCATCTCCAGTTAACGTTACCTGGTCATTTACTCCCGGAATTCCGTTAGGAGTCCAGTTCTCCTGGTTATTCCATAGACCGTCACTTGCACTACCATTCCAAGTATAATCTGTACCCCAAACCCCCTGCGCAGCAAAAAACAAAACAAAAAGAGCTGCCAGGCGGCGGAGCCAGGAATGAGACACTTTTATTGAAGATTTAGACACTTTTTGGGTCATCATATAGTTTATCACTTCAATATCGGTAGTTAGTATAGAAGATTTTAGGAAAAAATGATATTGGAGTATATGGATTGCCGCGCCCTTCGGGCTCGCAATGACGACGCTGTGTACGACGTGGCAATCTATTTTTTCAAAAGTGCTGCAAAAGGATTATAAGTCTCTCCGTCATCGTCGCTCTGGTCGCTCATATATTTTGCGGCGGCGCTGTCCTGTTCGGCAGAGCTGGCTGGTTTCAAAGACAAGCGTTTTTCTGTAGCATTAATCTTTTCTACAACTACGCTCATTTCCTGGCCAACCTTGTATACCTTGCGAAGATTTGTGTTTGTACTTACATCTTCAAGGTCGCTTATGTGGACAAGTCCGTCTATTCCTGGTGCTATGTTTACAAAAACGCCAAATTCTGCAATGCGGCTGATTTTGCCTGTCTGTTTTGAACCAACAGGGAACTTAGCTCCTGCTCCTTCCCAAGGATTTGCCATTAATGCTTTAAGGCTTACACTAACGCGTTCATTTTTCCAGTCGGTGTGAATTACTTTTACCTTAAGCTCCTGGCCAACCTGCACTACTTCGCCTGCATCATTTACACGGTCAAGCGACATTTCGCTTATTGGAAGCAGCGCACGGAATCCCATGATATTTACAAAGGCACCGAATTTTTCAATGCTTTCTACAGTTGCATCTACAACGGCTCCTTCTGTAATCTGTGTTGCAAGCTTACCAAGACTGGCAGCATATTCACTTTCGCCGATTTTTCTGTTGCTTACTAAAATATCACGGCCATCGTTTTTGTATTCTGTGATTATAAAGCTCATTGTACGGCCAACATATGCTGCAGGTTCTTTTTTATCTTTAAAACCCATCTGCGAATATGGACAGAATGCACGCTTTCCGCCAAGCTTTACTTCGAATCCGCCTTTTATTTCTGCTTCTACATGACCTTCTACAGGAATGCCACCCTTCCAGGCGTTTTCAATCATTGTATCATCTGCAGCACTTCCGCCAATTTTTGTTGTAAAGCGCATTTCGCCATGAAGCTCGCCTGTAAAGAAAACCTTGAGCTTGTCGCCTTCTTTTACATTTATATTTCCATTATCATCCTTAAATTCTGCTACATCAATTACACCTTCGCTTTTGGCACTAAGATCTACAAAAACTGTGGTGTCTGTTACTGCAACAACTGTTGTTTCAAAGCTGTCGCCAATATTAAATCTGTTCATAAAAATCTCCACTTTTGCCCTTCGACAAGCTCAGGGACCCCGTTTCATGAATAATAGTATAAATAGAAAGAATTTACAACGAAAAGTCTTAATTGATTTTTTAGATTCATATATTATAATAGAAAGATATTATACAAACAAACGGATATCACAATGAAATCAAAAGCACAAAAAACAAAAAAATCAAATTCACTTTTTAAGGGCAAAATCAAGTTTAACTCTAAGCTGTTTTTCTTTTATTTCTGCAGAATCTTACCTGCTGCTATTCTTGCGGCGCTTTTTCTTTTGCCAATGGGCATGCAGAGCATAAGTCTTGGAGATGCAGAAAGCACGGCTAATCTTATTTATCCTTATACGCTTCCGTTTACTCAGGATCCGGCTATTCAGGAAAGTGCCTTCCACATTATTTATTTTGTAATTTACTTTGTTCCCTTTACTGCATTGTTCCTTTTGATTTCACTTTTTATAAAAGGCAAGGTTAATACTGTTTTATATGTAATAACTTATATAAGCCTTACATTCTATCTTTTCTGTTCGGTTACCTGCCTTGTAATGTTTGCAAACTGCTGGCGATGGTTTGTAAATCTTCCTGCACAGGTTTATGTTGCATTCGGGCTTGTGTTTATTGCACACGCACTTATGTCAATTTTTGGAATTCTTTTCCTGCGTGAAATGAATCCGGAATTTGCTGAATACAAAAAAATCCAGGCTGAATCAAAACAGAAAACAAAGATTTCCATTAAAACAAAGCTTACACTTTCAATCATCGGTGTAATTTCTGTAATCATGGTGTTCTTTACAATTCTTATTCTGCGCAGTTATAAAACAATGTTTACAGAAGCAGTAAGCGATGTTGGTCGTTCTCAGGCAGAACAGACTTCTACAGTTTACGATTCTGCCGACGGTAAATATGAAAAAATTGCTCCATATTTTACACAGCAAAAAGAAGCAAACAGTTATGCAGACTGTCCTTTTGAACGCATAGACATTATTACAGCCGGAACTCCTGGTAATATAATCTATCAGAAGGAAGGCGACAAGGTAACATTTGTTCCGCTCGAAGAAGAAACAGAAATTAAACTCGAAGATATTGAATGGCCTGATTATGATGTTTTTTCTTATACAACAGCTGTAGGAAAAGTTAAGGATATTCCGGAAAGTGAAAAAATAATTCCAGCAGCCAAAGCACGTGAATATTTTACAAACTTTATGAATGGAAATTATAAAAAGCAGCCTGTGCTCGACGGCGATTTATGTAAATATATTTATCCTGTTTATTTTACAAGAAAGGCTGGTTTTAAGCTTGTAGGATTTTCTATTGTAACTTACAAGACAGAAATCCTTATGCGTTCGTTCTTCCATGTTAAGGTTTTTGTTTTCACAATGGTTGTAATGTTCCTTTATATTTCAATCATTCTTTCACTTTTGATTGCAGACTTTATTACTAATCCGTTGCTGTATCTTAAAACTAATGTTCGTAAAACTTCAAATACACTCGAAGAGATTCTTGATGGAAATTCAAAAATCACTGCAAGCCAGCTTACATATATTGATTCAATCAAAACACGCGATGAAACAAAAGACCTTTCTAAAGAAATTAAAAACATGGTCGGAATCATTCGTGGTATCATTCCTTATATTTCGTTCTCTACTTTGCAGGCTGCAGATAAAGATACTAAAAAGGCAACTTCTTCACGCGAGCTTTGTTTCTTGTTCACAGATATCCGAGGCTTTACTTCTTTGTGCGAAGGTAAACAGCCAAAGGATGTTGTAGAAATTCTGAACCATTACCTTGATATTGAAACAGAAATTATTCTGAACAACGGCGGTGACGTAGATAAGTTTGTCGGCGATGAAATGATGGCATTCTTCTCTGGTCCTAAAAAGGAATACAACGCCTGTAAGGCTGCAATGGATATTCGTGCTGCAATGCGTGCCCAGCAGGAACTGGCTCTTGCCGATGGTTCTGATTACATTTCTATGGGAATTGGTATTAACACAGGTAAGGTCGTATTTGGTTCTGTAGGTGCCCGAAGCCGTATGGATTACACTTCAATCGGTGATACTGTAAATCTTGCTGCACGACTTGAAGGTGCTAACAAGGCATATGGTTCAAAGGCAATCATTACCGAAGCAGTTTACGACAAGCTTAAAGATACATTTGTTTGCCGCGAGCTTGATTTTATAAAGGTAAAGGGAAAGAACGAGCCTGTACGCATCTACGAAATTTTACAGACAAAGGCTGCTGCTACAGACAAGCTTTTTGAAATTAAAGATTTGTTTGAAAAAGGTCTTGCCGCTTACCGCAAGCAGGCATGGGATAAAGCCGAAAGCATGTTCCAGCTTTGTAATGAAAAGTATCAGGATATGCCGTCTGTTGTCTTCATTGACCGCATAGCCCACTTTAAAACAAACCCGCCTCCAAAAAAATGGGACGGGGTTTTTGAGATGAAAGTAAAATAAACTTACTCTGATTTTGAAAAATTAAAGAGTTTTCCCTTTACCAGCCAAGCAAAACCAAAGAGTAAAAGCAGAACTGCCTCTACAATCATGACAATCCATTTTGGATATTTTACTCCAAAAGCACCAAGGACAATAATTATTGCAAAAACCGACATTACGCAGATCATTGCACGGGCGCAGAATCTGTAGATTCTGTTATTCACTTCGTTCTTTCCCTTGGTAAAAAGCCAGCCTATGTTGTAGGCAAGAAAGCCGAAAAGCAGCATTGCACAGCAGGAATGGATTATATTTGAAACAAAGACAGGCAGCTGGAAGAAGCCGACATGGTCATAACCATAAGGATTATCGCAGGGAAAAAGTACAACTCCCATTGCAAGAATGCCCGAAATTACATTGATAACAGTATCAATTGTATTATAGGACCTGTAACACAAAAGGAATATTGCGCAGGCTCCAAGAATTATTGCCAGAGCCGGAGTAATATAATAAGTTACGCTGATTGAATACCACCAGCTTGCAGGTTTATTTCTTACAAACAGGCCCCCGAAAATACTTATAAAAGGTAAAAGCATTCCAAGAGCACCAAGTACATTTCTGTGAAGCAAGGAGCTTCTTTGTCTTTCGTTCATTTTTATCTCTTCTTTCCAAACAGATTCAACAGTGAAAGGAATATATTCAAGAAATCCAGATACAACTCAAGCGCACCATAAATTGCAGCCTTTTTGAAAACTTCGGAACCATCTGCAAGCTGCGAAGCGCGTACAATTTTGTTTGTATCGTATGCTGTAAGTCCAATGAAAACTACAAGTGTTACAAGCGAAATAATCCACTGAAGTGGTCCGGATTTCAAGAAAAAGTTTACAACTGCAAGAATAATAAGTCCGAACAAGGCCATCATAAGATAGCGTCCGGCAGAATTAAGATCCTGCTTTGTAAAACGTCCATAAAGCGACATTGCAACAAACATTCCGGCGGAAATAAGGAATACAATTCCAATAGAATGAATATCAAAAACAAGGAAGATTGCAGAAAGGGTTAGCCCGTTCACAATCGAATAAAGCACAAAGAGGAAGCCTGCAAATCCAACAGGAATCTTTTGCAGCGATGCAGAAATAATTATTACAAGAAGGATTTCAACAGCAACAAGTACATAAAATCCAATATGGCGTCCGCCCCAGATAAGCTTATAAGCAGTATCACTACCAGCAGCAAAAAAAGCACTGGCAGCACTGACAATAAGAGCTACAGCCATCCAGGCATATACGCGGGTAATAAATTTTCTTGCCTCAATGGCGAGTTTTTCTTTTTTAGTCAAAGCAGTTGTCGAAACAGGCATTTGATATCTCCTTTCGTTTTTTAAAGTAAAGGACTTTTAAAATTAGGTCAAGAGATGTTTCTGTAAAAATTGGTTGGTGTGTATTTTTGTAACAATATGTGTTCTTGTGAAAAAAAAAATGGCTCCCAGGGGAATTGCGAATCCGAAACCGTGGGCTCGCCCACTACATGCTGGCGTGCCTTGAAACGATAAACGTTGGCCGCCTTGCGGCCGCACGCCAGAATGTTTTCGTATTCGCAATTTCCCTTCCGCCATTTTTTTTAAGCGGGTACATATTAATATATGCATCCACCCCCGGTTTTTTTAGGAAAACATTTTTTGTCGTATTCATAAAATGTCATTTAAGTTAAAAAAAACTACGAAAGGAAATATCCCATTAGTAGGCCGTGAAAAATATGCTGAAATAAGAAGGCCTTGAAAATATGCACGGAGTGGAACACCGAATCAATTTGAAAACAACCACACGGAGCGTAGGGTTGGCTGCAAACTACATCTGAGCTTGACGAGCGAAGCGAGTTTAATCTTTCTTTACAAGCTCAGCAGTAGTTTGCAGACAGACCTTAGCGGGAGTGTGGCTGTTTTCCTCAAGCAGACACCTTCCACACCGTGCATATTTTCCACATGACCCAATATAATGGTATATTTACAAAAAAGTAGATATTTTTTTTAACTTGTATTATAATTGTAAATACGATGAAAAAGGTTTTAATAATTGACAGTCATCAGCTTTTCCGAGACTTCCTCAAGCAAAAGCTGGCTGTTGACCAGATTGAAGTAACACTTACACAGGAAAACAGAGATTCTTATCCAAAGATGCTCACTCTTCTGCCTAACCTTGTAATTCTTGATATGGGTGAAGACAGAGTAGAAGAAATGGCTTTCCTTGAAAAGAAATTAGGGGATCCTAACACTGCTTCAATTCCTACAATCATCACAGGTCCTTCTGCAGACAAGGCAAGCATTGCAGCACTTGCAAAATACGGTGTAATCAAATACTTTGCAAAACCAATTCAGTTCGACGTTTTCTTTGAAGCAATCGGTAAGGTTTTACATAATCCTCTTTCTATGGATACAACACCAAGTGTGCTTGACCTTCACCGCAACAACAGCATTATCTTTATTGAACTTGCAGTTGGCTTAAACCGCGAAAAACTTGCCCTCTTACAATATAAGCTTACAGAAATGATTGAAACAGAAGAGATTGAATCTCCAAAAATCTTAATCATGCTTACAAACCTTGAGCTTACTTTTGTAGACGGTTATAACCTTGAATTCCTTCTGGATAATGTTCTTGCATGTCCAAAGGTTCATACAAAGCATGTAAAGATTCTTTCGCTCAGTCCGTTCCTTAAAGACTTCCTTGAAGGTCACGAAGCTTACAACGGAATTGAAATGTCGAATAATCTTCCTAAGGTTTTGAACTCGCTCATTGATACAACAATTACTTCAAGCGTTTCTGACCTTATTACAGACCGCATTCTTACTTCTTCATATCTTGATGAAGATTCAAGTTCGGTTGAAACACGCTTCTTCTCTGATACTAACTCTGATCCAGAAGCTCTTAAAGCCGCAGACGGAACAGTTCTTAATATTGCTATCATTGACTCAGACTTAAAATCACTTGCAATGAGCAAAACTGCATTTGAAGGTTATGGTGCAAATGTTTCTGCCTATAATTCAAGTCAGTCGTTCCTTGCAGATTACGCAGCCGAAAAATTTAATCTTGTTGTTCTTGATGTAGTTCTTCCAGACAACACAGGCTTGAATGTTCTGGCTTCGATGCGTCGTGAATATAACGCACCACCAGTAATTGTTTACTCTCCTCCACTTCAGCGTGAATGGGTTGTAAAGATTCTTCAGTCTGGTGCAAAAACCTACATTGTTAAACCTCAGAAGCCAAACGTGCTTGTTCAAAAATCACTTAGTCTTCTTAAGGGTGAATTTTAATTATGAATGAAAAAATAAATCTTCATACTCACTCAAGCTTCAGCGATGGAAAAAACACTGCCGAAGAACATATTCTTTCTGCAATTGAAAAAGGCTTTACTGTCCTTGGATTTTCTGAGCATTCACTGCATCCTCTTAATCCTGAATTTTATTCTGCAGTAGATTCTATCTGGCATATGCCCGTTGCCGATTTTCCTTCATATGTTGCAACAATAAACGAGCTTAAGCAAAAGTATGCAGACCGTATAAAGATTCTTCTTGGCTTTGAAGCTGACTATTTTGTACGCCCGGATGTTGGTACAGCTATTCCAGACAAGACTGCATACTCACAGTTCAAGCCTGATTTTTTGATTGGTTCAGTTCATTTTCTAAATACGCCAGACGGATTTTTTACAGTAGACCACAAGGTTGAAATTGTTCAGGAAAATCTACGCCGCCTTTATTCCAAGCCAGACGGCACAATAGACGGAAAGCGTGTTGCCTGTGATTATTTTGAAGCAGAACGCGCAATGATTAAAGCCGGTAAGTTTGATATTATTGGTCACCCAGATTTAATCAGACTCAGAAACGGGCCGCTTAAATTTTTTGATGAAAATGAAAGCTGGTATAAGGAGCAGCTCAAGCTTACTGCAAAAGCTGCAGCCGCCGCCGGTGTGATTGCCGAAATTAACACAGGTGCAATTGCCCGTGGAATGATGGATGATGTTTATCCGAGTGCTCAGTTTTTAGATTATCTTTACGAACAGGGTGTTCCGGTGTGTATAAACTCCGATGCCCATAAATGTGAATTTCTTGATGCAGCTTTTGATATTGCCGCTCAAAAAGCAAAAAGGGCAGGTTATAAAGAACTAACCTACCCTTCTGGTACTACCTGTTTTTGCGTTCCTCTGCACTAGCGCAGTTTACGCACATCAATGCCCAAGGTACAGCTTCAAGGCGGCCCTTTGGAATATCCTTACCGCATTTAATGCAGCGTCCGTACTTGTTCTGATAGATTCTGTCCAGACAGTTATCAATCTGCTGAAGGCGTTTTGCATCCTGTGAACCAAGTGCTGTAAGAAGTGTGCGGTCAATTGCATCTGCTGCAACGTCTGCTTCATCACCTGACTCTACTGTTTTTACCAGCTCCCTCATATCATCACTTTGTCCGGCTAAGGACTCAAGAATAGTTTTTCGCTGTTTAAGAAGCTCTTTCTTCATTTTTTCGATAAAAGCTTGATCCATTTTGTAAATCTCCCAATTTTTGACAACTTTTCAATTTGTGGATTGCTTCGCCGTTGGCTCGCAATGACGTTCATGTTGTCTAATTTTTTTATTTTGTATATACTAATATAAATGCAAAATGACAAAAACACAAACACTTTTTTTGCTTTTTGCACAATTTTTTTTATAAAGGGGCTTTTAATAACCGTATGGCAAAAGAAGAAGCAATTGAAGTAGAAGGCGTAGTAAAAGAAGCGCTTCCAAACACAACTTTCCGCGTAGAATTACAGAATGGTCACGTAATTCTTGCACATCTTTCAGGAAAGATGCGAAAGCATTATATCAGAATCGTTCCGGGTGACAGTGTTAAGGTTGCCCTCTCTCCTTATGATTTGAATAAGGGAAGAATCATTTTCAGACAGAAGTAATATTTTATTACTTAAAAAAAAATCATACACAAAGGAAATTAACTCTATGACTTTATTTGAAGATTTAAAATGGCGTGGACTCATTAAAGACGTTGCTGGTGAAGAATCAGATTTACAGAAGGTACTCGACGGAAAGCCATTCGCTTTTTATTGGGGAACAGACCCAACAGCAAATTCACTTCATATTGGTCATTATTCTTCTTTGTGTATGGCAAAGCGTCTTGCTAATGCAGGTCACCTTCCTATTCTTCTTTGCGGTGGTGCTACAGGCCGTATTGGTGACCCCCGCCCAACAGCAGAACGCGAAATAATCAGTGAAGAAGCAGTAAACAAAAATATTGAAGGAATCCGTGCTCAGGTTAAGCGCCTTGTTCCAACAGCAACTCTTGTAGATAACTACGACTGGTGGAAGGGCCGCTCATTCCTTGATACTCTCCGCGACATTGGTAAATACATAAGCCTGAACTACATGCTCGACAAGGATATTATCCGCCGCCGACTTGAAACAGGTATTACATACGCAGAATTCTCTTACATGATTTTGCAGGGCTTTGACTTTGTTCATCTTTACCAGAAGCACAATTGTCTTATGCAGGTTGCCGGTAGCGACCAGTGGGGAAACATTACAACCGGTGTAGACCTTATTAAAAAGATGCTCGACGGTCAGGCTTACGCTTTCACTATGCCGCTCATTCTTGATGCAACAGGAAAGAAGTTTGGTAAGTCAGAAGGAAACGCTTTGTGGCTCGACAAGGAACAGACTGCACCTTACGCAATTTACCAGTACCTCATTAACTCAGATGACTCTAAGGTTCTGGAATATCTTAAGGTATTCACATTCCTCACAAAAGAACAGATTGAAGACGTATATGCTCAGCACATGGCTGCTCCAGAAAAGCGCATTGCTCAGAAAACTCTTGCATGGGAAATTGTAAAAGATCTTCACGGCAAGGAAGAAGCAGACAACGCAGTTCAGGTAAGCGAAAAGCTTTTTGCAGGCGACTTCAAGGGTCTTGCAGTAAAAGATATCCTCACTGGAATGAAGGGTGTTCCAACATTCAAGTTTACAGAAGATGCACCTCTTGTTGATGTCCTTGTAAACAACGGAATGGCAAGCTCTAAGCGCGAGGCACGCGAGTTCATAAAGAATAATGCAATCAGCGTAAACGGCGAAGTTATTAATTATGAAACAGCAGTGATTAAAAAGGATATTGCGCTTGAAGGCAAAGTCATTATCTTCCGCCGCGGCAAGAAAAAGTATTATTTAGGTGAAATATAATCATATAAAAAAATCTTTGCCTGCGGGCCCCAGCGACGGAAAAAAAAGCAAGGTATCCCCCGGCATCCGTGCGACAGCCGGCGCAAGCGCGGCAGCCCCACTACCGGTCCCCCCTTACTTTCTTTTTCCTGCGTCCCACAGTCAAAGATTTTTTGGTTTATTCTTCTGACCTGATTAATTCTTCTGCTTTTTAACCCCGTTTAAATATCAGACCTCGAATGGCGCGAATTACTCCTGCAAAGCCGCTTGCTATTACTCCAATACAAATCAGAGGGCCAAAAGGGAAAATCATCCATGAAAATCTGAAAAACCATATTCCTGCCAGAGTCTGCAGGCTTTTTATGAGCAGCATATTCAGATAGCCGCCTTTTGTATAATAGCGGTAAGTTTTGCGGGTATAACGCTGGCTGGTCTCTTCCTGTGGCTCCTGATTTTGTGAACCATAGGCATTTGTAAACCAGCTCCAGAAGTCCTGGCCTTCTCCAAATGGATTTTGATATGTCTGTCCCTGATAGCTTTGGCCCTGCTGATATTGTGCATATTCCTGGAAAGGATTAAAGGAACCGTTGTCATACTGGCGGCGTTTGTTTTCATCGCCCAAAACATCATAGGCTGCATTAACCTTTTTAAACATCTCTTCTGCAGCCTTATCTCCAGGATTCTGATCCGGATGATACTTAAAAGCCAGTTTGCGGTAAGCCTTTTTAATTTCGTCAGCTGTGGCGGTCTTAGGGACCCCAAGAACCTCATAAAAATCGTTCATATTTTAAAAATAATATAAAATCTCCAAAATGGGAAGTAAAAAAATTGTTATTTACATGAGAAAATTCTTATAGTAGAATAAGACCGTATGAACATGGGAGACATCCTGGACCAGTGGGATGATTTGAAAAAAAAGGAAAAGGCAGCTGCACGCGAAAAAGCAAAGGCACCGCAGGTTTCTCACAAAAAAGCAAATGCCGGGGAACCTGTAAAGAAGCCTGCTGCTCCTTCAAAAAATCCGGCTGTAAATCCTATGGAAATCTGGCTTAGAAAATACGGTACAATCGACAAAGATAAAATTGCCGAAGAACACCAGGAACGAACAAAACAGCAGGACAGGGAATATGTTTTGAACTTAAGGCCAGAAGCATACCTTGACCTGCATGGTTTACATCAGGACGAAGCACGAATGCGTCTTGATTCATTTATTACAGACTGCAAAAAACGCGGGCTTAGAAAAGTTCAGATAATTCACGGAAAAGGAATTCACACTCAAGGGACAGACCCTGTTCTTGGTGAACTTGTACGCCGCTTTATAGAATCGGATCCACGCTGCGGCACTTCAGGCCATCCTAAAAACAAAGCAGAAGGCGGAACCGGAGCAACCTGGATTATTTTGAAATAAGCTCAATGTTTTCTTTTTTGCACCAGCCTTCTGTTTCACCAAATCTTAACAAATACCAGTTTTCTGTCTGAGAAATAATCTGAACCCTGTTACCAGCCGGAAGCTCCGAAGTTATAGCTGCATTTGATTCAGGAATTGAATAAACTCTGCTTCCTAATGAAATGCCATATTTTCTGTTTGTACAAACTCCGCAATAAATAGTACCCACAAGTAAAAGCACAAGCACTACTCCGCATATCAAAATCATTCCGTGCTTCTTTTTGTAAATAAAAATAAACAGTAAAACTAAAACTACAGCAAACAAACCAATGCAGACAAAAAGCCACATTACCTTAAATTCATTTTCGCTGTACGGAAGATTGTATTCTCGTTCAAGAACAATTCTTAATTTGCGGGCCTTGCCGAATACAGAATGCCTTTCGTTTGCACGAAGCTCCGCAATAAGTTTGGCTGCTTCGACAGTAACTTCGGCAGAATTGTTTCCTTCATCAAGAACTTCATCTGTATTAAAGGCTGCTTCAAAATAAGAAGTTCCTTCTGTTACAACCATGTGCTTTCCGTCAAGAACCTTAACTGTTATTTGAGGCATGCGCACTGTAACTTTATCGCCGTTGTAAGCAATTGCCTGAATTTTAAAAGCAGGGAAAGAAACAGTGCCCGGAACAAGCGGAGTCCATTCAAAATCGCTTATAGGGATGAGCTCGTCTGAAACAATTTTTTCACGCTGTTTGATTTCTGTAAATTCATAAGTTCTTGTCTGTTCAAAAAGAGAATCCTTTGGTATTTCCCAGCTGAATTGTGTAAGCTGCACAGCATATTGAAGATAAACACTGAACTTAAGTTTTTCGCCAGCCCTTATTGTAAGGTTTTTATTATTACCCTGTGGTGTTGCAATTATACAAAGAGGCTGCTGCTGTTTTGGATTAATACCTATTGTTACCGGTTCAAAAAGAATCTGTCGTCTGCTGTTTTTGAGTTTTATAACAAGAGGCTTTGGTGTATAAGTTCCTGTTTTATCGAACTGATACCATATTTCTATTTTTGTTCCTCCATCAGATTCAACCTTACGAAGAGTTCTGAAAGAAACATGATCATCTTCTTCGGGCATTGAAACATCAATCTGCGAAGGCAATGTATATGGAATTACTGTTTCAAATTTTATATCTGTATTTACCTGAAACTGCTGATTCTGAACAGGAGAAATACGAAGGTCACGGAGCATTGCATTTGTAAGTGTTTGAGAAAATGCCGGAAATGTAGTGAGCAGAAAAAATAAAATTAATAATCGTCTGCCAGCGCTTCGCTTTGATTTTGTTCGCTGTTTTTCCATTGTTTCTGATCATTCTCCTTTATTCGTTCAAATATCGCTTTTTCAAGATCCTGATTTATTGAATTATCTTCGGCAGAAGGAACGGCCTGACTTTGATTATGCTGAACGTTTACTTCTATACTCTGTATTGAAAGCTCAAGATTTATTTTTGCATCAACACGGGTACTGTCTACTTCGAGCGCCTTTTTAAAATATTCAACTGCATGCTCGTAATCTTCATTTTTGTGGGCAAGAACTCCGGCGTTGTAGTAAGCCCCGTAAAGAACCGAAACAGGCGCGTCTACAGGAATCTGCGAAAACTTTTCCATTGCTGCATCGTCTTCTCCAAGCAAAGAATAAGCCGTTCCTAAATCATAAAGTGTATATGAAAGCTTCTGCTCATTTCCGTTTTTTTCGGCAATTTCCTGAGCTGTATGAAAATATGATACTGCTTTGGAATACTGTTTTTTAGCAAATGCAAACGTACCTTTTAAAATATCAGAGGTTGAATCTGAACAACCTGTGAAAGTAATGACCATAAAAATGCAAAGTGCTGCAGCGCCTGACATTTTGATTTTCTTAAAATCGAACTCTGTAAAAATATAACTGAAGCTGTAGAATAAAACTGCAAGCAAAAGGAACAGCTTAAAACGAGGAACTGGTTTTGCTTCATAAGAAACAAGCTGCTCCGAACCTTCCTTTAATTGATTCAAAAGCTTAACAGCCGCACCTTTTTCCGAAGCCTTGATATAGAAAATTTCTGCATGATTTTTATAAACACCAAGATTCTTTTTTGCGTCTTCAATTGCTGTATTAATTTTATTTGAGCGAAGTGCTGTAGAAACAATTGTTCGTCCGTCTCCTGCATAAATCTGACTTTCGCGTTCTTCGCCAAAACCTATTATTGAAACAGAGATTCCGGCTTTTAGACATTCACTTAATGCTGTTTTAAGATTACTGTCTGTTTCTTCGCCATCTGTAAAAACCCAGATTCTTCCTACATTTGAATAATTTGAAGGGAAAGTTTCTTTTGCTTTGAGGATGCCTTTTCCAATGCTTGAACCAGGCACTGTCATAAGACTAGGCGACATTACTTCCAGAAGCGATTCTATCATTACATAATCATCAGTAAGGGGAATTGCTGCTACTCCGTCTCCCTTTGCCAAAACTACTGAAGCACTAACTCCGTTCATTTTAGAAAGAAGGCCTTTTGAATATTCACAGGCAGCACGGAGTCTTGTAAGTCCTTCTTCACAATCGGTAGCGAGCATGCTGTTTGAAATATCATAAACAAGACTTACAGACGCACCGCTTTTTTGAACAGGCACAAGATAGGTTCCCCAGTGAATGTCTGCATAAGCAATAAGTACCATTACAAAACTGATTGCAATAAACACAGAACGAACAAGAAGGATTTTTGCATAACGGAAGCTCAACATTTCGCGAAGGATAATTCGTTTTATAAACCAGCCGGCACACAAAAGAAGAATTGCAATTAAAAGGATTTTCTTAAAGCAGCTTTGTGTTACTGTTCTGAATGTATAATTCTGCACTACACTTTCTGTCTTTATGACTGTTTCAAAAGTGTGCTGGAATTCCTGAACTGTTGTTACTTCAAAGTAGCGGCCGCTTGTCATTGCAGCAATGCGTCTGAGCGATGCAGAATTAAAGCTTGAATCTAAATAACCTGAATAAACTTTACCGTTCAGAGGGTCTATATATTCAATAGGGACTGTTCCTTTTGTTCCAATTCCAATTACATAAACAGGAATATCGTTTTCGGAAGCAAGAGCGGCTGCAGTTTCGGGGTGGATTTGTCCTGCGTTGTTTTCACCGTCTGTAAGTAAAATGATTGTGCGTTTTTTTGCAGAAGAAGAAACAAGGTGGCATACTGCTGTACTCAGACCATCACCTATTGCAGAACCGTTTCCAAGAATACCAACCTTTACATCTTCCAGGCGTCCTTTAAACAAATTAATATCGGCAGTAGGCGGAACAAAAACAGAAGCTTCACTTCCAAGCACAACCATTCCAAAACGACAGCCGTCATATTCTGCAGTAACGCTTCGGATTGTTTCTTTTGCAGAATCAAGTCTTGTGAGCCCGCCAACATCTTTTGCAGCCATTGAAGGTGAAGTATCTATAACAAAAACAATATCTGTTCCTAGCGAAGTATAAACTTTTTCCTGCCTTGTGATTACCGGATCTGCAAGCGCAGTAATAACTGATGCAAAACCAAGGAAAATTACAACCTTTGCTAAAATTGAAAGCAGCTTTCGAATCTTACCGCTCCATACAAATGCTTTTCCGTTCCAATCAGAAAGAACCGCAACAAAAGTTATCTGTCTGAAGATTTTTAAATATCGTAGAAGATATAAAAGAGGAATTAACAGAAAAAGAAAGAATGCGGCCGGATTCTGAAACTCAAGCATCTGCTGTTCCTCCTTCTTCAATTACTGTTATAGCATCTATAAGATTTTTTATTATGCCGGCAAGTTCCCCTTCTTCAAACTTTGATTTCTGAGTATGAGAAAAGCGGATAAAATCTGTGCGTACAAAAATTGAAATAATTGAATCAAAAGCATCCTGTCGTTTTTCATCTGCAAGACCACTTGTTGCTTTTTCAAACGCCATGCTCATTTCTGAAGTTAACGTTTTGGTAAACGGATACTCAAGCCTGAGTTCAAGATATTCGCGCATAAGTTTCTGGAGCTTTGTACAAATTTCTGCAGGCGTTTCATTTTTTGAACCAAGTGCCTTGAGCGCACGAACTGTTGCTTTTTTACTTCTTGCATAGCGTCTTTTAAGTTTAACGTTTTTAAACCAGAGCACAACCGAACGCCATTTTACAATAAGCCTTATTACTACAATAAGAAGAACTACAAAAACAGCAATTCCGCCATAAATCTTGTAGGCAGTTCCCGGTAGTAAAAGCGGCGAACTGAAGTTTTTTATATCTGTTACGCCCTGTTGTTCTACAAGCGATTTTATCTGAACTGCTTCAAAATGAAGTGTTCCTGCTCCTTCAAGCTGAAAGTCCGGGAAAGAAATCTGGCCTGTTCGCCACGGTGTAAAATTAATTACAAGCGTATAATAATCTGTTTCGGATTTCTGAAGTGTAATTTCATTTATATCGTATAAAGAAAAATCAATAGGCTGTAAAAACGACTGCGCAGAAAGAGTACCTGTTTGAAGAGCAGAGCCCGAACTGAACGAGCAGCGGAGTTCTGCCTTGTCGCCAATATAAATTGCTTTTGGGAAAGTAGACTGCTGGCTTTGAATATAAATCATTTTTTTGCCTCAAACAAATCTACTAAAACCTGCAGCGGATCATCTGTTACATTTACAAGACAAGGATTTATTCCATGCTTGATACAGGTTTCCTGCCATCGCCATTGCATTGCTTCATTACGATTTTTCCATTCTTCCTTAAGCTTTTGCGAAGAAGTTGGAAGTGTCATTTTAAGGTCGCTTTCGGCATCTTTAAAAACAACTGTTCCCAACGCTGGAAGCATTCTGTCAAAATCGTCTGTTATGCGCATGGCAACAACATCATTCTTTTGTGCAAGCTTTATAAGAGGAGTTTCCCAGCCCGCACTTCTAAAATCTGAAATTACAAATATAAGTGATTTTTTTCTTAAAATTTTATCTGCACCAATAAGGGCATTTGCAAGAACAGAACCGTTTGTTTTATTTTCAGAAAGCTTATCCAGGTGTGTAAGAAGAAGCATTGTCTGTTCACGGCCGCTCATTGGCTTACATGAAAAATGAAGGCTTCCGTCAAAAAAAACTGCTCCAACAGGACATCCGTTCATTTCGGCAGCAAGAGTTATAAGCGCTGCAAGATTTGCACCACAGGCATATTTTACCGGCTGGCCATTTGCGCAATCAATGAACATAGAAGCAGAACTGTCTATTACAAGAAAAATCTGAAGCTCTCGTTCTTCTTCAAAAATCTTTACATACGGGCGGCCCATTCTGGCAGTTACGTTCCAGTCTATTGAACGAATATCGTCTCCACGGATGTAATCACGAACCCCTGAAAATTCAATTCCCTGCCCTCTGTAAAGCGAACGGAAATTTCCCGTTTTCATGCTGTCGGCAATTGAACTTGCCTGAAGGCGCAGAAATGAGGCTTTTTTTACTAAGGATTCGCTGTCTATGTATCCCATTACGGTACCGGAATAAAGTCCAATATGCGCTTAATAATTTCGTCGGCGGTAATGTTGTCGGCAGCAGCTTCGTACGAAAGAACAAGACGGTGGCGCAGAACATTCATTGCAACTGCTTTTACATCTTCAGGCAGAACAAAATCGCGTCCGGCAAAAAGTGCGTGAACCTTTGCACACTGAAGCATTGCAATTCCTGCACGAGGAGAAGCACCAAAGTTTATATACTTTTCAAGTGCACCAGTTCCACCGGCAGGTCTTGTTACTGCAAGAATATTTACAATATAATCTACAATTTTTTCGTCGCAGGTAATTTTTTCGGCAGCCTGACGCATTGCAGTAATGTCTGCAGGGCCAACAATAGTATTTACTGGAACAGCAGGTGCTTTACCGGCAGTTTTTACAATGAGTTTTTCGTTTTCGGCAGTCGGATAATTTACGACAAGCTTCATCAAAAATCGGTCAAGTTCTGCTTCCGGCAGATTGTAAGTTCCTTCCTGCTCTACAGGGTTTTGAGTTGCGAGTACAAAAAACGGAGAAGGAAGCTTATATGTTTCTTCACCAATTGTTACCTGGCGCTCTTCCATTGCTTCGAGCATTGCAGACTGAACTTTTGCAGGAGCACGGTTAATTTCATCGGCAAGAATTACATTTGCAAAAACAGGACCTTTTCTTACGCTGAAGGAACCTTTGTTCTGTTCATAGATTAAAGTTCCGGTAACATCGGCCGGCAGCAAATCAGGAGTAAACTGAATACGCTTAAAATCAAGTCCAAGAATTTCTGCAACAGTTTTAATTGCAAGAGTTTTAGCAAGCCCCGGAACACCTTCGAGCAGTACATGACCGTCGGCAACAAATGCAGTAAGAATATCGCTCACAAGTGCTTCCTGTCCAACAAGTCGCTTAGCACATTCGGCCTTACACTTTTCGATTATTGAAACATATTTATTATCCATAGGACCCCTCCTAGTTATCAAACACTTTTTTGCGCCATTCTGCTTCGTAGTCTGAAATAGAAACTTTTTCGTCTGTAGTAATTGCTGCATTAAGGTAAGGCTCTACTACAACTGACTTATAAGAATCCCATCTTGCAGGAAGCTTCTGTGGAACTCTGAGCAGCTGAGCCGGTGGAAGATTTGTAAGCAGCTGATTATAATAGATTGGAAGAATATGCTCTGTAATATCACGCAATGCAGAAAAGCCATCGGCAATTCCAAACATTTCATTGTTTAATTCCATAGCAATTTTACGCTCAAGAATTGCCTTTTGAGTTTCAGAATCAAAGAACCAGCTTAAAAATTCTGTTGCACCCTGTTCGTTTGATGCTTTTGCATAGATGCCTGTCATAAGGAACGAATCTTCAATCGGGATAAAACCATCGCCTTTGATCCAGCGGTAATCAATATTCAATTCCTGGCCCTTCATATAACCGAACATCTTGTTACTTGTTGTATAGGCAAGCAATGTGCGGCCAGAAGTTACCTGACGGTAATCAGGCATAAAAAGATATTTATAGGCAAAATCCTGTTCGTCCTGTGCAGAGCCGTTTGTATTGTTGATCCAGTCGCGGTCATAAGAAACAGCATTGCGCAGACGTAAATCGCTCCAGGTAATCTGACCCTTTTCTTCGCGGAAATCAACTCCATAAAGCTTTGTTGTCAAATACAAAAAGTCATCATTTGCAGAAGGCAAAAATCCTATACGACTGAAAGAATCCTTTTTATCTTTTTCGTTGTAACTTAGACCAGCAGCCTTTATCTGATCAAGAGTGAGAGTATAATTCTCTTTAATATAATCACTATTATAATCTGCAAAAATTACTGCAGGAAGATTAAAACTTACCGGAAGCAGATACTGATTTTTACGAACCTTGCCCGCATCTAAAAGCTGGGTGTAGAACATTGAAGAAGAAATTGTCTGGCGGTCAAAAAGATAATCAAGTGATTTAAACTGCTTATGAGTTTTGTCTGTACGGAGCCAGGAACCAATTACAATATCTGGCGGAAGCTCGTCTTTTGCGGGTGGCAATTCCTGTGCAGGATTTTCTTTATAAACAATTACAGCATTACTGCCAGGATGAGTACTATTAAATAATTCAGTGTATTGAGCAAATTCGGCACACGAGGTCCAGATTACAATGCGTTCCTGAGATTCTTCGCGACATGAGAAAAAGAAAAGTGTACAGGCAGCAAGAAGAACTGCCATACGAAAATATTTTGCCAAACTACATAGCCTCAGCTACATTATATATGGCAGAATAAACTTCTTCAATCTTTTCTTCATCAATACTTGAGAAGGCTACGCGAAGTGTGTTTGCATCAATCTGAATAACACCAATTCCCTTTTCGGCAAGAAGCTTTTTGCGAAGGTCTTCTGCATTTCCTGTCTTTACGTTAAAGCTCATGAAGTAGCCAGAGTTGAACGGAAGTGGTTCAAGAACTGATGATTTATGAGTATTGACAAATTTTCGTACTGCATCGTAGCGGCGCTTGAGCATTACACGAAGTTCTGCCTTCTGCTTGTTGTGTGCTTCATCATTCAAAGCATGAAGAATAAGTGCCTGAGAAGGTGTAGATGAACAAGAAACTGAAGAACGGATAGCAGCCATGAACTTAACCTGAAGTGCTGTAATCTGTTCGTCTGTAAGTGCCTTAGAACCAAATGTTACAAAGCCTGTTCTAAAGCCCCATGCAAAGTCTTCTTTTGTAGGACCGTCTGCCTTGATTGCAAGAATGTTTTCGTGCATGTCTGCAAAGTAAGCAAACAAAGACTGAGGTTCAATATCTTCTTCGTAGTTGAGTCCAAAGTATGCATCGTCGCTCAAAACGAGTACCTTTGCACCACTTTCGGCAATTTCTTTTACAATACGGCAGATTTCTTTAGCTTCTGCTTTTGTTGGGCTGTAGCCGCTTGGATTCTGAGGGAAATTCAAAAGAACGCGAACAGAACCATATTTTTTAGCATCGGCCTTCATAGCTTCTTCGAGTGCCTTAAGATTAAAGGCATTTCCGTCAAAACACTTAAACTGATGGAATTCTGCATTGCGGCGGGCACAGCAGATAAGCTCATAGTTGTCCCAGCAAGGATCTGCAGCAAGAAGAGGCTTTGTTTCATCTACAAAAAGGTCAGAAACATAAGAAAGAACTGCTGTAAGTCCCGGAACTAAAATTGGCAAAGAGATTTTTTTGCCGGCCAATGACGGATTTTTTTCTATGATTTTTTCTTTCCACAAAGCGCGAAGATCAGGATTACCTGCAGTTTTTGCATAAGCTACAGTTTCGCGGGGATTAAAGGATGGCATTGATTTTTTATAAGAATCAAGCTCTATTGGAGTGCCGCCCGAAACAGCCATACCGATTGTTCCGTTAGCAAGATATGCATCCTTTGCAGCTTCTGCACCCTGCGAAATGATTCCATTAGGAAAGTAAAGACGCTTTCCCATATCAGACATAAGAGAATCTACAACAGATCCCTTCAAAGTTTCATTTAATTCAATTGCCAGTTTGTTCATAATGGTTGATATTATGGTAAAATTGCGCGGGATTGTCAATAAAACGTGAATATTTATTCAGAAAAGATGTATAAATATACAGACTACGCGAGCAGTGAGAATAAATCTCCAGCCATTGGTTGGGCACCGTTTAAGATATATGGGTTCTGGAGGGCTTGCTGGAGTTGCTTCTGGTAGCTTTCAATCAAAGCATTTGCCTGATTTTCTGTGAGATTTGATACTTGTTTTGCAGGTTCGTTCTTAATTGCAGACATTCTTTCAATCAAAGAGTTCAAAATTCTGATTTTGCTGATTGAAACACCCTGCTGACCGGCTTTTGCAGCAACACCTGAAACATGATCAAAATGAGAGTATAAAAGAGCTGTTTTGCTTACAGGAACATAGAGTTTTCCTGCAGCTGCTGCTCCAGAAAAAGAGCTTCCGTATGAGAAAGCATTAATGTTTCCAATTGAAGTAGTCATCTCTTCACCTCTACCCTTATTATCGGAAAAGGCATTGTAAATATAAGTAAAAATCATTATATTTATATTTGATATTATCCATAAAAAGGAGTTTTTAATGACTGTATCTGACATTAAGCATGCCGGCATTAAGGCATGGGTAGAAGAATGTGTTAAGATGTGCGAACCAGACAATGTTGTAGTTGTTGACGGATCCACAGCTGAATATGACCGCCTTATGAAAAAGTGTGTAGACGCTGGATTGGCTACACCTCTTAAGGCTAAAGAGAACTGTTTCTTGTTCCGTTCTCTTCCAAGTGATGTTGCACGTGTTGAATCACGTACATTCATCTCTTCTAAGAAGGAAGAAGATGCTGGTCCAACAAACCACTGGATCGATCCTGTAGAACTCAAGGCTACAATGAAGGGACTTTACACAGGTTGTATGCACGGTCGTACAATGTATGTAATTCCATTCTGCATGGGTCCACTCGGTTCTCCAATTGCTAAATACGGTATTGAGCTTACAGACTCTGAATACGTAGTTTTGAACATGGACATCATGACACGTGCCGGAGAAAAGGTATGGCAGTACGTTGGAACAGACGGCGACTGGGTACCATGTCTTCACTCTGTAGGTAAGCCACTCAACAATGGCGAAACAGACGGCGGAATCTGGCCTTGTGCTGATGTTGAACACAAATATATTTCACAGTTCCCAGAAGAACACCTCATCTGGTCTTACGGTTCTGGATACGGTGGAA